>DASWOL010000109.1:0-2094 GCA_036398695.1 Cellulomonas sp. | reverse complement strand
ACGGGTCAGGATGATGCGATTGACCTGCTTGGCCTGCAGCGCCTGCACGGCCTTGGCGACCGCGAGATAGGTCTTGCCGGTTCCGGCCGGACCGATGCCGAAGACCACCGTGTGGTTGTCGATGGCGTCGACGTAACGCTTCTGGTTCAGCGTCTTCGGGCGGATGTTCTTACCGCGCCGGGACAGGATGTTGAGGCTCAGCACCTCGGCGGGGCGGTGCGTGGAGTCGGCCGTCAGCATCGCCAGCGACCGGCTGATCGCGTCGACACTCAGCTGCTGCCCGGAGCCGACCAGCTCCAGCAGCTCCTCGAACAGCCGGGTGGCCAGGGCGTTCTCGGCGGGGCGCCCGGAGAGGGTGATCTCGTTGCCGCGCACGTGCACGTCACTGTCGAGGATGCGCTCGACGTGCCGCAGCAGTTCGTCGCCCGGACCGAGCAGGGCGACCATGGCCTGCTCCTGCGGCACGACGATCGTCGTCGACACTCGTTGCGCTGCGGGCGCCGCGGCAGCGGACGCGCCGTCCAGCTCGCCGACGGCAGAATCGATGCTCGGGGTATCGGTCGCAGTGGGATCGGGCAAGATCGACTTTCTGGTCGAGAAGCTGGACCACTCCACTGTATCCCGGCGCTGCGCCGTTTTCCCGCCCTTTCGGCGAGCTGCGGCGGCGCTCGCGCCGGCCCGTACCTAGCCGGGCGGCCAGCCCATCGACCGTCCGGCGAGCAGGTGCGCGTGGACGTGGAAGACGCTCTGCCCGACCCCGGCACCAGTGTTGAAGACCGTGCGGAAGTCTGTGAGCCGCTCCTGCCGCGCCACCGCGGCGATGCCGTCCAGCAGTGCCGCGCCGGCCTCGGGGTCGGCGCCGAGGGCCACGACGTCGGGGAGGTGCACCTTCGGGACCACCAACACGTGCACCGGTGCCTGCGGGTTGATGTCGGCGAAGGCGAGTGCCGCCTCGCCCTCCCACACGGTCGTGTGGGGGACGGTGCCGGCCACCATCGCGCAGAACAGGCAGTCGTCGGCCATGCGGCCCAGCCTACTGCCCGCCGGCGTGCGCCCCCGGCCGGTCGTGGCGATTGCGCAGCCAGCTGACCGCCTTCCACCCGGCCGCGATCAGCGCCCCGATGGCGGCCAGTCCACCCGCGACGCCCACCAGCCAGTGCCACGCCGACGAGGTCGCGTTGCTCGCGGTGTTACGGACGTCGATGTCGACCGAGACCTCCTTGGTCGCCAGCGCCGTGTCGCCGTCGCCGTCGTAGGCGGTGGCGATGAAGGTCTCCTGGGTGTCGCCGACGGCCAGGCCCGTGACGGCGAAGTTCCACGAACCCTGATCGTGCGCGCTCACGAGTGCCTGCCGCTGCGCGGACTGCGGCTGTACGGACAGCGCCGAATTCGGCGCGGCGGCCAGTCCCACCACCGCGCCGCTGAAGAACGGCGTCGAGCTCGTCGACGGACCCACCCCCGGCGAGCCGGTGGCGCCGGTCGGCGCGGGCTGGACCGCCGAGGCCAGCAGGCTGATCGTCACGACGGTCGTGTCGTGCACCTTCACCTGTTCCTGCGGCGGGAAGTACAGGTTCGCCGCGAACAGGACGCTGCGATCGGCCTCGACCCTCGCCTGGAACTGCCACTGCTGGTTCGCTGCGGGATTCGCCCCGCCGGCGCCGGACTCGCTGGCCCCGCCGCAGCCGGCGAGCGCGCCCGCGACCAGCAGACCGAGCAGCGCCGCGGCGACGCCGCGACGGACCCCGGCACGCGCGCAGACCGGCGCACCGTGCGCCCCGACGACCGCCTCCCCCGAGTTGCCCATGACGACCGCGCGGCTAGGCCGGCCGCGCCGTGGACGGCGGTGACGACGCTGACGGCGCTGACGGCGCTGACGGGATGGTCCGGGCCGGGGCCGCCCCGGACAGGGCGGACCCCGGCGGGGCCACCCGCGAGGGGACCACCCGCGGCGAGGCCAACGCCTCGATGCGTTCGACCGGCGGCGCCGTCTCGGCCCAGTCGAAGGAGTCGGCGGCGACGCTGACCTGCAACGTGAACTACGCCTTGAGGTTTCCGCCCAGCGAGCTCCAGATCTCCCGGGTGTGGTTGCGGGAG
>DASWOL010000108.1:0-4003 GCA_036398695.1 Cellulomonas sp. | reverse complement strand
CGACGCCTGGCTGGTCGACACGGTGGACGCCGCCACGGTGCCCGGCCTGGTCGACGAGGGCTGGGCGGCCGCTGCCGCACCGACCCTGATGTCCGACGTGCCCGCGACCGCGACGATCGCCGAGCAGGCGCTCCGCCTGGTCGAGCGACTGCCCTAGCCGCGCGCGTGCGCCTGGTCGATCACCTGCTCCAGCTAGGCGGTGCGATCGACGGCAAGGTCGACCACCCGTCCGCCGCCGGCCAGGAGCCGGTCGAGCAGCCGCGCCGTGCGGGGGCCCGGCTCCATCGCGCGCACCGTGTCGAGGTCGACCGGCAGGTCGACGTCGTGACGCAGCGTCGAGGTCCCGGCGACATCCAGCAACGCGTACCCCAGCGCGACGTGCGCGGCGGCGGAGCCGACTCCGAACCGGGAGTCGAACGCGGCCCCCGGCCCCACGGTGATCAGCGTGGTCCCGGTGCCTGCGGCGTCCGGCACCATCGCACGGTCACGTCGGTCGGCGTCGTCGAGGGCGGTCGCCAGATCGTCGGGACGAAGTGCCGGCAGATCACCGAGGAGCACGCCGACGGGGGCCGAGGGAGCCATGGCCCGTCCAGCCCTCACCCCGGCCGCCGCCGCCGCGTCCAGGCCCGACCGCTGCCCGGTGTGCGACGGCTCGGGCACCACGCGCACCATCGCCGTGCCCCTCGTCGCCGCGCCCCTCGTCGCCGCGCCCTTCGTCGCCGCGTCCCTGGTCGCCGCGCCCCCCGTCGATCCGGCCGTCCGACGTCGCGAGGTCGGCGCCTCCCGCCCCACCATCTCGTCGGCCGTCACCACCACGACGAGCCCCACGGCGGAGCACCCCGCGGCAGCCTCGATCGTGTCGAGCGCCATGGCCCGCGCGAGCGCGACACGCGACGGCTCGTCCAGGGCACCGCCCAACCGCGTCTTCCCGGCCGTGGCCTCCTTGACGGGCACCACCACCACCCAGCGCCCCGGCACGCATCCAGCCTACGTTGCAGGTGGCGGTCCAGGTCCTCGCGCTCCACCTCGACCGATCCGAACGGCCGGCTCGGTCCGGTACCGCCCCCCGACAGGTGAGGTCCAGGTGACGGTCCCGCCGCCGTCGTGGGTCACCGTCCAACGGAGCTCGTGCTTGAGGCGGTGGTGCTTGCGGCAGAGGTGCTCCAGGTTGTCGACGGCGGTGCCGCCCCCGTGCTCCCAGGCGGTGGCATGGTCGAGATCGCACCGCACGGCGCGGCGGCGGCAGCCCGGGAACCGGCAGGTCTCGTCACGGATCACCAGAGCCGTCCTGAGGTCCGCCGGGACGCGGTAGCGGTCGCGGCCGACGGACAGCACCGCGCCGGTCTCGGGATGCGTGAGCACCCGGATGAGCGACGGGGCCAGCGCGCAGAGCTCGCGGGCGGTCTCGATGTCGATAGGCCCGAAGCCCTCCAGGTCCGCCGGCTCGTCGGAACGACCCAGCAGGGACAGCGCGGGCACCGTCAGCACCACGGTGGGCCTGATCGACTGCCAGCCGTCCCCGACGAGGTCTCCACCGGTGGCGCGTTCTGCGACGACGACCGAGTCGGTGGCGGCCTCGTCGCCAACGGGGCCCGCGCCGGTGACCCCGTCGCCGACAGGGCCCGCAGCAGTGACTCCGTCGCGGACAGGGCCCGCAGTGGTGACTCCCTCGTCGACGGGGCCGGCAGTGGTGACTCCCGCGCCGACAGGGCCCGCGCCGGTGACCCGGTGCCCAACGAGGCGCGCGCCGGTGACCGCGGATGCGCCAGCGCCCACCACCGCGCTCGGGGCCGGCGCGCCGAGCAGCAGCTCGCACATCGCGTCGGCGCGCAGCTGAGGCAGCGTGCGTGGCTCGGCCGGCCCCGACGCGGTCGAGGCGATGTCCGAGAGCCGGTGGTAGATCGCCATCGCCTGCGCGGCCGGGAGCAACGCGGAGAGCCAGCACAGGTCGTCATCAGCCGCGGACACCTCGACCCGGCGGTCCGCCAGGTTGCGATCACGCTCCGCCTCGGTCCTGGGGATGTGACGGGCGCGCCAGCGACGCGCCGCCACGCGCAGCTCGGAGGCGGTCGCGGCCAGCGCCTTGCCGACGAGCGCCTCGTCGGCCGCGGCGAGCGCCGCCTCGTCGTCCACGCCGCCGAAGATGTCCAGCATCACGTCGCAGTGCCACGAGGAGACCAGGCCGGCGGCGTTCGCCTCACAGAACCGTGGGAACGCCGCGAGCGCCGCCTGCCGTGCCAGCCGCCGCGCCAGCGTCCCCTCGGGCATCCGCAACGCGCACGCCAGCTCCGCGAGCATCCCGCGAGCGCCCCACTCGCGACGCTCCCTGGCCGACGGATGCGTCAGCCGGGCCGCGTACTCGGCGGCACCCTCCCGGTAGGCGGTGGCGACGAGCTCGTCACGGAACGCGGCGGCCGCCGTCGCCAGAAGGTCCGCCTGCGCGACCGCGGCGGTCAGGCGGCGGACGGGATCGGCAGACGCGTCCTCCGGTGCCATGTCACCGCCCAGATCCAGCAGCGGCCGGCGCGTGGGGTCGAGCTGGGGCAGCGGCAGACCCGCGACCTCCCGCCCTGAGCCGGGTTCCAGCGCCACCATCTCCACACCCTCAGTTCACCATCGACCACCGACATCCCCGCTGCTCAGAGGACGGCCCGGCCGCGCGAACGGGTCGACGCCTGAACGACGCCAGCCGCGCCCCCGGTCGTCACGCCTCGTCCTCCCCTGACGACGACGCCCGACGCGCGCCCGTGCGCGGCGCGGGCGCACCATGGAGCCATGGCCCTCTGGCTCACCGGCGACCCGGCCGCCGACCACCTCCTGGACACCGACCCCTTCGCCCTCCTCGTCGGCATGCTCCTGGACCAGCAGGTTCCGATGGAGACCGCCTTCGCCGGCCCCAGGAAGCTCGCCGACCGGATGGGCGGCCTCGACGTCCATCGCATCGCCGAGGCGGACCCCGACGACTTCGCCGCCATCGCCACCCAGCCGCCGGGGATCCATCGCTTCGCCCGGGCGATGGCCGGCCGCGTCCAGGCGCTGGCCCGGCACCTGGTCGACGAGTACGACGGCGACCCCACCCGCCTGTGGACGGACGGCGACCCGGACGCGGCCACCGTGCTGCGCCGGCTGGAGGCGCTGCCCGGGTTCGGCGAGGAGAAGTCGCGCATCTTCCTCGCCCTCCTCGGCAAGCAACGCGGCGTCACACCGCCCGGCTGGCTTCAGGCGGCGGCGCCGTTCGGCGATCCGGGCACGACGAGGTCCGTCGCCGACATCACCGACAAGCAGTCCCTGCTCGAGGTCCGCGCGACGAAGAAGGCCGTCAAGGCCGCGGCACGCAGCTAGGCGCAGCGCCCACATCCCCTGCCGACTCCCGTCGGTCACGGCGATGGGATCCGCTCGGTGGACACCGGGGCCGCGGGCAGGGTCGAGCGACGGCACGGACCGGCCCCGGGGAGACCGGCGGCTGCGCGAAGCCGGAGACGCTGTCCGCGTGGCCGGGGGCGACGAGCGGGGCCGCCCCCGTCGTCAGCCGATCAGGTTGGCCTTGAGCGCCAGCACCCGCCGTGCGGACTCGTCGACCCTCGCCGCGAACGCCGGGTCCGACCTCGCCTTCGCCACCACCGCGGCCACCGCGTCCGGCACCACCTCCGGGTCCTTGGAGAACAGCACCAGGTCGCACCCCGCCGAGATCGCGTCGATGGCCCGGTCCCCCGGCGACCACGCGGCCACCTGCGCCGCCCCGGACAGGTCGTCCGTGACGATCACCCCGGAGAAGCCCAGCGCCTCGCGCACCCCGTGCTGCACCACCGTGGCGGAGAACGCCGCGGGCGCCGTCGGGTCCATCCGCGCGTAGATCGCCGTGGACATCAAGACCGTGGTCGCCCCGGCCTGCACCCCGGCCCGGAACACTCCCACCGACGCGGAGTCGAAGCCCGTCACCGTGTCCGTGACGCCGGCGGTCGCATCCGTGTTGCCGGTGACGTACCCCAGCCCCGGGAAGTGC
>DASWOL010000107.1:0-16952 GCA_036398695.1 Cellulomonas sp. | reverse complement strand
GCTGGTCGGCGTTGAACAGGTCGGACTGCAGGAAGATCTGGCCGTCCGTGATGGAGATGACGTTCGTCGGGATGTACGCCGAGACGTCGTTCGCCTTGGTCTCGATGATCGGCAGGCCGGTCATCGAGCCCGCGCCCAGGTCGTCGGACAGCTTGGCGCAGCGCTCGAGCAGGCGGGAGTGCAGGTAGAACACGTCGCCCGGGTAGGCCTCGCGCCCCGGCGGGCGGCGCAGCAGCAGGGAGACGGCACGGTAGGCCTCGGCCTGCTTGGACAGGTCGTCGAACACGATGAGCACGTGCTTGCCCTGGTACATCCAGTGCTGGCCGATGGCCGAGCCGGTGTACGGGGCGAGGTACTTGAAGCCCGCCGGGTCGCTGGCCGGAGCGGCGACGATGGTCGTGTACTCCAGTGCGCCGGCCTCCTCGAGCGCGCCGCGCACGGAGGCGATCGTCGAGCCCTTCTGGCCGATCGCGACGTAGATGCAGCGCACCTGCTGCTGGGGGTCGCCGGTCGCCCAGTTGGCCTTCTGGTTGATGATCGTGTCGATCGCGATGGCGGTCTTGCCCGTCTGCCGGTCGCCGATGATCAGCTGCCGCTGGCCGCGGCCGATCGGGATCATCGTGTCGATCGCCTTGAGGCCGGTCTGCAGCGGCTCGTGGACCGACTTGCGGTGCATGACGCCGGGAGCCTGCAGCTCGAGGGCGCGGCGGCCCTCGGTGGCGACCTCGCCCAGCCCGTCGATCGGCCGGCCCAGGGGGTCGACGACCCGGCCGAGGTACCCGTCGCCGATCGGCACGGACAGCACCTCGCCGGTCCGCTTGACCGGCTGGCCCTCCTCGATGCCGGCGAACTCGCCGAGCACCACCACGCCGATCTCCCGGACGTCCAGGTTGAGCGCGAGGCCGAGCGTGCCGTCCTCGAACTCGAGCAGCTCGTTCGCCATCGCACCCGGCAGGCCCTCGACCTGCGCGATGCCGTCGGCGGCCAGCGTGACGCGGCCGACCTCCTCGGCCGCCGCGGCCGGTGGCTCGTACGACTGCACGAAGCGGTCCAGCGCGGCGCGGATGTCGTCCGGCCGGATCGTCAGCTCAGCCATTCCTTGTCTCCTCACGGGTCGCACGCGGAGCGTGCGTGGTACGTGTCACGGTCAGCTCGCCAGCCGGCGGCGTGCGTCGGCGAGGCGCGCCAGCACGGTCGCGTCGATGACGTCGGCACCGGACTGCACGCGCAGCCCGCCGACGACGGTGGGGTCCACCACGACGTTGAGCTCGATCTGCCGGCCCAGCGCGCGCACCAGGGCGCCGGTCAGCCGGTCGCGCTGCGCGCCGTCGAGCGGCGTGGCGACGGTCACCGTCGCCACCTGCCGGTTGCGGCGTTCGGCGATGAGGTCGGCGATGTCGCCCAGCTGCGCGACGAACCGCCGGCCGCGCGGCACGGCCGCCGCCCGGCGCGCGAGCACCCGGGTGGCCGGCGTGCCGCCGTCGCCCAGCACGGCGTCGATCAGCGCGGCCCGCGCGGCGGGGGGCACCGACGCGTCGTGCAGCGTCCGGCGCAGCTCGCGCTGGCCGGCCAGGGCACGGACGATCTCGAACATCTCGTCGGCCACGGTGTCCAGCTGTCCGGCCGACTCCGCCGCCGCCAGGGCGGCGTCGATGCCGAGCTGCTGGGCCGCGTCGGCGAGGTCGCGCTCCTCGGACCAGCGCGCCGCTGTGAGGTCCTGCGTGACGGCGACGGTGCGCGGGTCGGCGCGCTCGAGCAGCCGCACCACGACGGCGGCCTTCGCCGGCGGCTCGGTGGACGGGTCGGCCAGGATGCGGCGCAGCGAGCCGGACGAGTCCAGCACGTCGACGAGCGCGAACAGCTCGTCGGCCAGCGACAGCGCGTCGGACCCGGCAGCGGCGACGACCGGCTCCCACCGGCCCTCGGCTGCCGCGAGCGACGCCCGGCTCGTTCCCCGCATCAGGCTTCGGGCCCCCTCGCCGCAGCGGCGGTCGACGCCTCGAGGTCGTCGAGGAAACGGTCGACCACACGGGAGCTGCGCGCCTCGTCGGTCAGCGACTCCCCGACGATCTTCGACGCCAGCGCGGTGGCCAGGGTGCCCACCTCGGCACGCAGCGCGACGGACGCCTGCTGGCGCTCCGCCTCGATCTGCTTGCGCGCGGTGTCGGCGATGCGGACGGCCTCGTCCTGCGCCTTGCGCTTGAGCTCGGCGACGATCTGGCCGCCCTCGGCGCGCGCGTCCTCGCGGATCTTCGCAGCCTCGGCACGGGCGTCCGCCAGGTGCTGCTGGTACTCGGCGAGCGTCGCGGCGGCCTCGGCCTGGGTGAACTCGGCCTTGGCCAGTCCGCCCTCGATCTTGGCGGCCCGCTCGTCGAAGACCTTCTGGAACGTCGGCAGCACGTACTTCCAGAACGGCACCGCGATGATGAGGATGACGACGAGCGAGCCGACGACGTCGGCAGCGGCCGGCGCGAGCAGCCGGATGCCGTCGATGTCCTGCCCGTCGGCGGCCGTCAGGGCGGCCGCGGTCAGCGCGGCCGTGATCACTTGAAGAGGAACCCGGTGATGAGGCCGAGCAGGCCGAGCACCTCGACGAACCCGATGCCGATGAACATCGTGGTGCGCAGCTGGCCGGAGACCTCGGGCTGGCGAGCCATGCCCTCGATCGTCTTGCCGATGAGGATGCCCAGGCCGATGCCGGGGCCGATCACCGCAAGGCCGTAACCGAGGGTGGCGAGGTTGCCGGAGACGTTGTTGGCGGCGGCGAGGATGAGGCTGGTGTCTGCCACGGTGGCTCGATTCCTTCCTGTGCTGCCCGGCCGGTCGGCCGGGCACGTTGATCAGTGCTCGTCAGCCGTGGACAGGCTGATGTAGACGGCGGCGAGGATGGTGAAGATGTAAGCCTGCAGGGCGGCGACGAACGCCTCGAACAGCGTCATGACGAACCCGCTGACGAACGTGAGGAGTCCGAACGCCTTCATCGCGGGCACCGCCTCGAAGAGGAAGTACTCGGACGCGGAGAAGCACAGCACGAGCATCAGGTGCCCGGCCACCATGTTCGCCATGAGCCGCAGCGCCAGGGTGGCCGGCCGCAGCACGAACACCTGGAGGATCTCGACCGGCGTCAGCAGCACGTACATGAACGGCGGCACACCGGACGGGAACAGGCTGGTCTTGAGGAACCCGCCGAGCCCGTGCTTGCGCACGCCCGCCGCGAGGTAGGTGATGTACACCCACAGCGCGAACATCAGCGGCAGCCCGATCCGGGAGGTGCCCGCGATGTTGAGGCCCGGGATGATGCCGGTGAGGTTGAACGCCAGGATCGCGACGAACACGGTGGTGAGCAGCGGGACGTACCGGCCGGCACTTTCCTTGCCCAGCACGTCCTCGGCCACGCCGTGCCGCACGAAGTCCAGGACCCACTCGATCGCGGCCTGGAAGCGGCCGGGCACGAGCTGCGCGCGACGGGCGGCGACGACGAAGACGGCGATCACGACGAGTGCCGCGACGATGCGCGCGAACTCGATGCGGTCGAACTGGAGCCAGGTGCCGACCGACAGGACGGGCGCCGGGAAGAAGTCGGCGATCGTCGGGGCCTGGAACCCGCCGCCGTCATCTGCCGCGAGCCGGAGCACCGTGATGAGGCTGGTCAGAGCGCACTCCTCGGTGATCGTGGGGTCGATACGGGCCACTCCGCCAGCCGGGTGGGCACGACATCGGCACCCCGGCCGTCATGGTCAGCCGAAAGCCTAACCCACGCCATGAACGGCCTGCCGCAGCCCTAGGTCCTCGGCCGCGCGCCCGTTCCGTCCCCTGCGCCCGGTTCGACATAGGGCACACGTCCTAGGGTGACGGCGCGGTAGTCGAGCAGAGCCGACCCGATGACGCCGATCACCAGCACCCCGCCGAGGACCGGCGCCGAGTAGAAGTCCAGCGGTCGCAGCAGGCCGAGCACGAGGACGACGACGAGCACCTTGGCCAGCCAGGACCCCATGACGACGCCCGCCATCGCCGCCGGCGACGAGCGGCTGGTGCGCACCATCGCCACGATCGTCGTCGTGGAGAACACCACGGCGAGCCCCCAGCCGATCAGGGCGCCCCACACGCCGGGCAGCCCGGCGACGAGACCGCCCACGACCAGCCCGAGCACCAGCAGCGCGCCCAGCAGGATCGCCACGTCCCGCAGCGCGCGTCGGAACACGGCCTCCGCCGCCGACCCGGACTCCGACGCACGGGGCGTGGGCCTCTCGTCGGACTCGCTCATGCCGCCTCCTGGTGTCGCAGCGAACGGCCGCGCAGCGGGCCGAGTGTGAGCGCGGTGGCGACGACCACGCCGACGCCGACCACGACGAGCACGGTGGTGGTCGACCAGCGCACCAGGGCGGCGGCACCGAACGCGAACAGCGCCGTCCACAGGTACATGATCGCCACCGCGCGGCGGTGCGAGTGCCCGAGCGCCAGCAGCCGGTGGTGCAGGTGGCGGCTGTCCGGGTGGAACGGCGAGTGACCCGAGCCGACGCGTCGCACCACCGCCAGCACCATGTCCAGCAGCGGCAGCACCAGCACCGCGACCGGCAGCAGCATCGGCAGGTAGGCCGGGAACGACGCCCGGGTGGACACCGCGCCGGGGTCGATCTGCCCGGTGACGACGATCCCCGCGGCGGCGATGACGAAGCCGAGCAGCATCGCGCCGGAGTCGCCCATGAAGATCCGCGACGGGTAGAGGTTGTGGGGCAGGAACCCCAGGCACATGCCGACGAGGATCGCCAGCACGAGCGTCGTCAGGCTGGCGTAGTCCTCGCTCGTCCCGGCGGTCAGCAGGTAGCTGTAGACGAGGAACGCCGAGCCGCCGATCGCCAGCACCCCGGCGGCCAGGCCGTCGAGGCCGTCGACGAAGTTCACCGCGTTGATCGCGACCACCACGGACAGCACGGTGATGAACAGCGAGACCCGGCTGGACCAGGCGGTGACCCCGAACAGCGGCATCTGGTACAGCAGCACGCCCTGCCACGCGAGGAACACCGCGGCGAGCACCTGGCCGATCAGCTTGGTCAGCCAGTCGAGGTCCCAGATGTCGTCGGCGACCCCGAGCGCACAGACGATCGCGCCGCCGCCGACGATGCCGATGATCGGGTGCGGGTTGCCGAAGACCGCGTGGAGGAACGGCAGCCGGCTGGCCAGCAGCATCGCGACGAGCAGTCCGCCGAACATCGCCATGCCGCCGAGCCGTGGGGTGGGCTCGTGGTGGACGTCACGGGCGCGCACCGCGGTGATCGCGCCCCACGAGAACGCCAGCCGCCGCGCCACGGGCGTCAGCAGGTAGGTCACCGCGGCGGCGACGGCGAGCAGCAGGAGATAGGCCCTCATCGGCCGTCGCCGGGCGCGGCGGCGCCGGCCGTGCCGGAGGCGGGGTCGTCGGACGAGGAGGCGCCCGCCGCGGGCCCGGACGAGGCGCCGGCCGACGCGGGCTCCGACGAGGCGCCGGCGGACGAGGGTTCACCGGCCGCGGGCTCGTCGTCCGGCCCGGCGATGTCGGCGACGGTGCGCAGCTCCTCGAGCGACAGCGCGCCCAGGCGGACCAGCCGCAGCCGGTCCCCGGTCGCGTCGACGATCGTCGAGGGCGCGTTGCCGGGCGTCGGCCCGCCGTCCAGGACGACGTCGATCGCGTCGCCGAGCTGACCGGCGGCGTCGTCGGCGGTCGTGGCCGCCGGATGCCCCGTCCGGTTCGCGCTGGAGACGGCCAGCGGGCCGGTGCGCCGCAGCAGGGCGAGGGCGAGCGGGTGGTCGGGGACGCGCAGCGCCACCGTGCCCTTCGTCTCGCCGAGGTCCCAGGTCAGCGTCGGCTGCGCCGCGACGATGATCGTCAGCGCGCCCGGCCAGAACGCCGCGGCGAGCGCGCGGACCGCTCCGGGCACGTCCGTCGCCAGGCCGTCGAGCGTGCGCACGTCGGGGATCAGCACCGGCGGCGGCATCTGCCGGCCGCGACCCTTCGCGTCGAGCAGCGCCTTGACCGCGCGGGGCGCGAAGGCGTCGGCGCCCACGCCGTAGACGGTGTCGGTGGGCAGCACCACCAGCCGGCCGCGCGACACGGCGTGCACCGCCTCGTCGATCGCCGGGCCCCAGGCCTGCGGGTCCCTCGCGTCCAGGATCATGCCCCGGCCTTCGCACCGTCGTGCAGGCTCCGGACGATCGCGTGGTCACACCTCACGTCGGGTGAGTCTTCCACGTCCCGCCGTGACGTCACGCGCTGCTCACGCCGTGCGCCGCGCCAGCAGTGCACGCGGCCGTCCGGTGAGGTCGGGGACCGTGCGGGGTTCGCCGAAAGCCCCGGTCGCCCGGGCCGCCTCCCGCAGCGCCTCCGCCTGGACCTCGGCGTGCTCGACCACCAGCAGCCCGCCGGTGCGCAGCAGCCGTGCCGCCGCCGCCAGCACCGCGCGCGGGGTGTCGAGGCCGTCCGCGCCGCCGCCGTAGAGGGCGAGGTCGGGGTCGTGGTCGCGCACCTCGGGCTCGGTGGGCTCGGCGTCGGGGGGGATGTAGGGCGGGTTGGCGACGACGATGTCCACACTGCCGGTCAGCTCCGCCAGCAGCTCCGGGTCGTTCACGTCACCGAGCAGCACGCGCACCTGGGCCCCGGTGGCCTGCGCGTTGCGGGTCGCCAGGCCGACGGCCGCCAGCGACAGGTCCACCGCCACCACGCGGGCGGCGGGCACCTCGGTCGCCACCGCCACGGCGATCGCGCCGCTGCCGGTGCACAGGTCGACCACGAGCGGGTCGTCGCCCGCCGCCACGCGCGCCGCCGCCTCGTCCACCGCCAGCCCGGCCACCACCTCGGTCTCCGGCCGCGGGACGAAGACCCCCGGCTCGACCGCCAGCGTCACGTACCGGAACCCGGTGCTGCCGACGATGTGCTGCAGCGGCTCGCGCCTCGCCCGCCGCGCGACGAGTCCCGCGAAGTGGCCCCGGAACCCGTCGGGCAGCGGGGGTGCCAGCACCAGGTCGACGCGCTCCACCCGGAGCGAGAATGCCGCCAGCGCCAGCGCGTCGTGCCGCGCCGAGGCGACGCCCGCCTCGTCGAGCAGCCGGACGGCCCCCTCGACCAGCTCCCGCAGCCCCACGTCGCCCGCCGGATCGGCACCTTCGTGCCGATCCGGCACATCGTTGTGCCGATCCGGCACGCCATCACCGATGTGGCGGGCCTGGTCGGTCATCTGCCCGCCGCCGCGGCCAGCCGAGCCGCCTCGTCGGCGTCGATCGCCGACTGGATCACCGGACCCAGGTCGCCGTCGAGCACCTGGTCGAGGTTGTACGCCTTGTAGCCGGTGCGATGGTCGGCGATCCGGTTCTCCGGGTAGTTGTAGGTGCGGATCCGCTCCGAGCGGTCCACCGTGCGCACCTGGCTGCGCCGCGCCTCGCTCGCCACCGCGGCGGCCTCCTCCTGCCGCGCCGCCAGCAGCCGGGCGCGCAGCACGCGCATCGCCTGCTCACGGTTCTGCAGCTGGGACTTCTCGTTCTGCATGGACACCACGATGCCGGTGGGCAGGTGGGTGATCCGCACCGCCGAGTCGGTGGTGTTCACCGACTGCCCGCCAGGACCCGACGACCGGAACACGTCGACCCGCAGGTCGTTCTGGTCGATCTCGACGTCGCCCTCGTCGTCGGCCTCGGGGAAGACGAGCACGCCCGCCGCCGACGTGTGGATGCGGCCCTGCGACTCGGTGACCGGCACGCGCTGCACGCGGTGCACGCCGCCCTCGTACTTCAGGTGCGCCCAGACGCCGTCCTCCGGGCTCGTCGCGCCGCGCGACTTGACGGCCAGGTGGACGTCCTTGTAGCCGCCGAGGTCGGACTCCGTGGCGTCGAGCAGCTGGACCGCCCAGCCCTGCCGCTCGGCGTACCGCATGTACATCCGCAGCAGGTCGGCCGCGAACAGTGCGGACTCCTCGCCGCCCTCGCCGGCCTTGACCTCGAGGATCGCGTCGCGGGCGTCGTCCGGGTCACGCGGGACGAGCACGCGGCGCAGATGCTCGGCCGCCTCGTCGGCCGCGAGGCGCAGCGCGGGCAGCTCGCCGGCCAGCTCGGACGCCTCGTCGCCGTCCGCGAGCTCGACGAGCTCCGCGGCGGCCCGTGCGTCGTCGGACGCGGACCTCCAGGCGCGGTACGACGCGACCACCCGGCCCAGCTCGGCGTACCGCCGGCCGAGCCTGCGGGCCAGCGCCGGGTCGGCGTGCACGGCGGGGTCCGCGAGGCGCGACTCGATGGCGGCGTGCTCGTCCAGCAGCGGCGTGACGGCGTCGAACGCCTCGCTCATTCCCCCACCTCCCCTTGCTCCTCGCCGAGATCGGCAGCTCGTGCCGAACCCGGCGGTCCGTGCCGCCGATCTCGGGCCGAGGTGCCGCGTCCGGCCGCGGTTGCCGCCGAACACGACAACAGCGCCGGTGCGAGCGGGCGAACCCGCCGGCACCGGCGCTGCCGGGAAGCTACTTCGTGGTCGTGGTCGCGGTGCGCTTGCCGTAGCGCGCCTCGAACTTGGCGACGCGGCCGCCGGTGTCGAGGATCTTCTGCTTGCCCGTGTAGAACGGGTGGCAGGCGCTGCACACGTCCGCGTGGATGACACCGCTGGTCACGGTGGACCGGGTGACGAAAGTGTTGCCGCAGGTGCAGACCACCTGGGTCGGCACATACTGCGGGTGGATACCAGACTTCACGGGATTCTCCTTGGTGGGGATGTCTCCGGGTCCGACGCGGGAAGCGCCGGTGAACCGGCAGACCGACAAACCATCATGCCAGAACGCTGACGGCACCCGAAATCGTCCCGCAGCGCGGTGCCTGCTCGCCCGGCTCGGGCGCCCCCCGACGGACCACTCACAGGAGTGCCGCCAGGCGGGCCTTCTTGGCGTTCTCGCGAGCGAGCCACGCGACGTCGGGGTCGTCGTCGGCCTGCAGGGCACGGAACCGGGGCAGGCCCGCGCCGGGGTCGGCCGCCACCGCGACGCTCCAGCAGTACGCGAGGCCCTGGCGAAGCGTGCGGACGTCCGCGTCACGGCGGTGGCCGGGCGGGACGGCGCGGAGCACGTCCGTGGCGCGCTCGCACGCGTCGAGGGCCGCGGCGCGCAGCAAGGGCGACGGCCGCAGGATCGGCGGCTCGCAGATCGCGGCGACCGCGGCGCGGGCGACGAGCGGGTCGCGGGGGTCCAGCCAGCGCCCGACGAGGCCCGCGAGAGCCTCCGGCGCGGCCGCGCCGAGCCGCTGGCCCGCCATCGCGGCACCCTCGCGGACCCGCCACATCGGGTCGCGGGCGCGCTCGGTCAGCACGGCCTCCAGGGCGGCGCGCGTCGGCAGGTCGGCGGCCCCTGACGACGCGCCCGCGGCCTCGTCGTCCGCCTCGAGCAGCAGCCGTCCCAGCGCCGCGGTGCCGCAGCAGCGCAGGTACTCGTCCGCGTGGTCCGCGAGCAGGAGGACCAGCCGCGCCGGGGCGACGTCGCCGAAGGCGTACAGCAGCTCGAGGTTGCTCCGCGGACCCGGCAGGCCGGAGCCGGCGGTCAGGTAGGCGGGGATCTCGCCGTCGTCGAGCCGCGCGAGCTCGTCGGCATACCGCTGCCGGGCGCTCACGCGTCGTAGGCCGCGAGCGCGGCGGGCAGGGCGGCCACCGCGCGGTGCCCCACCGCGGGCAGCCCGACGAGCAGCGCCGAGACCAGCTCGTCACGCGTGACGCCGAGCGCCTTCGCCTGCGCGACGTGGAACGGCAGGCCGGACTCCATCCCCGTGGCGGCCAGCACGGCGAGGTAGGCGAGCTCCTCGGTCCTCGGGTCGAGCGCACTCGCCTCGGCGAGCCCACGGACCATCGTCATCCACGCGGCCTGCTGGGCCGGGGCCTCCTGCGCGAACGCCTGGAACGAGCTGCTGACGGACAACGGAGCCTCCCGGGTGCGAACGACGTCGGCCCTATCCTGGCCGCGTGCCCGCGCCGACGCCTGAGACCACGGCCCTGGTGATCGGCCTCGTCCTCGACGACGGCCTGGACGCGCCCGACGGCGTGCAGCAGTACGTGCTCACCGTGGCGCGCGAGCTGCGGGCGCGCGGCCACGAGGTGCACCTCGTCGCGTCGGCGACGAGCCGCACCGACCTGGAGCGGCTGCACGTGCTGGGCCGCAACCTGCGGGTCCGGTTCAACGGGAACGTGCTGTCCTCCCCGCTGCCCGCCCGCGGCGGCGACCTGCGCACGCTGCTCGACGAGGTGCGTTTCGACGTGCTGCACGTCCAGCTGCCGCACTCGCCGTTCATGGCGGGCCGGCTGGTGCGCCGCGTGCCGGACGACGTCGCGGTGGTGGGGACCTTCCACATCCTTCCGGAGTCACCGGTGGTGGGGGCGGGCACGCGGGCGCTCGGGCTGCTCGAGCGGCGCACGCTGCGGCGGTTCGACGCGGTGATGGCGGTGTCGGCGCCGGCCGCGGAGTTCGCCCGCTCGTCGTTCGGCGTCGAGGCGGTCGTCGTGCCCAACGCGGTCGACCTGTCCCGGTTCCCCGCTCCGGCGCGCGCCGACGACGAGGAACGGCCGCTCCGCGTGGTGTTCCTGGGCCGGCTCGTCGCGCGCAAGGGACCGCGTGAGCTGCTCGACGCCGCCGCGTACGTGGTGGACCACCGGCTGGTGTCCCGGCCGTGGACGCTGACGCTGGCCGGCACCGGGCCACTGGCCGACGAGCTGCGCTCGCGCGTGGCGTACGCCGGCCTGAGCGACCGTGTGGACATGCCGGGTTTCGTCGCCGAGGAGGCGAAGGCGGCGCTGCTGGCCGACGCCGACCTCGTGGTGCTGCCGTCGACCGGCGGGGAGAGCTTCGGGATCTCCGTGGTCGAGGCGATGGCCGCCGGCGGCGGGCCCGTGCTCGCGGGTGACAACCCCGGCTACCGCTCGACGATGGCCGGCCTGGAGGACCAGCTCGTCGCCCCCCGCGACCGCGGCTCGTTCGGCCGTGCCCTGGCCCGCTGGCTGCTCGATGACGAGGCGCGCGCCCGCGCCACCGAACGGCAGCGGGTCGCCGCCCGTCGTTTCGCGGTGCCGACGGTGGTCGACGAGATCGAGGCCGTCTACCGCCGCGCGCTCACCGGCCGCCGGCACGCCTGACGCCGGGCCGCATCGGGCCGCGACGGGCTGTGGAGGGCCGGGTCTGGTCCGATCAGGCCGGGTGGCCTCGCGTCACACGGTGCGGCCGATCTCCTTCTCGTCGAAGAGGCCGCCGGGCGTGGTCTTCTGCACCTGGAGCAGGAACTCGACGTTGGTCTTCGTCTCGCGGATCTTGCCCAGGAGCAGCTCGATCGCCTGCTGCGAGTCCAGGGCGCCGAGCACGCGGCGCAGCTTGTAGACGATGGAGAGCTCCTCCTTGGACATGAGGATCTCCTCACGGCGGGTGCCGGACGCGTTGACGTCCACCGCCGGGAAGATCCGCTTGTCCGCCAGCGACCGGTTGAGCCGCAGCTCCATGTTCCCGGTGCCCTTGAACTCCTCGAAGATCACCTCGTCCATCTTCGAGCCCGTCTCGACCAGGGCCGTGGCGAGGATGGTGAGCGAGCCGCCGTTCTCGATGTTGCGGGCGGCGCCGAAGAACTTCTTGGGCGGGTAGAGCGCCGCGGCGTCCACACCACCGGAGAGGATGCGACCGGAGGCCGGCGCGGCCAGGTTGTACGCGCGGCCGAGGCGGGTGATGCCGTCCAGCAGGATGACCACGTCCCGGCCCATCTCGACGAGCCGCTTGGCCCGCTCGATGGCCAGCTCGGCGACGATCGTGTGGTCGGACGCCGGCCGGTCGAAGGTGGACGAGATCACCTCGCCCTTCGTCGAACGCTCGAAGTCGGTGACCTCCTCGGGGCGCTCGTCGACGAGCACCACCATGAGGTGGACCTCGGGGTTGTTCGTGGTGATCGCGTTGGCGATCTGCTGCATGATCAGCGTCTTGCCCGCCTTGGGCGGGGAGACGATGAGGCCGCGCTGGCCCTTGCCGATCGGCGCGACGATGTCGATGACGCGGCTGGACAGCTTGCCGGGCTCGGTGGTCTCCAGGCGCAGCCGCTCCTGCGGGTACAGCGGCGTCAGCTTGGAGAACTCGGGCCGGTTGCGCAGCTGCTCCGGCGGCAGGCCGTTGACGGTGTCGAGCCGCACCAGCGCGTTGAACTTGTTGGGCCGGTTGCCCTGCTGGGGCTGCTGCAGCTCGCCCTCGCGCGGCGCACGCACCGCGCCGGTGATCGCGTCGCCGCGGCGCAGGCCGGAGCGCTTGACCTGGCCCAGCGAGACGTAGACGTCGTTCGAGCCGGGCAGGTAGCCGGAGGTGCGCACGAAGGCGTAGGAGTCGAGCACGTCGAGGATGCCCGCGACGGGCAGCAGCACGTCGTCCTCGGTCACCTCGATCTCGTCGAGGCCGGACAGGTCCGGCATCCCGGGGCGCCCGGGCGTGCTACGGCCGCGCTTGCGGTCGCGGTCGCGGTAACGGTCACGGGAGCGGCGGCGCCGGCCGCCCATCCCGTCGTCCTCGCCGCCCTGGTTGTAGCTCGGCGGCCGGTTGTCGCCCTGACGGCCGTCGACCTGGCGGTTGTCCACCTGACGGTTGTCGTTCTGGCGGTCGTTCTGGCGGTCGTTCTGCGGGCGCTGCTCGTGCTGCTGTCCGGTGCCGGCCTGACCGTTGGTCTGGCCGTTCTGCACGCCGGCCTCGGGGAGGTGGATCGCCTCCGAGTCGTCGGCACGCACCGGGGCACCGGTGCCGCGGCCGGAGCGGCGCGGGCGGCGCTCGCCGCGCGGGTCGCGCTCCTCGTGCTGGGTGAGCTTGGCGTCCAGCGCGGCCTCCAGGCCGGCGAGCACGTCGCCGCGGTTGCCGCCACGGGCGTCGCTCTCGTCCCGGGCCGGGCGCTCGTCGGGCTGACGTGCCGGACGCTCGTCGGGCTGACGTGCCGGGCGCTCGTCCGCCGTCCGTACCGGACGCTCGTCCGCCGTCGGTGCCGTGCGCTGGTCGGCTGCCGGCGCCGGGCGCTCGTCCACCGTCGGTGGCGTGCGCTCGTCCGCCGCCGGCGCGTGGCGGGCGGCGGTCCGCCGCGCGGGGCGCTCGGCCACCGCTGTGGTGGCCGTCGCGGTTGCGGTCGCGCCGTTGCCGGGGGTGTCGCCGTTGTGGTGCTCCTGCTGCGGGCGGGCGGCCGGGGTGGCCGCACCGATCGCCGCGAGCAGGTCCGCCTTGCGCATCTTGGAGGCGCCCTTGACGCCGCGCTCGGCGGCGAGCACCTGCAGCTCGGGCAACCGCAGGGCGGTCAGGGAGCCGTTGCGGGCGGTGTCGATGGTGTCTGTCACGAAGGATCCTTCCCCTCGTCGGGCCTACCCGTGGTGTTCAGGTAGGCCGGGGCCTGGCCGATCTCAGGCCGGGCTGTGGTGTGGAGCCGCGCGGCCGTGCACCTGTGCGTGACGGAAGCGGCCGTTCCCGTTCGTCGACTCGTTCGGAACGCGGGTCTTCTCGACCAGCGCGCAGGACCACGAGGAGGTCCGGGGAACGCCGTTATCGTAACACCCGACCGAGGCCGTCCCGATGGGTGATTCTGCCGGCGCGTCAGGGCTCGTCGGTGCCGCGTTCGACCACGGCGCCCACCATGTCCACCGGCAGCGGCAGCACCCGCCAGCCCGCCATCACGCCGCCGAAGGCCGCGGCGATCGCGCCGTCGGCGTCCGTGGACGGCAGCCCGTTGGGGCCGGAGGCGGAGCGGCGGGCCAGCGCGAGCACGGTCGGCCCGGCTCCGGAGACCACCGCCGCCACCCCGCGCTTGCGCAGCGCGCCGACCAGCGCGAGCGAGTCCGGCATCACCGAGCGCCGGTACTCCTGGTGCAAGCGGTCCTCGGTGGCCGCCAGCAGCAGGTCGGGCCGGCGGCCGAGCGCCTCGACCAGCAGCGCGGCCCGGCCCGCCTGGAACGCCGCGTCGGCGTGGGGCACCTGCGCCGGCAGCACGGCGCGCGCGGCTCTGGTCGACAGCTGGTGCGGCGGCACGATCGCCACGGGCACGATGTCGGGGTGCACGGGCACGCGCACGGCGCGCACCGCGTCGTCCGCCCACGCCACCGTCACGCCACCGAGCAGCGCGGGGGCGGCGTTGTCCGGGTGGCCCTCCATCGCCGCGGCCAGGGCGAGCACGGTGTCGTCGTCGAGCGCGGCGGGCTCCGCCACCAGGGCGCGCGCCACGAGCAGCCCGGCGACCACGGCCCCGGCCGACGAGCCGAGCCCCCGCCCGTGCGGGATGAGGTTGGTGCAGGTCAGGTGCAGGCCCACCTGCGAGGCGCCCGCGTGGTCCAGGCCCTCGCGGATGGCGCGCACCACGAGGTGGTCCTCCCCGGTCGGCACCACGCCCGCGCCCTCGCCGGTCACCTCGACGACCGCGCCGGAGATCGACACCGCCCGCACCTCGACGACGTCGTGCAGCGACAGCGCGACGCCGAGCGAGTCGAACCCGGGACCGAGGTTGGCGCTGGTCGCGGGCACACGCACGCGCACGTGGTCGGCTGCCAGACGCATGGTGCGATGCCTACTCCAGGCCGAGCGCGGTGGCAATGGCCACCACGTCCGGACTGACGCGGACCGGCGTCACCTCGCCGCCGTCGGGCGTGCGCAGCGCCCACGACGGGTCCTTGAGGCCGTGGCCGGTCACCGTGACGGCGATGCGCGCGCCGGCCGGCACGCGGCCCTCGTCGGCCAGCTTGAGCAGGCCGGCCACCCCGGCGGCGGAGGCGGGCTCGACGAACACGCCCTCCCCGGCCGACAGCACGCGGTGCGCCGCAAGGATCTGCTCGTCGGTCACGGACTCGATGAGGCCGCCCGAGTCGTCGCGCGCCGCCACGGCCTTGTCCCAGGAGGCGGGGTTGCCGATGCGGATCGCCGTGGCGATGGTCTCCGGCTCGGTGACCGGGTGGCCCAGCACGATCGGCGCGGCGCCGGCGGCCTGGAAGCCCCACATCGCCGGGGTGCCGGTCGCCGCCGGCGGCAGGCCGGCGCCGTCGTCGTAGCCGGCGTACTCCCGGTAGCCCTTCCAGTACGCCGTGATGTTCCCCGCGTTGCCCACCGGCAGCACGTGGATGTCAGGGGCGTCGCCGAGGGTGTCGACCACCTCGAACGCGCCCGTCTTCTGGCCCTCGATGCGATACGGGTTGACGGAGTTGACCAGCTCCACGGGGTAGACCTCGGCGAGCTTGCGGGCGGCGACCAGGCAGTCGTCGAAGTTGCCGTCCACCTGGAGCAGCCGGGCGCCGTGGGCCACGGCCTGGCTCAGCTTGCCCATCGCGATCTTGCCCGCGGGCACCAGCACGGCGCAGACCATGCCGGCGCGGGCGGCGTAGGCGGCGGCGGACGCGGACGTGTTGCCGGTGGACGCGCACACCACCGCCCGGGTGCCGGCCGCCGCGGCCGCGGAGATGGCGGTGGTCATCCCCCGGTCCTTGAACGATCCCGTGGGGTTGGTGCCCTCGACCTTCAGCCACACCTGCGCACCGACGCGCGCGGACAGCCCGGGCGCCGGCACCAGCGGCGTGCCGCCCTCGAGCAGCGTGACGGGCACGCGCCGCACGGGCTCCGGCAGGCGGTCGGCGTACTCGGCGATGACGCCGCGCCACTGGTGGGCCATCAGGCTCCCTCGACTCGCAGGACGGACAGGACCGACACGACGGCGAGCACGGCCGGCAGGGCCCGGACGGCCTCGACGGTGGCGTGCAGGGCGCGCTCGGACGTGGTGTGGGTGGTGATGACGAGGTGGGCGACACGCGCGTCGCCCGGAGCCTGGCGCACCGCCTCGATCGAGACGCCGTGCTCGGCGTGCGCGGCGGCCACCTGCGCGAGGACGCCGGGGCGGTCGGCCACGTCCAGCCGCAGCTGGAACCGTGCCCGGGCGGCGTCCGCCGGCAGCACGGGCAGGTCCGCGTACGACGACTCCACGGGCCCGCGACCACCGACCACCCGGTGCCGGGCGACGGCGACGACGTCGCCGAGCACCGCCGAGGCGGTCGGCGCTCCCCCGGCCCCCCGGCCCATGAACATCAGCTGACCGGCCGCCGCGGTCTCGACGAACACGGCGTTGTACGAGCCGCCCACCGTGGCGAGCGGATGCTCGGCCGGGACCAGCGTCGGGTGCACGCCGACCAGGACGCCGTCGGCACCGCTGTCCTCGTCGTGCGCCCGCTCCGCGACGGCGAGCAGCTTGAGCACGTGGCCGGTGCGTTCGGCCCAGGCGACGTCGGCCCCGGTCAGGTGGGTGATCCCGGTGCGCCCCACCGCGTCCAGCGGGACGCGGGTGTGGAACGCGAGCGACGCGAGGATCGCGGTCTTGGCGGCGGCGTCGTAGCCCTCGACATCCGCGCTCGGGTCGGCCTCGGCATAGCCGAGCGCCTGCGCCTCCTTCACCGCCTGCTCGAGGTCCAGGCCCTCGGTCGCCATCTTGTCGAGCACGTAGTTCGTGGTGCCGTTGACGATGCCGAGCACACGGCGCACCTGGTCGCCGGCCAGCGACTCGCGCACCGCGCGGACCACGGGGATGCCGCCCGCGACCGCCGCCTCGAAGTAGAGGTCGACCCCCGCGGCGTCGGCGGCGGCGTAGAGCGTGGGACCGTCCTCGGCCAGCAGCGCCTTGTTGGCCGTGACGACGGCGGCGCCGTTGCGGATCGCCCGCAGGATCAGCTCGCGCGCCGGCTCGATGCCGCCCATCACCTCCACGACGACGTCGGCCTTGTCCACCGCGGCGCGGGCGTCCTGCGTGAGCAGCGCGCGGGGGACCACCGGGTCGCGCTCGGCGTGGAGGTTCCGCACGGCGACGGCGACGAGCTCGAGCGGGGCGCCGACGCGCGCCGCCAGGTCGTCGGCCTGCGTCGTCAGGAGGCGGACCACCTCGGTGCCGACGGTGCCCGCACCCAGCACGGCGACCCGCAACCGCTCGACCACCGATGCCCTCCC
>DASWOL010000106.1:0-10507 GCA_036398695.1 Cellulomonas sp. | reverse complement strand
CCTCGGCCAGCGGCGTGCCGCGCTCCAGGGCCACCGCCACCCCCTCCGCGAAGCGCGCCAGCGCCGGCAGGCCCGTGCGTGCCGCCAGCCCGTCCAGGGCCGCGGTCAGGGCCATGCCCGCACGCGCGTCGGCGAGGGTGGCGCGCAGCTCGTCCGACAGCTCGCCCCTCGTCGTGCGCGCCACGCGCTCCAGCGCGGTCGCGGCCCCCTCCCCCGCGCCCACGGCGAGCGCCAGAAGCTCGGCGACGGTGGGCAGCTCGGCGAGCAGCCGCGCCTCCCGCACCCGCACAGCGCGGGTCAGCGCCCAGTCGCGCGCCAGCACCGCGAGCAGCCCGACGACGGCGACGAGCACCACCAGCGCGGCCGGAGGCCCACCCTTCGTGGTGCCGACGGCGAGCGCAGCCGCCAGCCCGACCGCCAGCCCGCATGCCCCCCACACCACTTGCCCGGCACGGAACTGCTCCACCGTCTCGACCCTGCCGGCGCGCGCCAGGCGGCAGCGCAGGTCCGCAGCCGGCGAGCCGAGCCGGCCGACGAGCCGCACCAGGTCCGCGAGGAAGGGCGCCGCCAGCCGGGCGGCACCCGCCAGCGGGGCCGCGGACTCCCTCAACAGCGCGGACTGCGTGCGACGCGTTCGCAGGTAGGGAGCCAGCCGCCGGTCCAGCGACGGCCGACGGGCCTGGCGGTGCGCCGCGAGCAGCACCATCCCGGCGCCGAACAGCAGGCCGACGAACGCTCCGGCGTTCACGCGGCACCTCCCGCTTCGTCGCGAGCACCACCGAGGACCGCGTCCCGTCGGCCCGTCGCACACGCGCCGACCACACGACCCGTGGGCGGGCGGCCGCGCCTCATCGCAGCACCCGCGGGTCGTCGGGAAGCCGGCCGAGCCGCAGCATCAGCCAGTACGCGAACGCCGAGCAGCCCGCACCTGACAGCAGCACCAGCACCCCGGTGGGACTGCCGTACGCCCCGGCCGCCTCCGGCCGCGAGCCGAGCATCGCCAGCACCACCCACGGCGCGGCCACGGCCAGCCGCGCGGCATTGACCGTCCACGACGCCCGCGCCTCGAGCTCGCCGCGGGTCGCGAGGTCCTCCCGCAGGAACACCGACAGCGTGCGCAGCAGCCGGCCCAGGTCCGTGCCGCCCACCTCCCGGGTGAGCCGCAGCGCCTCGACGATCCGGTCCGCCACCGGGTCGGCCAGCCGATCCTTGAGGGTGTCGAGGCTGTCCCCGAACCTTCCGGACGCCCGGTAGTCCACCGCGAACGCCGCGAACGGCGCCCGCAGCTCCGCCGGCCCCCGCTCGCCGAGCGCCGCGACCGCCTCCGGCAGCGACAGCCCGGCACGCACCGCGGACGCGAGGTCGTCCACCACCTGCGGCCACAGGCGCCGGAGCCGCAGCACGCGGCGCCGTGCCCGACCACGCAGCAGCACCCACGGCAGCGCCGCGCCGAACGCCGCACCCACGCCGGCCACGGCCGGCACGGGAACCACGAGCAGGGCCATGGAGCCGAGGACGAACGCACCGGCGAGCCCGGCCCGCAGGAGCACTCCCGGCCCCACCCCCGTCACCCCCGCCTGGACCAGCGTGTCGCGGACAACGTCCGCATACCGGTTCGTCGTGCGTCGCGACGGCGCGGGCCAGAACGACCACCACACGCACGCCAGCCCCGCACCGAGGAGCAAGCCGAGCACCACACCCATCCGCCGCCGCCCTCAGTCCCGCGCCCGCAACAGCGCCACCAGGTCCGTCCCTGCCCGCGCGAACCGCTCCGCATGCGGAGGAAAGCCGTCGCCGCGCACGAGCCGACCGTCGCGGACGACGAACACCTCGGCGGTCTCGACGACGCCCGCCTCCACACGGCCGGGGACGGCGAGCACCTCGCGCACCCCGCGTCGCCCGCTCGCATCCAGGTCCAGATGCACCACGAGGTCGACGGCGCTCGCGACGGTGGGCACCACGAAGGCCGACGACACGTTCGCGCCGGCCAGCAGCGGCAACGTGCACAGCTTGACCAGCGCCTCCCGCGCGGAGTTGGCGTGGATGGTGCACATGGCCGGGATGCCGGCGTTGAGCGCGATGAGCAGGTCCAACGCCTCGGCCTCCCGCACCTCGCCGACCAGCAGCCGGCTGGGCCGCATCCGCAGCGCCTCCTTGACCAGGCGCCGCAGGGGGATCTCGCCGGTGCCCTCGAGGTTGGGCTGGCGGCACTGCATCGCCACCCAGTCACGAGCGGCCAGACGCAGCTCGAAGACCTCTTCGCAGCTGACGACGCGCTCGCGGGCCGGGATCGCGCCCGCCAGGGCGTTCAGCGCGGTGGTCTTGCCTGCCTGGGTGGCTCCGGACACCAGCACGTTGAGCCCGGCGCGCACCGCCGCGGCAAGGAACGCGGCCGCCTGCGGCGGCAGGGACCCGAGCGCCACGAGGTCGTCCAGGCTGGTGGCGCGCACCACGTGCTTGCGGATGTTGACGGCCCAGCGCGTGGTGACGTCCGGGATCACCACGTGCAGCCGCTCCCCGCCGGGCAGGCAGGCATCGACGAACGGCGAGCTGAGATCCAGCCGGCGCCCCGACGCCTTGAGCATCTGCTCCACCAGGTCGCGCACCTGCTCCTCGCTCAGGATCGTCGTGGTCAGCTCGGCCACACCGCCGCGCGCGACGAACACCTGCGTCGGGGAGTTGATCCAGATCTCCTCCACCGACTCGTCATCGAGGTAGCGCTGCAGCGGACCCAGCCCGGCCACGGCATCGACCACGTGCTGGTGCACGGCCGCGGCGTCGTCGAGCGGCGGCACGGCGCCCAGCACCGCCCGCTCGTCGTAGTCGGCGATCGCCGCCGACACCAGCGCGCGCACCCCCTCGGGGTCGCGCGCCGGATCCAGCCCCCGCCGGCGGATGAGCTCGCGCACCTCACGCTCGACGAGGACGGCACCGTCCCATGACACGTCGAATCTCCTCGCGCTCCGTCTGCCACCGCAGCTCGATGCACGCGACCGTAGGACATCGCCGCCTCGCACCGTGCGCGCCATCCACAGGGGTGAGCCCCGACGGCCCCGTCGTCACCCGGCTGCGCCCCACCAACGGGTGAACAACGCAGGACTCACGGACTGCGAGGCCGGGCACGCGTCCAGGTACGGTGCGGGATGTGACTCCCTTCCCCAGCGGCGCCCAGTACCGCCTGCAGTCCGGCGACCACGAGGCGGTCATCGCCGAGGTGGGCGCCTCCGTGCGGATCTACCGCGTCGGCGGCGTCGACGTGGTCCGGCCGTACGACGAGAGCGACCTGGCGCCCGCCTTCTCCGGCATGATCCTGGCGCCGTGGCCCAACCGGCTGGCGAACGGCATGTACGAGTACGACGGCACCGTGCGCCAGGTGGCGGTGAGCGAGCCGGCGCGGATGACCGCGCTGCACGGGCTCGTCACCCACGTGCGCTGGCAGACCGCCGGCCCGTCCGACGACGGCTCGTCGATCGAGCTCACCCACGCGATCGTGCCGACGACCGGCTACCCGTGGCCGCTGCGGCTCGCTGTGACCTACTCGCTCAGCGAGGCCGGCCTGACGGCGAGGCTCACCGCGACCAACGCCGGTGACTCCACGGCACCGTACGGCGCGGGCGTCCACCCGTGGCTGTCCACGGGCGGTGCGAGCCTCGACGACTGCACGCTGCGCGTCGACGCGACCCGCCACGTGACGATCGACAACCGGCTGCTGCCCACGGGCACCGAGCCCGTGGCCGGCGGCTTCGACCTGCGCGATCCCACGCGGCTGGCCGGCCACGTGTACGACGACGCCTGGACGGACCTGGTCCGCGACGGCGACGGGTGCTCCTGGCTGCTGCTGGGCCGGCCGGACGGGACCACGGTGGCGCTGTGGACCGACGAGACCGCCCGCGCGTGGCAGGTGTGCACCGGCGACGAGGTCGAGTCGATCAAGCGCACGGCGGTGGCCGCCGAGCCGATGACGTGCGTCGCGGACGCGTTCCGCACGGGCGACGACCTGGTCCGGCTGGCGCCGGGCGCCTCGCACACCCTCACCTGGGGCCTGGCCCTCCGCTAGCAACCGCCTCTGCCCGCAACCGCGACACTGAAACGGCGGCGGGCATGCGAGTGGCGGGCATGCGAGTGGCGGGCATCCGAGTGGCCGGCATGCGAGCGCGGCGCCACGAAGGCACAGCGCGACGAGGGGCACAGCACTCGCAACGGAACGCCGCCGCACGGGACACCGCACGGGGGCACGGGGACCGGGAGCCGCTCAGCCCCAGTACTCGCCGTCCTCCTGGACGCCCTTGAGGAACTCCCAGTGCCACGCCTCGTGGGGGCCCACCCCGCCGGGAAGCGCCCACGAGGGGTTGACGAACCCGTAGAGCGGGCCGTTCTCGTTCAGCCAGGCCCAGCGGGCGCCCTGGGTCTCGTTCGAGCAGAAGTCGATCGCCAGGCCCCAGCCGTGGTTGCTGGTGCCGGGCGCGGCCGCCAGCCCGCCCTTCTCCGCCTTGACGGCGTACTGCTGGGCGATGGTCCGGTAGCCGGAGGCCAGGCACATGTCCGCGCCGAACTTGGCGACGTAGGCCTCGTTGAGCTGGGCGAGCGCGACGGCCGCGTCCGCCCGCATCTGGGTGTGGCCGTCGAACAGCGTGCACAGGCTGTCGGCCGGGATGGCGCCGTTCGACTTCGCGGGACGGCGCACGCCGTCGCAGCCCTGCAGCGGGCTCCGCTCGACGGAACGCGAGACGCGCTCCACGTCGTCGAGGCTGATCTGGGTGCCAGCTCCGCTGGCGGAGACCAGCGAGGCGGGTGGCTGCTGCGACGGCGGGATGGCCGTCAGCGCGTCGACGGTGGACGGCAGCGCCACGTGGCTGGCGAAGACGGAGGGCACACCGGCGTCGGCCAGGGCCGCCTGCGACACCGGGAGCACCACCGTGATGCCGAGGAGGGCGGTCAGGACGCCGAGGCGCCCGACGAGGCGCGTCGCACTCTTGCGGCGGTGCGGAGCGGCGTGGGCCTCGGGCAGGCGCACCGCAGTGGTGCGGCGAGGCGACGGCGAGACGGGCTCGTGGCGGTGCGACCCCACGGCACCTCCGTCCCTCGGCTACGGCGCGCCACCGACTGCGGCGCCCGACATTGGTCTCTACCTGCCCCTGGTCACGGAACCATAACGGCCTTTCCGGGCCCCGACCAACCCCCCTTTGGACACCCGTCCAGCCGAATCGCCCGCTTTCGGCGCGACACGCCGGTGCGACACGCCGAGCGCGTGGGACCAAGGTCACAAATCACGTCGCCCGGCGGTCACCCGATGGACGCCCGCACGATGCCTCCCGGCTACCGGAGGCCACCCGCTGCCCGGTCACGCGCCCGGCAGCTGCCCGCGCTGCATCGCGTCGCGCACCTCGCCGACGAGCTCCTCGAGGATGTCCTCGAGGAAGACGACACCCACCGCGGCACCCGCCTCGTCCACACAGGCGAGGTGCGCGCCGGAGCGCTGCATCGCGGCGAGGGTGTCCTCGACCTCGTCGTCCGGCCGCACCACCGCGAGCTGGCGCACGCGCCAGGCCGGCACCGGCTGGAACCGCGTCGCCGCGTCGGCGTACAGGACGTCCTTGACGTGGAGGTAGCCCAGCAGCCGTCCGTCCTCGCCGCGCACGGGGAACCGGCTGAAGCCCGTGCGTCCCACCAGGTGCTCCACCTCGTCCGGCGTCGCGCCCTCGTCGATCCCGACCAGGTCGGCCACCGGCACCATCACGTCGCGCGCCGTGCGGTCGGAGAACTCCAGCGCGCCGGACAGCAGCCCCTGCTCGTCGCTGATGAGGCCGTCGGCCGCCGAGCGCTCCACGATGGACTGCACCTCCTCGGCGGTGAACGACGAGGCGACCTCGTCCCGGGGCTCGATGCCGACCAGCCGCACGGAGCGGTTGGCGAGCCAGTTCAGCGCCGTGATCACCGGCCGCACCACCCGCCCCAGCCACACCAGCGGGGGGCCGAAGGCCAGCGCGGCGCGGTCGGGGCCGGCCACCGCCAGGTTCTTCGGCACCATCTCGCCCAGCACCACGTGCAGGTACACCACGACGAGCAGCGCGAGCACGAACGCGACCGGCTGGGTCCACGCCCCGCTCGCGCCCAGCGCGTGCAGCGGCCGCTCGACGAGCCGCGCGATGGCCGGCTCCGCGACCAGGCCCAGGCTCGTGGAGCACACCGTGATGCCGAGCTGCGCGCACGCGAGCATCAGCGAGACGTGCTCCATCGCCCACAGCACGGTGCGGGCCCGCCGGTCCCCCGCCGCCGCGAGCGGCTCCATGGCGCTGCGGCGCGCGGAGATGACGGCGAACTCCGCGCCGACGAAGAAGGCGTTGCCCGCGAGGAACACCACGACGAGCACCAGCGCCAGGGAGCTGCTCATCGGCCCGCCCCCGCGCGCCGCACGCCCAGCTGCTCCACGCGCCGCCCGTCCATCCGCTCCACCTCGAGCCGCACGCCGTCCACCTCGACGACGTCCCCCTGCACCGGGATGCGCCCCAGGCGGGCCATCACCAGGCCGCCGAGCGTCTCGTACGGGCCGTCGTCGGGCACCACGAGCCCGGTGATCTCGGCGAGCTCGTCGGGCCGCAGCACCCCGGGGAAGCCCCAGGAACCGTCCGCCCGGCGGGCCGCGGAGCCGCGGGCGCGGTCGTGCTCGTCGGCCACCTCGCCGACCAGCTCCTCGACGACGTCCTCGAGCGTGACGACACCCGACGTGCCGCCGTACTCGTCCACCACGACAGCCATCTGCGGTCCGCGACCGCGCAGCTCCACGAGCAGCGGCCCGAGGTGGACGGTCTCGGGGACGCGCAGCACGTCGACCATCAGCGCGGCCGCCGGCACCTCCTCGCGCCGCTCGTAGGGCACGGCGACGGCGCGCCGCAGCGGCACCACGCCGACGATGTCGTCGCTCGACTCCCCGATGACCGGGAACCGGGAGTGCCCGGTGGCCCGGGCGGTGCGCAGCACGTCGGCCGCGGTGTCGTCGCGCCGGACGGTCACCACGCGCAACCGGTCGGTCATCACGTCGATCGCGGTCAGCTCGCCGAAGTCGAGCGAGTTCGTCAGCAGGGTCGCGGTGGACTCGTCGAGCGTGCCCTGCTCCGCGGACCGCCGCACCAGCGCGGCGAGCTCGCTGGCCGACCGGGAGCCGGACAGCTCCTCGCGCGGCTCGACCCCCACGCGCCGCAGCAGCCAGTTGGCGCTGCCGTTGAACACGGCGATGAGCGGGGCGAACACCGTGGTGAACGCCAGCTGGAACGGCGCGATCGCCTGGGCGGTGGCCAGCGGCTCCGCGAGCGCGAAGTTCTTGGGCACCAGCTCGCCGACGAGCATCGAGAACGTGTTGACCAGCACCAGCGCCACGACCACCGAGATCCCCGTGGCCAGTCCGGCCGACAACGGACCGTGCAGCGCGCGCCCGAGCAGCCGCCCGACCGCCGGCTGGGTGGTGTAGCCCAGCAGCACCGTGGTGACGGTGATGCCCACCTGCGCGCCGGACAGCTGGGTGGACAGGTTGTGCAGCGCCCGCAGCACCCGCCGGCCGGCGTGGTCGTCGGCGTGCGCCTCCACGACGCCGGGGTCCAGCGTGACGAGCGAGAACTCCCCCGCGACGAACACGGCGGTGCCTGCCGTGAGCAGCACGCCCAGGACCACGAGCAGCCAGTCGGTCAGCACGACTCACTCGCCGGGCAGGCGTGCGGAGGGAGGCTGACGACGTGCCGGCACCGGGCGGGCCGCGCCAGGGCCGGGACCGGCGGTGCGGAAGAGCCGCTCATGGTGCCGCCATCATACGAATCCCCGGCCACAGCCGCCGTGGCGGCGGCCGGCCGCACCGCCGCAATGGCGGCGACTGTGCCACGCTGGCGCCATGGCGAACTCGCACCAGACCCCGGGTGTGCCGACGACCACCGTCCTCGTGGTGGAGGACGAGCCGGCCATCGGCCAGGCGATCGTCCACCGGCTGGCCGCCGAGGGCTGGTCCGTCCACGCGGTCGAGGACGGGCTCGCGGGCGTGGAGGCCGCGAGCAGGCTCCAGCCGGACGTCGTCGTGCTCGACGTGATGCTGCCGGGTATCGACGGGCTGGAGGTGTGCCGGCGCATCCAGGCCGAGCGCCCGGTGTTGGTGCTGATGCTCACCGCGCGGGACGACGAGACGGACATGCTGGTGGGGCTGGGAGTCGGCGCCGACGACTACATGACCAAGCCGTTCTCGATGCGCGAGCTGGTCGCCCGCACCAAGGCGCTGCTGCGCCGTCAGGAGCGGGCCGCCGCGGCCGTGCGCACCGGCCAGGTGCACGAGCCCGAGCCCCCGCTCGTCGTGGGCGACGTGACGATCGACCAGGCCCAGCGCCGGGTGCTGCGCGGGGCCGACGAGGTGCACCTGACCCCCACGGAGTTCGACCTGCTGGCCGCCCTGGCCACCAACGCCCGCACCGTCCTGACGCGCGAGCGCCTGCTGGCCGACGTGTGGGACTGGGTGGACGCCAGCGGCACCCGGACGGTCGACTCGCACGTCAAGGCGCTGCGGCGCAAGCTCGGCTCCGACCTGATCCGCACGGTGCACGGCGTCGGCTACGCGTTCGAGCCGGTGGACGAGACGGCCGGCGCGCCGCACGCCGACGTGGAGCCGTGAGCACGGGAGCACTTCCCCCCGCGGCGGCATCTCGGATGCCGCCGGACGCCCTGCCGCCCGACGCCACGCCGACGGGTCCCGTGCCGCACGCCGGGGCGCCCCGGCACCGGCGGCCCATGGCGGACCGGCTGCCGGACATCCGGCCGCTCGACCGCGTCTCCTCGATCAAGGTCAAGCTCGGCGTGCTCGTCGCCGCGACGGTCACCATGGCGGCGTTCATCACGTGGATCGGGCTCTACCGCCACCTGGGCCCCACGCGCACGCTGCCGCTGGCGATCGTGCTGTCGCTGATCCTCACGCAGGTGCTGGCGCGCGGGATGACCTCCCCGCTGCGGGAGATGACCACCGCCGCGCGCGCCATGGCCGGTGGGGACTACAGCCGGCGGGTGCGCGCGACGAGCCGCGACGAGGTGGGCCAGCTCGCCTCGGCCTTCAACACGATGGCGGACGACCTGCAGCAGTCCGACCGGTTCCGGCGCGAGCTCGTGGCGAACGTGTCGCACGAGCTGCGCACACCCGTGGCGGCCCTGCAGGCTCAGCTCGAGAACGTCGTCGACGGCGTCGTGGAGCCCGACCCGCCGCTGATGCAGGCCGCGCTCGCGCAGACGGAGCGGCTCGGCCGCCTGGTCACCTACCTGCTCGACCTGTCCCGCCTCGAGGCCGGCGACGTACCGCTGGACGTGGAGGAGCTGCACCTGGCGGGCTTCCTGCAGGAGGCGGCCGACGAGGCCGCTCTGGTGGGGGCGCCGCGGCGCGTCCGGTTCGAGGTCAGCGTGACGCCGCCCGACCTCACGGTCCCGGCCGACCCCGAGCGGCTGCACCAGGTGGTGGCGAACCTGCTGCACAACGCGGTGCGGCACTCGCCGATGGACGACGTGGTGCAGCTCGTGGCGCAGCCCGTGGGGCGGTCCGTCCGCATCGACGTGGTCGACAACGGGCCCGGGATCGCCGCACAGGAACGCGCGCACGTGTTCGAGCGGTTCGTCCGCGGCAACACCCCGGCGGTCACCGGGCAGATCTCGACCGGCGGGACGGGGCTGGGCCTGGCGATCGTCCGCTGGGCGGTGGAGCTGCACGGCGGCCGGATCGAGGTGGCGGACACCGCCTCCGGCTGCACCATGCGCGTCACGCTTCCCCGCGAGCGCGCCACGGCGACCCCACAGGCGTGAGGCCGGGTCGGGCCGGTTCAGGCCTGCTCAGGCCCGTTCAGGCCAGTTCAGGCTGGGTCAGGCCCGTTCAGGCCGGTTCAGGCCGGTTCAGGCCCGTCCAGGCGCGGTCAGGCTCGCGCAGCCCCGGCGGCCCGGCGGGCCCTACCACCTCGCCGCCCCCGCTCGTCATCCCCGGCTGTCGGGACTAAAGGCCCGAGGGTCGTAATCTTGTCATCGAGAGATCCGACGATGGCGCGGTCGACGGCCGTGCTGGAAGCAGGCGAACGTCCCGTGGCGCAGAAGGTCGATCCCGCCTCCTTGCGTGCCGAGTTCGGCGCGAACGAGTGGCTCGTGGACGAGTTGTACCAGCAGTACCAGCGGGACCCGTCGAGCGTCGACTCCGCCTGGTGGGACTTCTTCGAGGGCTACCGGCCGATGACCCCGGAGGGGCAGGCCTCCGAGGCGCGCAAGGCGGGCGCCGGCGCCGCGGGCACGCCGACCCCCGCGGGCGGCGCACCGGCTGTCGCCAACGGCCACGCTGCCCCCACCTCCGCCCTCGCTACGGCTCCGGCAGCGGCCCCCACCGCCACGCCCACAGCAGCTCCTACGCCCGCCGTCACGTCCGGCCCGCAGACCCCGTCCGCCTCGTCCACCTCGTCCACGCCGTCCGTTCCTTCCGTCGCTCCGGTCGCCGCCGTGGCCTCCGTCTCGTCCC
>DASWOL010000105.1:0-1659 GCA_036398695.1 Cellulomonas sp. | reverse complement strand
GTCGCGGACGGCCGCGGTGGCTGGGCGGAGCGCGAGGTGGCGGACCTGTACGTCCGCTACGTCGAGACGGTGGTGCGCGAGCTGCACCCGCTGGTCACGTACTGGCTGACGTTCAACGAGATCAACACGACGCTGCTCGAGCCGTACACCGGCGGTGGCGTGGTCGCCCGCGAGGGGGAGAACCGCGAGCAGCTGGCGTTCCAGGCACTGCACCACCAGTACCTGGCCAGCGCGCGCGCCGTGCGGGCGATCAAGGCCATCGACCCCGGCGCCCGGGTCGGCTGCATGCTCGCCCGCATGCTGCACTACCCGGCCACCAGCGCCCCCGGTGACGTGCTGGCCGCGCTGGAGGCGAACGACCTCAACCTGATGCACACGGACGTCCAGGTGCGTGGCGCGTACCCGACGTTCGTGCGCCGGATGTGGGCCGAGCAGGGCATCGAGGTCGCGATGGAGCCCGGGGACGCCGCCGAGCTGGCCGCGGGCACGGTCGACTTCCTGTCGTTCAGCTACTACATGTCGCTGGTGTCGGCGGCCGACCCCTCGAAGTACGGGATCACCGGCGGCAACATCTTCTCCAGCATCCGCAACCCGCACCTGGACGTCACCGACTGGGGCGTGCACCACGACCCGGTCGGGCTGCGGATCGCGCTGCGCGACATGTGGGACCGGTACCAGGTGCCGCTGTTCGTGGTGGAGAACGGCCTCGGGGCCATCGACGAGGTCGGCCCGGACGGCCGGGTCGACGACCCCTACCGGGTGGAGTACCTGCGCACGCACATCGAGCAGATCGGTGAGGCGATCGAGGACGGCGTCGAGGTGCTCGGCTACACGGCGTGGGGCGGCCTGGACATCATCGCGGCGTCCACCTCGCAGATGTCCAAGCGGTACGGCCTGATCCACGTCGACCAGGACGACGAGGGCCACGGGACGCTGGCCCGCACGCCCAAGACGTCGTTCGACTGGTACCGGCGCGTGATCGCCACCAACGGCGCCGACCTCGCGGCCCCGGAGGCCGGGCGGCGCTGAGCCGGAGGCCGGCGGTCGTCCGCACGATCGATCTGGGCCGTCGCCCCCGTCACCGGGAGCGGCGGCCCAGATCGGCGGTGGGGGGCGTGGGAACGCGAGCGCGACGTCGCTCGAGCGTGAAGGCGCAGGCGGCGAGGGCGGTCGCGACGAGGACGGCGAGGACGACGGCGGGGGCCGCGCCGGGTCGGGCCTGGACGTCCACGACGAGCACGAGGACTCCGATCAGGACGCCGGTGACGGCGACCAGGTGCAACGCGGTGCAGAGCACCTGCGCCACCGCCGTGCTCCGGCCGCGCCGGGCCAGCGGGGCGATCCCCGCGGCGAGCAGGCCGCCGAACGCCCCCACGAGGACCCCGGCCCCGGCCACGACGGGTGCCGAGAACAGCACGTAGCCGAACGCGGCGGGCTCGTGGGCCAGCCCGACGGCGGTGGTCGCCGTGTACGGCAGCATGAACGCCACGAAGCCGCACAGCACGCCCCAGCCGACCAGCCTCATGCATCCTCCCTCGGCACGGACGGTGCGGATCGCTCCTCCCGCGACCGTAGCGGGGTCCGGGCTACCGCGTGGGCGGGCCGGCCGGGCGGCGGGGGAGCAGGAACGACATCCCGGCGGCCAGGGCGCTGAACCCG
>DASWOL010000104.1:0-4120 GCA_036398695.1 Cellulomonas sp. | reverse complement strand
CTCGGCCAGCCACACCGCGAGGTCCTCGATCGCACGTGCCTGGTAGCGCAGCTGCGTGGACCCCACCTGGCACACCAGCTCGTCGCCGTCGCGGTACATCTCGTACCGCGACGTGCCCGGGGCCGTCGTCAGCCGCCACGGATCGTCCTTGGTCCCTGCCGCCATCGCCGATCTCCCCTCGCCGTGCCGACCGCGCGGCCCCGGCGGGACCGCGCCGGCCCCAGCATGCGCTCGGCGACTCCGCCGGGACAGTCCCGCGCGACGAGCGGCACGGCGCCCGCTCCGTGCGCTTCGATAGACTCCGGGCCATCGTGGCGACAGACGACGGCGGGCCGGTGCCCAGGCGGGGCGCGCAGGGGCTGTGGCGGCGCACCGCTCTGCTGGTCCGGCACCCCGTGACGTGGGTCGTCGTGGCGTCCTTCGCGGTCTACGCCACGTACTCGGTCAGCCGCTGGCGCCAGTACCTTCCGGCCGGTTACGACCTGGGCATCTTCGACCAGGCGGTGCGCGCGTACTCCGAGTTCCGCGCGCCGACCGTGCCGCTCAAGGGCATCGACTTCAACGTCCTGGGCGACCACTTCCACCCGATCATCGCCGTGCTGGCTCCGCTGTACTGGCTGTGGGACGACCCACGCGCGCTCCTCGTGGCACAGGCCGCGCTCATCGCCGTCTCCGCGATCCCGGTATGGCACTTCGCCCGGCGGCGGTGGACCGGCCACATCGCCACGGCACTGTCGGTCGCCTACGTGCTCGGCTGGCCGTTGCAGGGCATGGCGGACTTCGACTTCCACGAGATCGCGTTCGGCGTCCCGCTCCTCGCGTGGGCCATCGACGCGCTGGACCGGCGGCGTGACGTCGAGCTCGCCGTCGCCGCCGGCCTGCTGTTGCTGGTGCGTGAGGACATGGGCGTTGTCGTGCTCGTCCTCGGCCTGCTGCGCGTGTTGGCACGCAAGCCCCGCTGGCCGGGGTGGGTGACGGCCGCGGTCGGCGTCGTCGTCTTCGTCCTCCTCGTCGAGGTGGTCATCCCCGCCTTCGCCGGAACCGGCTACCAGTACTGGGAGTACCCCGTGCTCGGGTCCGGCCCGGGAGACGCGATCCGCACGATGCTCACTCACCCGTGGTCCGTGATCCAGAACTTCTTCGTGCCCGGCACCAAGTCGGTGACGATGCTGGTGCTGCTCGCGCCGCTCCTGCTGCTCCCGCTGGCATCGCCCATCACGCTCGTCGCGCTGCCGATCCTCGCCGAGAGGTTCCTCTCCGATCGGGACCTGCTGTGGACTACGGAGTTCCACTACAACGCGCCGATCTGGGCGATTCTGTTCTTCGGCGCCATGGACGGTCTGTTCCGCATTCAGGCGCACGTGATTCCCGCCCGGGCACGGGCCGGGACGGTCCGAGCCGTCGTCGGCGTACTCGTCGCGGTGCCGTTGGCGGCGATGCTTCCGCTCGCGGGCAACTCCGCTGCCCTGTTTCCCCTGGCGCGGTTGACGACCGGCGCGGCGTGGACCCTCGGCGGCCACATCGCCGACCAGGCCGCTGCCGTCGCGTCGGTGCCGCCGGGAACGTGCGTGGCGGCCGACGACCGCCTGGCGGCCCACCTCACTCGCACCAACCGCGTCACCGTGCCGGGTGTGCCCGCCCCCACGCCCGACTACGTGCTGCTCGACAGGTCCCAGCCGGAGCCCGGCAACCCTTACCCGGTCGAGAAGTGGCGAGACCCGACCACTCAGCAGGCCTACAGCGCCGCGATCGCAGCCGGCTTCCGCGTCATCGGGACGTACGGCGACGTCGTCGTGCTCCGTGGTCCCGCAGCGCAAGGCGCCACCGCCGCGTGCGGGCCCGCAGCGCCATAGGGTGCGGCACGGCCGACCCGACACCTCTTTCGCACATAGCGCCTATTCATGTCGCTGCAGTGGCCGGGTCGGTGTTCCAGCGGGGCGGGCATACTGCCACCTCCTGCGAATCTGCCCTTCTCCGACCCTTGATGGCGGTTAGGGTGCGACCGTGGCAAGGGGGCGCGGGAACCGAGTGGTGAATGTCGATCTCGGGGTGTTCGGCGACGTTGGCGTCGACGGCGACGGCGATCATCGAGCCGGCGAATCCCGCCACGATGAGCCGGCGGGCGGAGATTTCGCGCGAGCTCGGTTCGGGCGCGCGCGTGCCGGCATCGCGGTTGGCCTCGTCGCCTTCCTCGCGGCCTCGGCGTGGGGCGCGACCACGGAGACCGAGGCGCGCCAACACCGCGTGGCCCTGATGGCCGCGCCGGGTGGGGTGCTGTCGTTGGCCCGCCCGATGTCCGCGGCATGGACGGTGCCGGCCGATGCCACGCACTTCCCTGCGTTCATGCCCGGGCTGGTCGTGGTGCAGCGCGGAGGCGTCCTGCATGGGCTCGACGTCGGCACCGGGACCGAACGTTGGCAGGCCCAGGTGGGCGAGGCCGCGAACTGTGGGCCGATGATGCCCGGCACGCAGACTCCCCCCGTGGTCGACCCCCTGGTGTGCGCGGCCGCCCAGCCGGACGGTCGGCGGATCGTCACGGTGATCCAGACGAACGGTGCCTCTGTGACGCGGGAGCTCGACCAGGACGTGACCACCGCGGCCGCGACTGCCGCTGGGGACCTTGTGACCGTCCGTCGCACCGGCCCGACGCCTCCACCGCCCGACGCGCACGTCGTCGGCAGTGTGAACGGCGACGGGACGACCGGGTCCGGCGGGTATCTCCACGTCGAGGGCTCGGTGACTGCCGGGCAGGACGCCGTGGTCCGGCTGGAGGACGCGACGACCGGGGCGCAACGATGGGAACGGACCTTGACGTTCACGCCCGTTGCGGACGCCAGCACCTGCGGCACCATCGTCGTGGACTCCAACAACCAGGCGACGTTCGACCCCACCAGCCTCGACGTCAGCACACCGTCGTCGTTCGTCGTGGTCTTCGGCTGCGGCATCCAGGGGGCGTTCACGGCCACCGGTCAGCCGGTGGACCCGGCCTCGCCGAAGGGCACGGTTTCGGCGTGGCAGCCGTACGCCGGCGGCGGCGTGCTCCGCTACGACACCGACAACATCAGCGGCAGCCAGACCCAGACGCTCATTCAGCCGGACGGCACGACGGCCGTCTTCGCCGACCGCGTGCTGTCGCCACTGGCGACCGACGGCACCCACCCGGACGTCATCCTCCTGGCCGCCAGCGACCAGTCGTTGCAGGCACGCGACCGAGCGGGCTCACCGCTGTGGACCAGCACGCTGGCCGCCATGGACGTCCCGGCTCGGACCAGCCGGGTCGCCGTCGTCGTGATCGGCTTCGCGGTCGCGGGGATTGACCTGACCAGCGGCAAGACGCTCTGGACGGATCCGGCGAGCTTCCTCGAGTCGACGAGCACCACGATGAACCGGACGACCAACGCGACCGACCTGGGCGAAAGCACCAGCCTGTCCGTCACGGCTGCGTTCACCGACGGCGACAGCGTCACGGTGTCGATGGACTACTCCGACGGAGCAACCCACGGCCTCGTCACGCTCGACGCGGCGACTGGAGACGTCCGATGGCGCACGGAGACGCCCACATCCGCGAACGACTGGACCCACTACTACGTCGTCCAGGGCCACGTGATCGAACTCGCGGTCTCCGCGACGGCCCCAGGCGGCAACCCGACATCGGCAACCCTCACCGCCTGGCACTGACCGGCTCGTGCACCAGCCCGGCCGCGGGAACGGCGCTGACGTCGCTGCCCGGGCCGTGGGTGCGTACCGTTGAGCCCGGTTCAATGCCGTCCTGCAAGACGGTTGCAGGGTGCGGCTCCTGGCCTTGCCTATGACGACCAGCCGGGCACGGCCGAACCAGGCACCGCGGCGCTCGACGGCACCAACGACGAGGGTCTTGCCTGCCCGCGGTCACGCTCGCCCGCCTGCGGCAGCCGCCGCACACGTACCAGACGTCACGCGTTCTCCAACCGGTGGCACTCCCACAGTGGGCGCAGTACCAGGGTTGGACTCCGAGCGGCCCCATGCCTCGACCGTGCCCTCGGCCGCCGGCTTCTGCTCGTCGGCCGCGCCCAACGGCACCCAGGTGCCCTGCTCGGCCAGCCACACCGCGAGGTCCTCGATCGCACGTGCCTGGTAGCGC
>DASWOL010000103.1:0-3671 GCA_036398695.1 Cellulomonas sp. | reverse complement strand
TCGGCGCGCCGCTGCGGGTGACCAGCGGCCCGGCCATCCAGCACGCCGGCGACCTGGCCGCGGTGCTGTCGTCGCTCGAGGAGGGCGAGGTGCTGTTCCTCGACGAGATCCACCGCCTGGCCCGGCCGGCCGAGGAGCTGCTGTACGTGGCCATGGAGGACTTCCGGGTCGACGTCGTGGTCGGCAAGGGAGCCGGCGCGAGCGCCATCCCGCTGACCCTGCCGCCGTTCACGGTGGTGGGTGCGACGACGCGGGCCGGGCTGCTCCCTGCGCCGCTGCGGGACCGCTTCGGTTTCACCGGCCACCTGGACTTCTACGCGTCCGACGAGCTGGAGCAGGTGCTGGTGCGCTCGGCCGGGCTGCTCGGGGTGGAGCTGGAGACCGCCGCCGCCGCCGAGATCGCCTCACGCTCGCGTGGCACGCCCCGCATCGCGAACCGGCTGCTGCGGCGCGTCCGCGACTGGGCGGAGGTCAGGGGCGACGGTCGCCTCGACCTCGATGCCGCCCGGCACGCGCTCGAGGTGTTCGAGGTGGACGAGCGGGGTCTGGACCGGCTGGACCGGTCGGTGCTCGAGGCGTTGTGCCTGCGGTTCGGAGGCGGGCCGGTAGGCCTGACGACCCTGGCCGTGGCCGTGGGCGAGGAGCCGGAGACGGTCGAGACCGTCGCCGAACCGTTCCTCGTCCGAGAGGGTCTCGTCGGGCGCACGCCGCGGGGCCGGGTGGCACTGCCGCCGGCCTGGCGGCACCTCGGCCTGGTGCCACCCGCGCCGCAGGACGCGCTGTTCGGCTGACACGCGCGGGCAGGAACCTCGACGCGGCTTCGTGCGTTGGAGCGACCGGCCCGTACGCCTAGACTGCGTGGGCGCACCCCGACACCTCTGGAGATCGAACGCCGCCATGCAATCCATCGTGTGGATCATCCTCATCGTCCTGCTCGGCGGGATGTGGTACATGTCGAGCCGCTCCCGGAAGCAGCAGGCCAAGGCCCAGGAGTTCCGCAACAACCTCAAGCCGGGCGACGAGGTGATGACGCACTCCGGGATGCTCGGCACCGTCGTCGAGGTGGAGGGCGACAACATCACGCTCGAGTCCGCCCCCGGCAGCCAGTCGCGCTGGATCCGCGCGGCGATCGCCAAGCTCATCGAGCCCACCACCGAGGTTACCGACGCCGACGACGACGCGGTCGACGAGGCGGACGACGAGGAGTACGACGACGACATCGAGGTGCCGGACGACCTGTCCTCCCTCGACGACGCGCACGGCGAGGGCGACGACCAGGACGGCAAGACCACGAAGTAACCGCGCGGCCCGGGCGCCGCGTCCGGGCCTTCATCCCACCGGTGGCCACGCCGCCGGTGCGTGCACGAGAGAGAACTGACGTTGGCCGCTCCGACTACCCGGCGCCATCCGGTGCGCACGCTCGTCACCTTGGGCGTCGTCATCGTGCTGATGGCAGCCGCGCTCATCGCCGGGACCACATGGTCGAAGGCGACCCTGGCCCCGAACCTCGCCCTCGACCTCGAGGGCGGCACCGAGGTGATCCTCACCCCCGTCCCGCAGGCACAGACCTCGGGGCAGGTGACCTCGACCACGATCAGCCAGGCGATCAACGTCATCCGCCAGCGCGTCAACGCCTCCGGCGTCACCGAGGCGGAGGTGACCAGCCAAGGCACCGGCTCCACCGCGAAGATCGTCGTCTCCCTGCCCGGTCACCCGGACGAGAGCACCCTCAAGCTGGTCCGCACCCCGGCACAGATGGAGTTCCGTCCGGTGCTCCAGCAGAGCGCGCCCACCCCGGCCACGCCGACGCCCACGGCCTCGGCGACAGCCCCGGCGGCGACGTCGGGCGCGACGCCCGCGCCCACCGCGACCGAGCAGGCCTCGAGCGGGGCCCCCACGGCGACCGCGACGGCGAGCGCGGCCGCCGGTGCCGCCACCTCCGCGGCGCCCACCCCGACTCCGAGTCCCACCGCCTCGACTGCGGAGGGGGCCGGCCCGTCGAGCCCGAGCGACGCGGCCTACTACGTGACGCCGGACGTCCAGAAGCAGTTCGACGCCCTCGACTGCACCGACCAGGCGAAGTTGACCGGTGGCGTCAACGGACCCGCCGACGCCGCCTTCGTCACGTGTGCCCAGGACGGGACGTCCAAGTTCATCCTGGGGCCGGTGGAGCTCGAGGGGAAGCACATCTCCGGCGCCACCTCCGGCCTGCAGGTGCTGCCCAACGGCACCACGGGCACCAACTGGGTGGTCAACCTCAAGCTGGACGGCACGGGCACCACGCAGTTCACCACGACGACCACCCGGCTCGCGGCGTACCACACCAACGGCCAGACGCCGCTGGACCAGTTCGCCGTCGTCCTCGACGGCCTGGTGGTCTCCGCACCGGCGGTCGACGAGATCATCCCCAACGGCCAGGCGGTGATCTCCGGGTCGTTCACGCGGACGTCCGCCGCGACGCTGGCCAACCAGCTGTCGTTCGGTTCGCTGCCCGTGAGCTTCCAGGTGGAGAGCGAGCAGCAGATTTCCGCGACGCTCGGCTCGGAGTCCCTCGAGAAGGGCCTCCTGGCCGGCCTGATCGGGCTGGTCCTCGTCGTGGTCTACTCGCTGGTCCAGTACCGGCTGCTCGGCTTCCTCACGGTGTCGTCCCTGGTCCTGGCCGCGATCATCACCTACCTGGTGATCACGCTGCTGTCGTGGCTGCAGGGCTACCGGCTGTCGCTGCCCGGCGTCGCCGGACTGATCGTCGCCATCGGCATCACGGCGGACTCGTTCATCGTGTACTTCGAACGCATCCGCGACGAGCTGCGAGACGGCCGGGTGCTCGCGGCGTCCGTGGAGCACGGGTGGGCGCGCGCCCGGCGCACCATCCTGGCGTCCGACACGGTCAACTTCCTCGCCGCGGCGGCGCTCTACCTCCTGGCGATCGGCAGCGTGCGTGGATTCGCGTTCACGCTCGGCCTGACGACGATCATCGACCTGGTGGTCGTGTTCTTCTTCACCCACCCGATGATGGAGATCATCTCCGGCTGGCGGTTCTTCTCCGAGGGCCACCGGTTCTCCGGGCTCGACCCGCGCCGGCTCGGCGTCGAGGGCGTCCGGTACGCCGGGCGCGGCCGGGTGGTGGTGACGCCACGCAGTCCGGGCGCCACGGTGCCCGACGACGGCGGCGTGGCCGGGCGGCCGGCGACCAAGCAGCCGGTGACCGTCGGCGGGGGCGCCGATGGCGGCGCCGGCATGACGATCGCCGAACGCCGCGCGGCAGCCCGCAAGGCCGCCACGGCAGCACCGCTGCCCGACGTGGCCGTCGCGAACGACGAGTCCACGACCACCGAGGGGGACGAGCACTGATGGCCGTCGGGTTCGCCCAGTGGGGCAACGACCTCTACACGGGCAAGCGGTCCTACGACATCGTGGGCCACCGGCGCTGGTGGTACTCGGTCTCAGGCCTCCTCGTGATCGCCGCGATCGTGCTGCTGTTCAAGCCGGGCCTCAACCCTGGCATCGAGTTCCGTGGCGGGTCCGAGTTCGTCATCAGCGGGGTTGCCGACCGGGACCAGCAGAAGGCGATCGACGCGGTGGCGACGATCGACACCGAGGAGGTCGCCCGCGTCACCACGGTGGGCTCCAACTCGCTGCGCGTGCAGACCCGGGAGCTGAACAACGACCAG
>DASWOL010000102.1:0-6414 GCA_036398695.1 Cellulomonas sp. | reverse complement strand
CGGCGCCACGCTCGCGCAGCCGGGTGAGCCTCTCCCGCGCCGAGTGGTCCACGGCGAGGACGCTGTGGCCCGCCTCGATCAGGCGGCCCGCCATGGGGGCCCCCATGATCCCGGTCCCGATGAACGTGATGCGTGCCATGGTCCTCATCCTCCGTCGGTGGTTGTGCTGGTGGTCGGGGCGGCATCGGTGGTCGCCTGCCCGTCCGTGATCAGGTGGGCGACGCGTCCGCCGATCTCCACGAGGTATCGCCTCGCCTCGCGGATCGCGGCTGCCGGACCGGCTGCGAGCCCGAGCACCGTGTGCAGGCTCGCGGCGTCCAGCGCCCGCAGCTCCTCCCGCGTCAGGTCGCAGCGGCCCACCACCAGGTGGACGGGGACGGCGGCCTCGTGCGCGAGCCGGACGACCTCCACCGGCGCCTTGCCCCGCAGGCTCTGCCGGTCCAGGGACCCCTCCCCGGTGACCACGGCGCCGGCGCCGCGGATCAGGTCGTCGGTCCCGGTCAGGCGAGCCAGGTGGGCGAATCCCGGCTCGCGCCGCGCGCCCAGGCAGGCGAGCGCGGCCAGGCCGAGACCGCCGGCGGCACCCGCACCGGGCACGCTACGCAGGTCGCGTCCGCTGGCGACGGCGAGCACGTCGGCGAGGACGGCGAGCCCGTCCTCCAGCGCTGCGACCTGCTGCGGGCCTGCACCCTTCTGGGGTCCGAAGACGGCCGCGGCGCCGTCGGGGCCCAGCAGCGGGTTGTCGACATCCGTCGCCACGACGATCTCGGCGCCGCGGAGCAGCTCCTGCAGCGGTCGCAGGTCGGCGTCGTGCAGGCGGGTCAGGGGACCGCCGCCCGGCGGGACGGCGTGCCCGGCGGCGTCGAGCAGCAGTGCCCCGAGGGCCTGGAGCAGGCCGGCGCCACCGTCGGTGGTGGCGCTGCCGCCCGCCCCGAGGACGACGTGCCGGGCGCCGTGCTCGAGCGCGTGGCGGACTAGCTCGCCGGTGCCGCGGCTGGTCGCCGTCAGAGGGCGGTGCGGCGGCGTGCTGAGCGCGAGGCCGCTCGCCTGCGCCATCTCGACCACGACGGCGTCGCCGCGTCGGGCGTAGGCGGCACGCACCGGCTGCCCGTCCGGTCCGGTGACGTCCACGGCGACCCGGAAGAAGCCCGCACGCACCGCCCACTCGACGGTGCCCTCGCCGCCGTCAGAGACGGGAGCCTCGACCACGCGCAGCACGGAGTGTGCACGCAGGCCCTCGGCGACGGCGGCGCTCGCCTCCGCCGCGGTCAGCGACCCCTTGAGCTTGTCGAGCGCGACCACGACGTCCGCCGTCGTCACGCAGCGGCCTCCTCGGCCCCTCGGACGGCGACGCGTCCACGCTCGGCGAGCCCGTCCAGGCCGTCGCCCCGCACCAGGACGTCCCGGAACAGGTCCCGGCTGACGCCGACGGCGTAGGCACCGAGCCTCAGGTACTGCGCGACCTCTTCCACCAGCACGCCGCCGGTCGGCATGAGGGCCACCCCGGGCAGCGGGCCGACGAGCTCCCGGAGGTACCGCCAGCCGCCGACGGGTCCGATCGGAGAGACCTTGACCGCCGGGACGCCCAGGCGCCAGGCGGCGACGATCTCGGACGGGGTGAGGGCGCCGGGCACGTAAGAGCACCCGTGCACGGCCGCGGTGCGCGCGACCTCGGGCTCGCTGACCTGGCTGACGAGGAACTCGGCCCCGGCGGCCAGCGCACGCTCGGCGTCGCGAGACGACCGCACGGTTCCCATCCCGATCTGGATCGTGCCGTCGCCGAACCGGGACCGCGCGTGCTCGAGGGCGGCCAGCGCGCCGTCGGTGGTCATCGTGAGCTCGAAGGAGCGCACACCCGCCTCGATGAGGACCTCGACGGCACGCGCGAAGTGCTGCGCATCCGGTGCCCGCATCACCGCGACCACCGGTAGCGGGAAGAGGCGCACAGCAGCGTCCCCCGGCTTCGTCGCCGGACTCTCCGTCATCTCGTTCTCCGCATATGTAGACAGTGATCGCATTTGTGGACTCGTCTGGATGTTAATCTCTGGTAGCCGTCCGGTCAATGCCCGTGCCGCACCGCAGACCGACGGCCGGGAGAGGGGTTGGCGATGCCCGCAGGAGCGAACGACGAGCGGCTGGTCAAGTCCGCCCAGCGCACCGTCGACGTGCTCGAGCTGCTGAGCCGCGCCGAGGGCCCGCTCACCGTCGCCGACCTCCATCGGATCACCGGCTACCCCCGCTCCTCCCTGCACCAGCTGGTCAACACGCTGCTGGCGACGGGATGGCTGGAGCGGGACGTCGAGCGCGACCAGATCCGCATCGGCCACCGGGCGCTGCTGTGCGGCACCGCCTACCTGGACCGTGACCCGGCACTGCCCCTCGCCGTCGCCCACCTGGAGGCGGTGCGTGAGGAGGTCGGCTACACGGCGCACTTCGCTCGCCTGCATGGTGCGCACGTGGTGTACCTCGCCACGCGCGAGACGCTCCACCCGCGGCGTGCCAGCTCACGGGTCGGCCGCGAGTTGCCCGCCCACACCACGGCGTTGGGCAAGGTGCTGCTCGCCGAGCTGAGCGACGACGAGGTGGCGGTCGTCGTCGGCCCCGACCCTCTCGAGTCGATCACCCCGCGGACGCACGCCTCGCTGCCCTCCTTGGCCGCGGACCTCGCCCAGGTGCGCACCCAGGGGTACGCGGTGGAGGTCGAGGAGAACACCCTCGGGTTGAGCTGCGTCGCCGTGGCGATCGCCTACCGCCTGCCCGCCACCGACGCGATGAGCTGTTCGATGCCACTGGAGCGCGCGACGCCCGAGGTCATCGAGCATGTCGCGCAGGTGCTGGTGCGCCACGCGACCGAGCTCGCGGCAGAGCTGCGTCGCCACGGCATCCGCTGACGCGCTGACGGGGCTGCCGTGAGGCCCTCGGCCTCAGGCTACGGAAGCCGAGGGGCGGTCGAAGGCGACGTCGGCCACCCGTCGCCGCTCCGTGTCCACCGCGGCGACCTCCGTCCGGCGCAGGTGCACGCGGTTGGTCAGCAGCACCGCGACGGTCCCGGTGCGGCGTTCGACGACGCGGATCTACCGGGCATGGCCGCCGGTCCGACGGCGAGGGCGGCCTCCGCCGCCAGCCGGGCCGCCAGGGTGCGGGCGAGGAGGACCGGCAGGCCGCTCGCCTCGGCCGCCGCCTCGCGCATGGCCTCGCAGTAGCCCACGCAGTCGAGGAAGACCCACTGCGCGCCCTGGGCGGCCAGCGCGGCCGCGGCGCGCGCGACGGCCTCGGTGGGCTCGGTGTACGGGTTGGCGTGCTCGCCGAGGACCGGGCGGCCGAGGACCGACGACCAGCGACCGGTGGCCTCGGCGACCTGATCGGCCATCGGGTTCACGATGCTGAGCCGGTCGGCGCCGATGATGCCGCGCACGCCGGCCTGGGCGAGGGGCTCGGCGTACAGGACGGGTATGTCGGAGGCGATGGCGCCGAGGTGGCCGGTGCACAGCACGAGCACGGCGGCCGCACCGTCGGCGGCGCATCGCGCGACGGCGCCGGCGAGCAGCGGGGCGAGGGCGCGGTGGCCGATCACCACGCCGGATCCGTCGCGCAGCCGCGAGGCCAGCGGGGCCTCGCCGGGGTCTGGGGCGACCGTCCCGAGCGCCTCGGGCGCGAGGTCGTCGAGGGCGCCGTGCTCTACGACGGCGAGGCCGGCGAGCACCGCGGTGACGTCCGGGGTGAGGTCGACCCGGGGTGCCTGGCCGATGGTGACCAGGCCGAGCAGCGGGGCGCTCACGCGGCCTGCCCTCCCTCGTCGGCCACGTCGTCCGCAGCCATCAGACCGCGGGCGACGACCTCGCGGCGCTGCTCCCGGCTGGCGCGCTCGGCGGGGTCGACGACGGGCACGGCCGCGAGCAGGGCGCGGGTGTACGGGTGCTGCGGCCGGTGGAGCACCTGCTCGGTGGGTCCTTGCTCGACCACCCGGCCGTTGCTCATCACGACGATGCGGGCGGCCATGGACTCGACCACCGACAGGTCGTGCGAGATGAACAGGTAGGTCAGGCCGAGCCTGGCCTGCAGGTCCTTCATGAGGTCGAGCACCTGGGCCTGGATGGACACGTCGAGCGCCGAGACCGGCTCGTCGCACACGACGAGGTCGGGGTTCAGCAGCAGCGCTCGGGCGATGCCGACGCGCTGGCGCTGACCGCCGGAGAACTCGTGCGGGAAGCGCTGGGCGTGGTCGGCGTCCAGACCGACGAGGTCGAGCACCTCCACCACCCGGTCCTGGACCTGCGACGTGGTGAGGTCGGTGTGCAGGCGCAGCGGCTCGGCGAGCAGCCGGCCGACCGTCCAGCGCGGGTCGAGCGTGGCGTAGGTGTCCTGGAAGACGATCTGCATGCGGGACCGCATGGCGCGCATCCCGGCGGCGTCCAGGCCGAGCAGATCGGTGCCGTCGAAGGTCACGGAGCCGGAGGTCGGCTCGTGCAGCCGGAGCACGGCGCGCCCGATGGTCGACTTGCCCGAGCCGGACTCTCCGACGATGGCGACGGTGCTGCCGCGCGGCACGTCGAAGCTCACGCCGCGCACGGCGTGCACCGGCGCCCCGGCGCGTCCGCGTCCCGGGAAGGTCTTCACGAGGTCGCGCACCTCGAGCAGCGGGCGTGCGCCGGTGCCGCGGTCCTGCGGCGGTGCCGCGAGGGCGGGCTCCGCGACCATCGTGGCCGGCTGGTCCGGCTCCACGCCGTCGGACGTGGCGTGGCGGCGGCCCTGCGGCAGGAAGCTGAGCAGCCGGCGGGTGTACTCGGCCTGCGGTCGGGCGAAGACGTCCCACACGCTCGCGGTCTCCTGGAGCTGCCCGTCGTACATCACGGCCACCCGCGAGCAGGTCTGCGCGACGACGCCGAGGTCGTGGGTGATGAGCAGGACCGACGTGCCGTGCGCCTCCTGCAGCTCGACGATCAGATCGAGGATCTGCAGCTGGGTGGTCACGTCGAGGGCCGTGGTGGGCTCGTCGGCGATGAGCAGCCGGGGCTCGCACGCCATGGCCATCGCGATCATCACGCGCTGACGCATCCCGCCGGAGAGCTGGAAGGGATGGTCGCCCAGCACCCGGGCGGTGTCCCGGATGCCGACCATGTCGAGGAGCTCGCGGGCACGTTCGTGGGCGGCCCTGCGGTGCATGCCCAGGTGCCGGCGCAGGGGCTCGGTGACCTGGTCGGCGATGGTGAGCACCGGGTTCAGGGCGGTCATCGGCTCCTGGAAGATCATGGCGACCTCCTTGCCGCGGACCGTGCGCATCTCACGCTCGCTCACGGGCACCAGGTCGTGCCCGTCCAGCAGGATCCGGCCCTGGGTCACGTGCGTCGACCGCGGCGGCAGCAGCCGGGTGATCGTCATGGCGGTGACGCTCTTGCCCGAGCCGGACTCCCCGACCAGGCCGAGCATCTCCCCACGGCCGATGTGCAGGCTCACGTCGCGCACCGGGTGGATGGTGCCGCGGGAGGTCTCGATGTCCACCGAGAGGTGCTCGATCGACAGCACGGGCGGCTCGGCAGCCGGCGTGCTCATGCGGGCGCCCCGGCACCGAGCGTCTGCAGGTGGGCCGCGCTGCCGTAGCGTCCCTGCAGCGCGGTGAACTCGGCCTCGTCGTGGAACTGCAGGACCCCGCTGCCGTAACCCTTGGCCACCTCCATCACGTAGCGCGCGGCGAGGGCGATGTCGACCTCGTGGCTGGCTCCGGTGGCGCAGCCGGCCACGGCGGTGACGGTGGTGATCGCGACGCCGACCACGGGCCCCGGGGTCGCCACCGCGGGCTGCAGGATCGAGTTGAGGTGGTGGAGGTCGTTCCCGTAGGGCGTGATGTCCTGGGTGGACAGCGCGAAGACGTGGGCGGGCTCGCCGGACACCGACTCCAGGAGGTCGACGAGGTCCGGGCTCGGCGGCAGGATGTAGCCCTGGCGCACGGTCGGGGAGATCGCGATGCCGCGGTGGTTGACGATGCGGTTGCCCTTGGTCGTGTCGATGGACAGGATCGCGTCCATCTCGGGGTGCACCTCGTGCTCGTTCATCGCGGAGACCTCCACGGGGGAGTCCATGAACGGGACCGGCACGTGCGGTCGGGTCGGCGCCCAGGCGCACACATGGGTGGACACGATCACGTCGCCGGGCAGCCGGTCGCCGCGGGTGTGCATGGTCAAGAGCTTCGCGGCGGCGGCGAGCGCGGCGGTGGCGCCGTCGCCGTCGGACACGTAGCCGATCAGCTCGGGCCGGGCGCCGACGCCGCCGAGGCGGCCGATGATCCCCAGGGTCGGGGCGGCGCCGCCGGCAGTGCGGCCGTGGGTGCCGGGCACGCGCACGGTGACGAAGTCGGTGTGGCCCTGGGCGCCGGCCACCCGCGCGACCTCGACGGTGGCCGCGGGTCCGGGGGCGTCC
>DASWOL010000101.1:0-2943 GCA_036398695.1 Cellulomonas sp. | reverse complement strand
CTCACTCGATCGCGCAGGACAGCCAGGTCTGGGCCGCGTGCGCGAGCCCCTCGCGGGAGTCGACGCCGACCTTGCGGCACGCGCTGAAGATGTGGTTCTCGACGGTGCGGACGCTGAGCACCTTGGCCGTCGCGATCTGCTGGGAGCTCATGCCGCGCGCGACCAGCACCGCGATCTGCCGCTCCCGGGCGGTGAGGCTGACGGCGCGGTCGAACCGCCGGAACAGGCCGCACAGGTCCCGCCCGCGCAGGCCCGCCTGGTTCCAGGCCGCGTCCGCCTGCTCGACGGCCCCGGCGACGTCGCCCGAGGTGAGCATGGTCAGGGAGCGGGCCACGGCGGTGCGCACGGCGTAGAGCCGCAGGCCAGCGCCCAGGAGCCGCGGCTCGAGCAGGGCGAGCTGCCCGGGGTCGCCCGAGGCGATCGCCACGGCGTAGGCGGCGAGGTGCGTGCACAGCGGGGAGTCGCACGACCGCGCGGCCGCGACGAGCCGGGCCGCCCGCTCGGGGTCGGGCCGACGCTCGATGGCCGAGACCCCGGCGATGATCCCGGCGGGCGCGAACCCGTCGGCCAGCCGGTCCTCGGCGAGCTCCCAGAGCTGGTCGGCGATCGCCTCGTCGTCGCCCTCGTGCATCTGCGCCACGATGCCGTCGGCGGCCATCCCCGGGTGCGGGCCGCGCCGGCGGGCGAGGGCGCCCGACTGCAGGGCCAGCGAGCGCTGGTAGGCGTGGCGCCCCTGCCACTTGGCCGCGTCGGCCGCCAGGGACAGCAGGCCGGTCTGGACGTGGGACTGGTGGACGGGGGTGGGGGCGAGCGCCAGCACGGACGACATCAGGTCGTCGAGCTCGACGAGCCTGCCCCGGAGCGCCAGCCCCAGCCCGGCGACGTACGCATGGGCCTCGACCCCGACCGCGTCGAGGTCGGCCCGGCACCGCTCGACGTTCGTCAGCGCGGCGGCGACGGCGGTCTCGATCTCGCAGGTGTACAGCAGCGCCAGCTCACGCGTGACCTCGGCGCTCTGCTGCAGGCACGGGTGGGCGGAGGCGAACCCGCCGAGCGTGTCCAGGGCGGCCTGGGCGCGGCCCGCGGCGACGAGCGCCTCGGCCCGGACGACCAGGATCGCGTCCCGGGAGAGCTCGTCCTCGTCGTCGGCGGGGTCGGCGAGCAGGTCCGGCGGCGGGATCGTGCCGGCGACGACACGCAGGTGGCCCTCGGCCGCGCGCAGCAGGCCGTCGAAGGCCGGCAGCTCGCGGCGCTGGCGGCCCAGCATCTCCTGCGCGGTCTCGAGCCGTCCGCGGGTGAGCCCCTCGTACAGCGCGGTCCACACCGTGAGCGCGGCGAGCGAGGCCGGGTCGTCCGCGTCCGCCGTGGTGCAGGCGAGCACCGCGTCGACCTCGTGCGGTGGTGCCTGCGCCCCCAGGAGCGCCTCGACCAGCGGCACCGCGTGCGCGGGCACCGGCGCGGACTCCCAGGCCCGGCGTGCAGCGGCGAGCCGGTCCCGGCCGTGCTGCGCCAGGTGGTGGTTGAGGAGCGGGTCGCCGCCCGGTCCCCGTCGCGGCGGGCCGGCCTGCCCCGGGGCGCTCGCCGCGAGCTCCTTCGCGGTGGCGAGCCGGTCGCGCAGCAGCAGCTGCCGCATGGCCGTGCCCTCGTGCGTGAGGTAGTCGCCGACCAGCGGAGGGAACACCCCCACGACCGCGTGGGCGCCCTCGGCGACCACCCGGACCAGGCCCGCGTCGTCCAGCCGGGTGAGGCTGTCCGGCGGGACGGAGCGCAGCGCTGCCTCGAGGGGCAGGGTCCCGGCGAAGGCCAGGAGCGTGAGCGCGTCGAGGCTCGACTCGTCGAGCTCGGTGAGGAACGGCTCGACCGACTGCGCGAGCGGCGTGGTCCACAGGTCGCCGCGCGCGACCCACAGCCCGCCGCGCGGCGCCAGCCGGGAGGCGGTGCGCCCGGTGTCGACCATCGCACGCACCAGCCCGGGCAGCCCGCCGGAGGACGTGGCGATCCGCGCGACCGCGCTCAGGTCGACCGGGCCGCCGAGCAGCTCGTGCACGAGCCGGTGCACCTCGTCGAACCGCAGCGGCGGCAGTGCGACCCGCACCCCCGGCTGCAGCTCGGTCGTCAGGGCCGCCGCGTCGGACTGGCGGTGGCTGCCAGGGCGGGTCGTGAGCAGGAGCGGGGTGCGCAGCCGCGCGTGCACCGAGGCGATCGCGCCGATCGTGGTGGCGTCGAGGTCGTCCGCGTCGTCGATCACCAGGACCGACGGCGTCGCCGACATCAGCTCCTCGAGGTCCGACACCGCCGACATCAGCATGTGCAGGTTGTTCGGGGACGGCGTCATCGCCACACCGGCCACGGCGAGCGCGCTGAGCGGCCGGTCCCGCAGGGCCCGGACCCCGGCGACCCGGGTCACCGTGAGGCCGTCCCGCGTGAGCTGGTCGGTCACCCGCGTGAGCACCGTGCTGCGTCCCGAGGACCGCGTCCCGACGACGTTGACGCTCGTCCCCGCCCGCAGGTACGCCACGATCTCCTCCGCGACGTCCGTGCGGATCAGGTCTTCGGTGGCCACCCTGCCAACCTAGACCGGCGGTGGCGGCCGGTCGTGGGACCAAGTGCCGCTCCCGGTTCGCCCTGGGACGCCGCCGAGACGGCGCGTCGTCGTACCTCGTCTGTCCTCGGCGATCACGGATGGACGAGCGTCCTCGGACCCGCTGCCCGGCCGCGCCGCTGTCGGAACCGTGCGGCAGGATCGCCTGCGTGAGCCTGGAGTACGAGTTCGACGCACCCCTGTGGGAGTGGCAGGCGCGTCGAGTCGACCGCTGGACCTTCGTCAGTGTGCCGCCGGACCTCTCCGACGAGATCGACGAGCGGGCCGGCGCGTTCGCGCACGGGTTCGGCTCGCTGCGGGTGGAGGTGACCGTCGGCGGCACGGTGTGGCGGACGTCGATC
>DASWOL010000100.1:0-2752 GCA_036398695.1 Cellulomonas sp. | reverse complement strand
CGGGTCACGGCGGGCAGCCTACCGAGCGGCGCCCGGGCGACCGTCGGGTCCCGGCTCGGGTCCCGGCTCGGGTCCCGGTGGGGACGTACGTCCCTCATGAGATCCTGGTGCGGCTGCCGATGATCGGGCGTACCCCCGAGCGAGGACGATGCGACGATGACCGATGTGCTGGATCCCGACGCCGACCTGGTCGGCCCCCTGACGACCACCGCGCGCGCGCCCCGTGCCTCGGACACCCCGCCGTGGCGCCGCCGGACCGCCATCGAGATGGTGATCTCGGGCGCGCTGGGCCTGTTCACGTCGTTCGTGCTGTCCATCGAGGCGCTGCGCATCGCCGAGAACCCCGACGCGTCGCTGTCCTGCGACATCAACTCGGTGATCAGCTGCGGCACCGTGGCGCGCACCTGGCAGGCGAACCTGTTCGGCTTCCCCAACGCGTTCCTCGGCATCGCCGCGGAGTGCGTGGTCATCACCATCGCCGTGGCGGCCATCGGCGGCGTGACCTTCCCCCGCTGGTTCATGCGTGCCGCGCAGGTCGTCTACACGCTGGGGCTGATCTTCGCGTTCTGGCTGTTCACGCAGTCGTACTTCGTGATCGGCGCGCTGTGCCCCTGGTGCCTGCTCATCACCGTCACGACGACGCTGGTCTGGGCCGGGCTCACCCGCTGGAACATCATGGACGGGCACATCCGGCTACCCGGCTCCGCGGGCGACTCGCTGCGCCGGTTCGTCGCGGGCGGCAACGACTGGTTCGTCACCGTCGCGTTCCTGATCCTGTTCGCCGCCGTCGTGATGGCGAAGTACGGCTACTCGCTCTTCAACTGAGCGGCGCTGCGACCCGCGCCCCGGACCACCCGCGCCGACCGTCGGCCACCGCTCGTGCGGAGCGCGTGACAGAAGTCCGATCTGCCCGGTGCCGCGGCGCCCCCTGCGTACCACCAGCCACACGAGTCACGTGCTCCGCACGATCGGTTCGTCGCACGACGGGGCCTCGGCGACAGGCGGCGCCGGGGCCCCGTCGTCGTCAGGCCAGGGCGCCCCTGAGGACGTCGAGCGGCAGCGCACCGAGGCCGAGGGCCCGGGCGTGGAAGTCGCGCAGGCTGAAGACCTCGCCCCGTGCGGCGGCCGAGGCGGCCGCGGCGTCGCGGGTCTGCTCCCACAGCCGCTGGCCGATCTTGTACGCCGGCGCCTGCCCCGGCCAGCCGAGGTAGCGGTTGAGCTCGAACCGCACGAACGCCTCGGGCATGTTGACGTTGGCCCGCAGGAACTCCCATGCCTTGTCGGCGTCCCACGTCCCGCCACCCCAGCGCTCGGGGGCCGCGAGTCCCAGGTGCACCCCCAGGTCGAGGACCACCCGCGCGGCGCGCATCCGCTGGCCGTCGAGCATGCCCAGCCGGTCGCCCGGGTCGTCGAGGAAGCCCAGGTCCGCCATCAGCCGCTCGGCGTACAGGGCCCAGCCCTCACCGTGGCCGGACACCCAGCAGGCGAGCCGCCGCCAGGTGTTGAGGGTCGCCCGCTGGTACACGGCCTGGCCGATCTGCAGGTGGTGGCCGGGGACGCCCTCGTGGTAGACGGTCGTCCTCTCCCGCCAGGTGTTGAACGTGGTGACCTCGGGCGGAACGGACCACCACATCCGGCCGGGGCGGCTGAAGTCGTCGCTCGGGCCGGTGTAGTAGATGCCGCCGTTCTGGGTCGGTGCGATCCGGCACTCGAGCGTGCGCACGGGCTCGGGGATCTCGAAGTGCACACCGTCGAGCGCGACGATCGCGGCGTCGGAGGTCTCCTGCATCCACGCCTTGAGGGCGGCGGTGCCGTGCAGGGTCCGGCTCGGGTCGGCGTCGAGCACGGCGACGGCCTGCTCGACGGTGGCGCCCGGACCGGCGATCTGCGCGGCGACCTGCTCCTGCTACGCGACGACCCGCGCGAGCTCCTCGAGCCCCCACTGGTAGGTCTCCTCGAGGTCCACGGTCGCGCCCAGGAAGTACCGGGACCACAGCCTGTACCGCTCGCGGCCGGCGGCGTCGGCCTGCGGGGCACGCGGGGCGAGCTCGTCGCGCAGGAACGTCGCCAGGTCGGCGTAGGCCTGCCGGGCGGCGGCCGCGCCGCTCTCCAGGTCGCTGCGCAGCGCCGCGCCGCCGGGGGCGCCGTCGAGCGCCGCGGATGCCTCCGGGCCGGTGACGAAGGCGCTGAAGAACGAGGACGTGGGGTCGGCGAGCTCCTCCGCCTGGGCGATGACCTCGCGCACCTGGCGGACCGCCGCGACCCGGCCGCGGGAGGCCGCGAGCTGCAGCGACTCGACGTAGCCGGCGGCCGACCGGGGCAGGTCGTGCAGCCGCTTGGCGACGTTCGCCCAGTCGTCCGGGGAGGCAGTGGGCATGAGGTCGAAGACATCCCGCAGCGACTGCACGGGGGACGCGATGTTGTTCAGGTCGGCCAGGGTCTCGCCCGCGGTGTGCAGCTCGACGTCGAGCCCGAGACGCTCGCGCATGGCGGCGAGGGTGATCTCGTCCACGTCGTCGCTGGCGGCGTGGCCGTCCAGGGCGAGCAGGGTGCTCCGGGTGGCCTCGGCGCGCGCCTCGTGCCCCGCGGGGGACAGGTCGGTCATCTGGTCGTCGTGGCCCGGGATGCCGAGCACGGTCGCGGTCATCGGGTCCAGGGCGGCGTACGTGGTGACGTACGCGTCGGCGATCGCGTCGATGGGGGAGGACGGTCGCACGGGGCTGCCGCCGGGGTGTGAGTTCGTCGGTGCAGG
>DASWOL010000099.1:0-2031 GCA_036398695.1 Cellulomonas sp. | reverse complement strand
GCGGCGACGACCGCGGTGAGGGCACCGATCACGGTCACCCACCGTACCGGCAGCCACCGGACGCCCCGCCAGCGACGGGCCGGTGACCGCCCGGCGGCCGGCCGGCGGCCTGTCCGGTGGCGGGCCGGCGGCCTGTCCGGTGGCGGGCCGGCGGGGCGACGACCGGCGCACGACCGGCCGCGCCTCGACACCCTCCGTGGCGCGCGGACTACCATCGACGGGTGCCCCGAGCGACGCTGACCACCAAGAACCCTGCCCGCCTGACCGTTGACGCCGTCGTCGTCGCCCTCGTGGCCACCGACGCCGGCCCCACGATCCTCGACGCCGACTGGCTGCCGGCCGAGACCCGCGCCGAGATCACGGCCCTGACCCCGACGCTCGGCATCACCGGTGCGGCCGACGAGGTGCACAAGCTGCCGTCCGCCGGTCGGATCGCCGCGAAGCTCCTGGTCCTGACCGGCGTGGGTGCGCGGGCCGCCGACGGGTCGGTCGAGCCGGAGGCCCTGCGCCGTGCCGCCGGTGCCGCGACGCGCGAGCTCGCCGGGGTGTCGTCCGTCGCGCTGGCGCTGCCCGCCGACGACGTCGCCCAGCTCGCCGCGGTCGCGGAGGGCGCCCTGCTCGGCGCCTACGACTACGCGCGCTACCGGGACGCCAAGGCCGCCGTGAGGACCGCCGCCGTCGCCACCATCGAGATCGTCACCTCCCGCACCCGCGACCGCGCGGCCAAGGAGGCGCTGGCGCGCGCCGAGATCGTCGTCGCCGCGGTGCACGCCACCCGCGACCTGGTGAACACCGCCCCGAACGACCTGTACCCGGCCGCCTTCGCCGACGCGGCCAAGGCAGCCGTCAAGGAGACGGGTGCCCGCGGGGTCAAGGTCACCGTGCTGGACGAGAAGGCGCTGGCCGCGGGCGGCTACGGGGGGATCCTCGGCGTCGGCCAGGGCTCGGCCCGCGCGCCCCGCCTGGTCAAGGTGGCCTACTCCCCCTCCCGTCCGACGGCCAAGGTCGCGCTCGTCGGCAAGGGCATCACCTTCGACTCCGGCGGCATCTCCATCAAGCCGGCCGCCGGCATGGACGCGATGAAGTCCGACATGGCCGGCGCCGCCGCGGTGCTGCACACGGTGCTCGCCGCCGCGCAGCTCGAGCTCCCCGTGGCCGTGACCGCATGGCTGTGCCTCGCGGAGAACATGCCGTCGGGCACCGCCCAGCGCCCGTCGGACGTCCTGACGATCCGCGGCGGCAAGACCGTCGAGGTGCTCAACACCGACGCCGAGGGCCGGCTCGTGATGGCGGACGGCCTGGTCGCCGCCGTCGAGGAGTCCCCGGACCTGGTCATCGACATCGCGACCCTGACCGGCGCGCAGCTCGTCGCGCTCGGCCCGCGCGTCTCGGCCGTCATGGGCACCGACGCCGCCCGCACCGAGGTCGTCGAGGCCGCGGGCACCGCAGGCGAGCAGTTCTGGCCGATGCCGCTGCCGGCCGACCTCAAGGCCGGGATGAAGTCCCGCGTCGCCGACATCGCCAACATCGGCGACCGGTTCGGCGGGATGCTGACCGCGGGGCTGTTCCTGCAGGAGTTCGTCGGCTCGACGCCGTGGGCGCACCTCGACATCGCCGGGCCCGCCTTCAACGAGAAGACGGCGTTCGGCTACACCCCCACCGGCGGCACCGGTGTGGGTGTGCGGACGCTGCTCGCGCTCGTCGAGGGCCGCGCAGGCGCTCGCTGAGCCACCAGGACAGCCCGAAGGACCCCGCTCCGACCATCGGAGCGGGGTCCTTCGACCGTTCGGCGCCCGGCGGCGCCCGGCGAGCCCGCCCGGCGCCGAGGGCCTAGACCGAGTCGGGCCGGCGGGCCGCCCGCTCGCGCGCGGCCCTCTCCCGCTCGGCGCGCTGCCGGCTGTTCCAGTCGCGCATCCGCTGCGGGTAGCCCGTGCGCTGGACGTCGTAGACCGGGATGCCCAGGTCCCGCGCGATGCTGTGGGCCGTCCGTGCGTCCGGGACCCGGCGCCGGGTCCACTCGCCGTCGGTCGC
>DASWOL010000098.1:0-21200 GCA_036398695.1 Cellulomonas sp. | reverse complement strand
TGGTACCCGCCGCCGCGGGCCTGACCGCCGACGACCTGGCGCGGCTGGCCGAGGGCCTCGCGGCCGTCCCGGACGCGCTCGCCGCCTCCGGCGCCATCGTCCAGGGCTCGACCGTCGAGGCCGACGGCGGCCCGGCCCTGGCGGCGATCGCCGACGAGGCACTCGCGGCGCGACGTCACGCGCGCGCGGCGCTCGGCGCAGCGCTCGCCGCCGGGGTGCTGGGACTGCTTGCCGCGGCCGCCACCGTCGAGGTCCGGACCCGACGCGAGCGCGAGCGACTCCTGGCCCGAGGAGCGCGCCGCCGGCGCCTTGCACGGCGCGACGCCTCGGGCGTGCTGCTGGCGGCGGGCCTCGGCGGTGGCGTGGGGTGGGCGCTGAGCGCCGTCGTCGGCGGTACTGGCCTCGGTACTGGCTTCGGTACTGGCCTCGGTACTGGACTCGGTACTGGTGTCGCTGCCGTCACCGCGACGGAAACTGCGACGGTGGTTGCGATCGTGGGTTCGGTGGCCGCTCTCGCCGCCTGCCTGCGCCGGCTGCCCGTCGACGCCGCGCGAGGGCGGTCGCGCAGCGCACTGACGGGAGCGCTCGTCGCGGTCCTCGCCGTCGGCACCGGCCTGGCGGTGTGGCGACTGCTGCGCGCGCCCGACGAGCCTGACGCCGCCGCGCAGGCTGCCCCGGCGCTGCTGCTCGTCTGCTGCGGAATGCTCGTCGGCCTCGTGACGACGCGCCTGCGGTCGCGTCCGGCGGCCGGGCGCGACGGAGGGCTGCCCGGTGCCCGCCTCCCGGCGCGCCTCCCGTTCCACCGCGCCTGGCTGGCCCCCACTCTCGGCGCGCTCGTCGGCGGTGCGGCCCTCTACGCCGTGCGAGCGGGCGATCCGACGGTGCGCACCGCGTGGACCAGCGCGACCGTCGGCGCGGCGCTGGTGGGTGCCGTCCTGCTCGGATCGGACGTCGTGGCGCGGCGGGCCGACACGGTCCCGCCCGCAGCGACCTCGTCGGCCGTCACCTCGTCGACCGGCCGTGGGCGCGCGGCGGCGGGGCCCGCCGGGCTCGTCGCTGCCCTGCTCGTCGCGTGCGCCCTCGGTGCGGGCGCCGCCCTGGCCACGGCCGACCTCGTCGTCAGGCGCGTGCCGTGACAGCCCCGACGGCCCCGCCGGCCACGACGGCCGACTTCACCTGGGGCAGGCTGCTGCTGCGCCACCTGCGCCTGTCCGGTGCCCGCTGGGCCGTGCTCGCCGTGGTCGTCGCACTGACGTCGGCGCTGGCGATGGTCTGGCCGCGCTGGCTGGCCGCCACCACCACCGCGGAGCTGCGCCGCGACCTGGGCGCCGCGTCGAGCTCCTTCGTCGACCCGACCACGGCACCGGGCCGGGTGCCGCTCGAGGTGCCGCTCCCCGACGTGGCCGGCTACGCCGATGGCACCGCCGTCGTGCCGGGTGGAGCAGCTGGCGCCGGCGCGGCGGAGCAGACCGATCCGTGGGCCGAGGTGTCCGCGTCGCTCGCGCGGCAGCGCGCCGGGCTGCCCGAACCGCTGCGCAGCGTCCTGGGCGACCCCGGCTACTGGATGGAGTGGAAGCCGCTGCTCACCCCCGACGCGGCGGTCGCCGACCGCGACCAGATGTCCGTGCAGCCGGCCAGCGCTCCACAGCTCCTCGACCACGCCCGGATCGTCGACGGCCGCGCTCCGGCGCTCGATGAGCCGCCCGTCGGGGCGGATGCACCGCTGCAGCTCGAGATCGCGATGTCCGTCGAGTCGGCGCAGCAGATGCGGTGGAGCGTCGGGGACGCCCGTTCCGCCGGCAGCGTCGGCCCCGACGGCGAGCGGCCGCTCGACGTGGTGCTGGTGGGCACGTTCCAGCCGGACGACCCCGGCTCCGGCTACTGGCAAAGCTCGGCCACGCTGCTGCGGCCGAGCGTGGTCGTCGACACCAACGGCATCACGGTCACGGCGCGCGGCCTCGTCTCCGCCGGCGCGGGGCTGCGCACCGTCACGCAGACGACGCCCGACGCCGGATCGCGCCTGTGGTACCCCCTCCAGATCGACCGGATCGACGCCGCCGACGCCGGGGCGCTGGCCGAGCAGCTGCGCACCGAGCTGCGCGCCGTGCCGCTCGGCGGGGGCCAGACCGGCGCGTTCGCGACCGAGGCACCCGGACGGATCGACGAGGTCCTCGCCCGGGCGAGCGCGGCCCGGTCGGTGCTGGCGCTGGCGGTGGCCGCACCGGCCGGCGTGCTGCTGGCGCTGCTGGCGCTCGCCGCCCAGGTGGTCGTCGGCCCCCGGCGCGGCGCCCATCTGCTGGCAGCCCTGCGAGGGGCCTCGCTCGTGCAGCACCGCCTGCTGCTGGGTACCGAGGCGGCCGTGGTCTGCCTGCCGGCCGCAGCCGCCGGCGGGCTCCTGGCAGGCGCGCTCGTGCCGGCGCACGTCGGGCCGTGGTGGTGGCTCGCGCCCGCCGCACTCGGGCTGGTCCCGGTGCTGGCGTTGGCGACGGCGTCGCCGGCGCCCCGCAGCGCGCCTGCGCCCCGGGTGGCCGTCGAGATCGCCACCGCCGTCCTCGCCACGGCCGCCGTGGTCCAGCTCGTCGCGCGCGGCACCGGTGGCGGTGGCGGCGGCGGCGGAGGGGGCACGGACGTGCTCGCCGTCGTGGCGCCGCTGCTGCTGGCGGTCGTCGCCGCCCTGGTGTGCGCCCGGCTGGTCCCTTGGCTGCTGCGACCGCTCGCCGCCAGGCTCCGCCGCCGGGACGGCCTGGTCGCCCCTCTCGGCGCCATGCTCGCCGCACGGCAGCCACAGCCGGTGGTCGCCTCCGTCGCGATGGTCGCCGGCACCGCGGTGGCGCTGCTCGGCGTCCTGGTGACCTCCACCATCGACGCCGGCCGCACCACGGCGGCGCTGCGGGACGTCGGCGCGGACGTCCGGGTGCTGGGCAGTCTCGACGACGCGCACGTCGCCGCCCTGCGCGCCGTCCCCGGCGTGAGGCAGGTGGCACCGGTCGCGGCGACGTCGTCGGTCGGGCTTCGGACCGGGGCCAACACCCAGCTGGTGACGACGCTCTACGCGGCCGACGCCGCGCTCACCGACGTCCAGCAGGGCGTGCCGGGGGCGGTCGCGGTGCCTCCGGTCGGCAGCCTCGCCGTGGCGAGCGCGGTGCCGATCGGCACGGACGGGCTCGCGACGCTCACCACCTCACCACCTCTCTCGCTCACCGTCACCACGCGGAGCCCCGCCGCCGCCGGGCTCACCAGCGCCAAGACGTGGATGCTCGTCAACCGCAGGACGCTCCAGGGGACGAACGTGCGGTTCGTCGCCACCGCGGCGTACCTCGCCCTCGACGACCACGCCGATCCCGTCGCCGTCGCCGCGGCGGTCCGCGACGTCGTAGGTCCCGGCGTCGCCGTCGCCACCGCCCACGAGCAGCTCGAGCAGCTGCGGACCGCGCCCACCGCCCGGGCGCTGAGCACCGGGATCCTCGTGGTGGTGATCGCCGGGCTGCTCGCCGCGATGCTCGCGGTGGCGCTGGCGCTGGCCGCGCGATCGGCGAGCCGCACCCGCGTGGTCGCTGTGCTCCGGACCATGGGGCTGCCGCCGCGGGCCGAGCTCCGATTGGTGCTGTGGGAGGCGACGCCGACCGTGGCGGTCGCCGTCCTGGCCGGCACGGCCCTGGGCTTCGGCCTGACGCAGCTGCTGCTCACCTCGATCGACGTGCGACCCTTCACCGGTGGCGACGAGCAGCCCCACCTGGTGATCGGCCCCAGCCTCGCGGTGGCCCTCGGGGCCGTGCTGCTGGCCGCCGCAGGAGCCGTGCTGGTCTCGGCGTGGGCGGCCGCCCGCCGCAGCGCCGCCGTCGTCCTGCGAGCCGGGGAGGAACGACCGTGATCGTCTGCGAGGACCTCTGGCGCGTCTACCGCGGCGACGGGGTCGAGGTGCAAGCCCTCCAGGGCCTGTCGCTGCGCATCGACGAGGGCGAGCTCGTCGCCGTCGTCGGCGCGTCCGGCTCCGGGAAGTCGACCCTGCTGGCGATCCTCGGCGCACAGGACGTGCCGAGCGCCGGCTACGTGCGCGTCGGCGGCCACGACCTCGGGGCGCTCGACCGCCGTGGCCGCGAGTCGTGCCGGCGCGAGGTCGTCGGCTTCGTCTGGCAGCAGACCGGCGAGAACCTGCTCGGCTACCTGTCCGCGGCGCAGAACGTCGAGCTGCCGATGCTGCTCGCGGGTCGCAAGGACCGGGCCGGGCGGGCGCGGCAGCTGCTGGAGCTGCTGGAGGTCGGCGAGCTCGCCGGGCGCCGACCGGACCAGATGTCCGGTGGCCAGCAGCAGCGGGTCGCGATCGCGGTCGCGCTGGCCAACGAGCCCCGGGTGCTGCTGGCCGACGAGCCGACGGGCCAGCTCGACGAGGCGACCTCGGCCGAGGTGTTCGAGGCGATCCACGCCGTGAACCGCGAGCTCGGCGTCACCACCGTGGTGGTCACCCACGACCGCGCCGTCAGCGACCACGTGACACGCACGGTGCAGATCCGCGACGGCCGGGTATCCACCGAGGTGGTGCGCAGCGGCGGCGAGCAGCACCTCGCCGAGGAGTTCACCGTCATCGACAAGGTGGGGCGGCTCCAGCTGCCGCACGACTACGTGGAGCGGCTGCGCCTGGCCGACCGCGTGCGGCTGACGCTCGAGCCGGACCACGTCCAGGTGCACCGGGGCACGAACAGCCACGACAGCCAAGGCAGCCAAGGCAGGCAGGACAGGCAGGACAGCGGGGACGGCCGAGACAGTGGGGACGGCCGGGACGGCCCCACCGGCGACGACGGCGAGGCCGGCGAGGACGGCCGAGAGTGAGCGCGCCGCTGCAGGCGGTCGGCCTGTCCCGGACGTTCGCCTCCCCGGGTGGGGCCGTGCGCGCCGTGGTGGACGCGTCGTTCTCCGTCGCCGCGGGCGAGCTCGTCGCGGTGCGAGGGCGGTCCGGCTCGGGCAAGACCACGCTGCTCAACCTCATGGGCGGCCTGGACGCGCCGACGGCCGGGCGGGTGCTGCTCGACGGCGCCGACCTGGCGACGCTGGACGAGCCGGCGCTGCTGGCGCTGCGCCGCGAACGGGTCGCATTCGTCTTCCAGTCCTTCGGGCTGGTCGCCGAGCTGACGGCCGAGGAGAACGTCGAGGTGCCGCTGCGGCTGCTGCGCGTGCCGGCCGCCGAGCGGGCCGAGCGGGTCGCCGCGGCGCTCGCGGCGGTGGGGCTGACCAGCCACGCGCGTCATCGGCCCGGCGAGCTGTCCGGAGGCCAGCGTCAGCGCGTCGGCCTGGCCCGCGCGGTGGTGGGGTCCCCCGCGGTGCTGCTGGCCGACGAGCCCACCGGCCAGCTCGACTCGGCCACCGGCCTGGAGATCATGGCCCTGCTGCACCACCTGGTGCACCGCCAGGGCATGGCGGCGCTGGTCGCGACGCACGACCCCCTGCTGCTGCGCGACGCCGACCGCGTGCTGGAGATCCACGACGGCCGGCTGTCGCCGGACGCGACGCTCGGCGCCGGCGCGGGGCCGGCGGCCACCGGGTAGCCGGACACCGCGACGCGCTCCTGGAGCCACCGCCGGTGAGCGCGCGCCGCCCGGGTGCGGCTCGCGCTCACCGGTTCGGCAGGTGCTGCGTGGCCCACACAGCCGCGCTCGTCCGGTCCGCGACGCCCAGGGCGCGGAACACGTGACCCACGTGGACCTTCACCGTCCGCTCGCTGATGCCCAGGCTCCGGCCGATCTGCTTGTTCGCCAGACCCTGCGCCAGCAGCTCGAGCACCTCCCGCTCGCGGGCGCTCAGATCGTCCAGCGGCGAGCGGGTCGCGGACGGCAGGAGGGCGCCGGCGACCCGCGGGTCCAGCGGGACGTGGCCGCGGGCGGCGGCCCGCACCGCCGCCACCACCTCGTCGGGCTCGGAGTCCTTGAGGAGGTAGCCGATGGCGCCGGCGTCCATCGCCGCCCCGACGCGCTCGCGGTCGGAGAACGCCGTCAGCACCACCACGCGGGCGGACGGCAGCTCGGCGAGGAGCCGGCGGGTCGCCTCGACACCGTCGATGCCGGGCATCGACAGGTCCATCAGCACCACGTCGGGTCGCGAGGCCACCGCGAGGGACACCGCCGACGCGCCGTCGCCCGCCTGGGCCACCACCTGGATCCCTCCGGCGGCGTCGAGCAGCGTGGCCAGGCCGTGCCGGAGCAGCTGGTGGTCGTCCACCAGCAGCACGGTGACGGGCTCGTTCATGCGTCCTCCACGGTCAGCCGCCAGCGGCACCCCAGCCCCGGCGCGGTAGCGACGGAGAGCTCCGCGCCGGCCTCGTGCGCGACGTCGACCAGCAGCCGCAGACCGAAGTGACCCTGCGCGGGGGCCGCCGTCTGCGCCGCCAGGTCGAAGCCCACCCCGTCGTCCGACACCTCGAGGATCACGGCCGAGTCACGCCTCGTCACCGCGACGCCCACCAGCTGCGCGCCAGCATGCGCGACCGCGTTGCGCAGGCACTCCTGGGCGACCCGGTAGACCACCTGCTCGGTGCGTTCGGACAGCTCGCCGATGCCCTCGGGCGGTAGCTCGAGCCGAACCGGGGTGCCGCGGCGCGCCAGGCTCCCGACGAGGTCCCGCAACGCCCCCTCGAGCCCCGACTGGCGCAGGCTCGGCGGGTAGATGTCGACGAGCAGGGATCGCAGCCCCTGGATGCCGGCGCGAATCGTGGCGGCGGCGACGCGGACCGGTGCGGCGAGGTCCTCGCGGCCCTCGGCGGCGAGCCGGTCGGCGGTGCCGGCCACGCCGAAGGACGCGGCGGCGAGCTCCTGCACCACGCCGTCGTGCAAAGTCGCGGCGATCCTGCGCCGCTCGGCGTCGGACGCCTCGACCGCGCGGCGCAGCAGTCGTTCGCGCTGGCCCTGGCCCCGCCGGAGCCGGTCGAGCAGCGCCCACAGCACGGGCAGCAGCAGAACGACGAGCAGCAGGAGGCTCGTCAGCGTGACGCCCGCGAAGCCGCGCCACAGCGCGCCCGAACGCTCCGTGACCACCCCGTACCGCGAGTAGGTCTCGAACAGCACCTCCGTGCCGCCCGGGGTCCACACGGGGCGGTAGACCTCGAGCAGCCGGCCCTCGCCCCGCTCGTAGGCGTTCTCGGGCTTGGTCAGGTCGCTGACCTCCGCCACCGTCGCGGGGGTGCGCAGCACGGCGAGCTCGTCGTCGCCGAGCGGGTAGCGGTTGCCCACCAGGCGCTGCTCGTCGGAGTACAGGATCGTGCCGTCGGCCGCCCAGATCTTGACCCGGACGATCGCGTCTCCCAGCACGCGCTCGCGGACCACGGTGTCCATCGCGGCGATCGCGTCGGCGTCCCTCGCGGTCAACCGCTCGTCGAGCGCGGGCTGAACCACGGCGACGGCCAGGAGGTCGGTCACGTGCGCGGCGTCGTTGACCGCCTCCGCCTCGGCCAGCCGTCTGCTCACCGCCAGGCCGGCCACGGCCACCAGGGCCACGACGACGAGGCCCGCGGCCGCCACCTGGGCGACGACGCTCCAGGTGCGCACCGGCCGGTCGGGGTCGTCGCGCCGTCCGGCTCGGGCGAGCACCACCTCGTCCGGCATGGCGGCAACGGTACGTGCCCGCGGCGCGACGGGCGCCCGAACCGCCCCGTCGCCCTCCCGTTGCTCAGGCGTCGTCCCCTCCGTCGCGCGAGCCACCGTGGTCGTCGCCGGCGTCGTGGCCCGCCCCGTCGTCGTCGCCGAGACGCGTGGCGTCGCCGGGGTGGTCGTCGCCGGGCTCGGTGCGCTGGTCACGGGGCACCAGGCCGCCGTGGTCGTCACCGGCGTCGTGGCTCGCGCCGGGCTCGTCTGTCGTGACCGGTGCCACGCTGGGCCCTGGCACGGTGGGCGACGGCGTCGTGGCGCCGTCGCGGTCGTCGCCGGGCTCGGTGCGCTGGTCACGGGGCACCAAGCCGCCGTGGTCGTCACCGGCGTCGTGGCCCATGCCTGGGGTCGGCATCCCACTCGTGGTCGGCGACGGCGAGGCCGCCACCGGCAGGTCGTCGCTGGGCCGGGTGGTCACCGTCGGGCCAGACACGGGAACACGGTGGCTGAGGCTGGTGTTGCCGATCGCGCCGGCGGCGGCCGGGCTCGCCGCGAGCATCACGCCCGCCACGACGAGGATCAGGCGCTTCTTCATGGTCGTCTCCCGAGGTCGGTCCTGCTCGATGCCCCAGTACCCACCACCACGGGTCGTGCCCGCCATCGGACCTTGGTACTAGTACCCGGTGCCGCCGCCACGCCCGTCGGACCCTGCGCGCCGAGTGCCGACGAGCACCGCCGTCTCGTCGTCGTCCTCGGCAGCCACGGCGCGCGCCACCAGGCCTCCCGACACGAGCGCCGCCAGCGCGGCGGGCGCCTGGGCGGGGTTGGCCTCCGTCACCACCGACCCGCCCGGCGCGAGCCAGGTCCGCACCCCCGAGGCGACGCGCCGCAGCAGGTCCAGGCCGTCACCCCCGCCGTCGAGCGCCGCGGCGGGCTCGAAGTCGCGCGCCTCGCGCGGCATCAGCGCCAGCTCGTCGTGCGGCACGTAGGGGACGTTGGCGACGACGAGGTCGAACGTGCCTGCCAGCGCGGGCGGCAGCGCGGCGAACAGATCGCCCTCGTGGACCACGCCCCCGACCGGTGCCAGGTTGCGCCGCGCCACCCCCACCGCGACCGGGTCGACGTCGGCGGCGTGCAGCCTCACTCCCGGCACGCGGGTCGCCACCGCCAGCCCCAGCGCGCCCGAGCCGCAGCACAGGTCCAGCACGGTGGCACCCGGCCCGACGAGTCCCGCGGCCACCGCCACCAGCGCCTCCGACCGGCGCCGCGGCACGAACACCCCGGGCTCCACCGCGACGCGCAGGCCGTCGAACCCGGCCCAGCCCACGACGTGCTCCAACGGCTCGCCGGCCACGCGCCGCGCGAGCATCGCCACCAGGTCCTCGTCGGACGCCGCCGCCTCGAGCAGCAGCGCGGCCTCGTCCTCCGCGAAGACGCACCCGGCCGCACGCAGCGCGGCGACGAGGGCGGCAGTGCGATGGTCGGGCACAAGACCTCCGAGAGCTCGGTCGGGGTGGCGAGATTCGAACTCGCGACCTTCCGCTCCCAAAGCGGATGCGCTACCAAGCTGCGCTACACCCCGCGGGCTCGCGCCCGGCCGGTCCCCAGCGTACGGGCAGACGAGGGGCGCAGGCGGCGACCGTTCGCCGCGACCTGCGCCCCTCGTCCCCGGCGGGCTCGCTCAGAAGACCCGGACCGCGATCTCCGCGGGGGCCGTGAGGAGCTTCTTGATCTCGTCGTCCACCTTGACGAGCGTGAGCGAGGCGCCCGCCATCTCCAGGGACGTGCAGTACTCGCCGACGTAGCTGCGCCACACCGTGATGCCCTTGGCGGCCAGCTTCTCGTGGGCGATCCCGTAGAGCAGGTAGAGCTCGCTGATCGGCGTGCCGCCGAGGCCGTTGATCATCAGCGCCACCTCGTCGCCGGAGCTGTACGGCAGGTCCGGGACCACGGCGTCGAGCAGCTCGTCGACGATCCCGTCGGCGGGAAGCAGCTTGGCGCGACGACGGCCGGGCTCGCCGTGGATGCCCACGCCGACCTCCATCTCGTCGTCGGCCAGCTCGAACAGCGGGGAGCCCTTGGCGGGCGGCGTGCACGCGGTCAGGGCGATGCCCATGGTGCGCGTCACCGAATTGACCTTCTAGCCGATGCGGACGAGCTCGTCGAGGTCGGCCCCGGCCTCGGAGGCGGCGCCCACGGCCTTCATGACGAAGAAGTTCCCCGCCACGCCGCGACGCCCGATGGTCCAGGTGGAGTCCTGCACCGCGACGTCGTCGTTGATGAACAGGGTCTTGACGTTGATGCCCTCCGCCTCGGCCAGCTCGGAGGCCATCTCGAAGGCCATCTTGTCGCCGGTGTAGTTGTTGACCAGCAGCAGCACGCCCTTGTCGGACTTCAGCAGCTTGGTGGTCTCCAGCACGTACTCCATGGGCGGCGCCGCGAACACGTCCCCGGGGCAGGCCGCGTCGAGCATGCCCTTGCCGACCACCATGACGTGGGCCGGCTCGTGACCGGAGCCCGACCCCTGGATGATCGACACCTTGTCGTTGCGGGGGCCCTCTGCCCGCATGATGAGGTTGTACTCCGGCACGTAACGCAACGTGTCCGGGTTGGCCAGCGCGATGCCCTTGAGCATCTCCGGGACGAAGTTCTTGGGGTCGTTCACGAACTTCTTCATTGCCGCCTCCACATCGTCGTGTTGTCCAGCACGTGCGCAGCCGGAGTGCACGGTCCTCACCCCGACGGTTGCCCCGGCCGCCGCGCACGGCGACCGGGGACGTTGATCACCAGGACTCGGCGATCTTCTCCGCGAGCACCGCGACGGCGATCGCACCCGGGTCGACCGACCCGATGGACCGCTCGCCGGTGTACGACGCGCGGCCACGCTTGGCTTCCAGCTCCTTCGTCGCCTCGGCGGTGGTCCGGGCGGTGACCGCGGCGGCCTTGAGGATCTCGGCGGACGAGTCGCCCGCGGCCAGCCGCTCCTCGATCGTGTCGGTCATCGGGGACAGCGCGTCGAGCAGGGTCTTGTCCCCCAGCGACGCCCCGCCGCGCGCCTTGATCCCCTCGATCGCGGCGCGCAGCATCGCCACGACGTCCTCGCCCGTCAGGTCGACCTTCCCCTTGGCGACGCCGGCCGCCCGCAGGAACGCCGTGCCCCAGATGGGGCCCGACGTGCCGCCGACCCGCCCGGTGATGACGATCGCCGTCTTCTGCAGGAACGTGCCGATGTCCGTGCGGTCGAAGGAGTCCCACTGGTCCCGGACGTTCTCGAAGCCACGGGCCAGGGAGAACCCGAAGTCGCCGTCGCCGACCACCGAGTCCAGGTCACCGAAGTACTTCTCGTTCGCGATGCAGGTGTCCGTGATGGTGCGCACCACGAACTCGACTCGGTCGAAGGAGTACGTCACTGTCTCGCTCCTGTCGCTTCTCAGTGGATGGTTGGCCCTGCGGCGATCCGCAGGCGTTCGACGTCGTCCAGGTGGACCTCGCCGCCGACGACGAGCCCGTACGGGTTGGCCAGCACCGTCGCCGGCTCGTCGGGCAGCTCGCCCAGGGAGCTGACGACGAGCGCCGCGCCGGTGAAGTCCTCGTCGGCGGTGTAGCTGCTGACGGTGACCAGCGTCGCCAGCCCGGCGGCGCGGGCCGCGGCCAGCCCGTTGCCGCTGTCCTCGACGACGACGACGTCCGCCGGGTCGGCCTCCAGCTCGCGCAGCGCGAGCAGGTAGATGTCCGGCGCCGGCTTCTTGCGCGGCACGACGTCGCCGGCGAACACGTCGAAGCGCTCGGCCAGCGCGGTGCCCACGGCGTGCTCGAGCACCGCGACCACCGAGGCCTGCGCGGACGTCGACGCGACCGCGAGCCGCCAGCCGGCGTCGTCCGCCTCGGCGGCGATCCGTGCGATGCCCGGCCGGGCCGGCAGCACGCCGGACCCGATGAAGGCCGTGTACCGCGCCGTCTTCGCCTTGTGCCAGCGCGCGACGAGCTCCCGCTGCTCGTCGGGGTCCCGCGGCAGGCCGTACCGCTCGATGTTCTCGGGCGTGAACAGCGTGGCCAGCCGTTCTTTGCCCCCGCCGATCGCGAGCAGCCGGCCGTACTCCTCGACGCTCCACCGCACCGGCAGCCCGAACTCGGCGAAGGTCGCGTTGAAGGCGGGCAGGTGGCCGTCGCGCTCGGTGTCGGACAGCACGCCGTCGCAGTCGAACACGAGCGCCGGGCTCACCGCGCCGCCTCGTTCGGCAGCCCGCGGGGACCCTCGCCCCCCGGCCTCCCCACGGCGACCCCGGCCGCCAGTGCGTCCGGCGCGTGGCCGGAGGCGCCGAACCACTCGATGTGCGTCGCGATGGTGTCCTGCACGGCGGTCCGGATGTCGCGGAACATCGTCGGCGGGTCCCACTTGTCCCTGGCGCGCGCCATGTCGAGGTGAGCGGCCGCGGCCTTCATGTACGCCATCTTCACCGCGGTGGAGATGTTGATCTTCGACACGCCCGCGTCGATGAAAGTGCGGAAGTCCTCGGCGCTCAGGCCGGTCCCGCCGTGCAGCACGATCGGGATGTCCGTCAGCGCCACCAGGTCGCGCACCCGGTCCGGTCGCAGCACGGGGCGGGCCCGGTACTGGCCGTGCGCGGTGCCCAGCTGCGGGGCGAGCAGGTCCACGCCGGTGCGCTCGGCGATCTCCGCCAGCTGTCCCACGGTGTAGGCGTGGAGGGCGACGTCCGACCCGACCCCGTCCTCGACGCCGACGATGTTCTCGATCTCCGACTCGACGTCGACCCCGGCCGCGTGCGCCTCGGCGACCACCTCGGCGGTCTCCCTCTCGGCGTCCGCGAGCCCGCGGTCGGAGGCGTCGAACAGCACGGACGACCAGCCCGCCGCGACGACGTCGGAGATCACCGCGCGGTCCGGGCAGTGGTCCAGGTGCAGCGCCACCGGCACCGGCGCGTCATGCGCGGCGAGCCGGAACGTCGTCGTCGTCAGCTCGGTGCCCATCTGCTTCACGGTCTTCACCGAGATCTGGATGATCAGCGGGGCGGCCGCCTCGACGGCCGCCGAGACCACCGCCCGCAGGCTGATGTCGTCCAGCACGTTGACCGCAGGCACGGCGTACCCGTTCTCGCGGCCGTGCCGGGCCAGAGCCGACGTCGACGCGATCATCGCGACCCCCTCGTCGTGGACCGGCGGTGAGAACCCGCCAAGTGGGTGCAGTCTAGACAGGTCTAATCACGAACGGCCAGCGTTGGAGCGGCCGGAATCGACCGAGGTCCCGCCCGGCCGGCCGCGCGCTCGCTACGATGCGCCGACAGGAGGGGAGGTCCCATGACCGAGGTGCTGGAACGCGACTCGGCGGTGCCGCTCTACGCGCAGCTCGAGCAGATCCTGTCCGGCAAGATCACCAGCGGCGAGTGGCAGCCCAACCAGCGCATCCCGTCGGAGAACGAGCTCAACCGGATGTACGGCCTGAGCCGCATGACGGTGCGCGGCGTGCTGACCAAGCTGGTCAACGACGGCCTGCTGCTCCGGGTGCCCGGCAAGGGCACGTATGTCGCGCCCACCAAGATCAGCGCGGTCTCGCCCGCGTACCGGGGCATCCGCGAACAGCTGGAGGCGCTCGGCTACTCGACCACCACCCGTCTGGTCTCGTTCGAGCGCGAGGCGGCGACGTCCGTGGCGCGCGACAGGCTCGGCCTGGCCCGCGGCGACGAGATCTACGTCATCGTGCGGGTCCGGTCGGTCCAGGGCGAGCCCATCAGCCTGCACCGCTCCCACGTGCCGGCCGCCCTCGCCCCGGGCCTGGACCAGCACGACGTGGTCTCCGAGCAGCTCTGCGTCATCCTCGAGAACGGCTACGGCCTGCCGATGCGGCACGTCAACGAGCACCTCGAGGCGGTCGCGGTCAGCGGCGCCGAGGCGAAGCAGCTGGACATGCACCGTGGCGACCCCGCGCTGCTCCTGCACGACGTGATCTCCGACGACGACGAGCGGCCCTTCGAGTACTCGACCATCGTGTTCCGCGGCGACCGGCTGCGGCTCACGTTCGACTACGAATTCTGAGCAGCCGTCGGCTGCTCAGCTGCTCGACTGCCCGTCGGGCCGCCGGGCCGTCGGGCGGGAACCTTTGCGTCGCGGCCGGTGTTACGGCTAGCGTCGTCCGGACAGGACGGCGACTCCGTCCACCCAGGAGGAGAGCGATGAGCGTGCGGCACGCCGGCTCCCTCCCCGCGCGCTCCACCGCGCGCTGCTGTCTCTGTCTGTAGAGCGCCGACCCCTCGCGCCCGCCGATGCCGCGGGCGCCCCGGACCTCCCGTCCGCGTGCGGTCAGCGCTCGCCCTGCGCTGCACGTCCCCACACCCACCCAGACAGCCACGAGGAAGACCATGTCCCGCATCTACGACGACGCGACCAAGCTCATCGGCAACACCCCGCTCGTCCGCATCACCAAGATCACCGACGGCGCGCCGGCCCAGATCGTCGGCAAGCTCGAGTTCTACAACCCCGCCAGCTCGGTCAAGGACCGCATCGGCGTCGCGATCGTCGACGCCGCGGAGGCGTCCGGCGCACTCGAGCCGGGCGGCACCATCGTCGAGGCCACCAGCGGCAACACCGGCATCGCGCTCGCTTTCGTCGGCGCCGCCCGCGGGTACCACGTGGTGCTGACCATGCCGGAGTCGATGAGCAAGGAGCGCCGCGCGCTGCTGCGGGCCTTCGGCGCCGAGCTGATCCTCACCCCGGCGTCCGAGGGCATGAAGGGTGCCGTGACGCGGGCGGAGCAGGTCGCCGCCGAGCGGCCGGGCTCCATCCTGGCCCGCCAGTTCGCCAACGAGGCCAACCCCCAGATCCACCGCACGACGACCGCCGAGGAGATCTGGGCGGACACCGACGGGCAGGTGGACATCTTCGTCGCGGGCATCGGCACCGGCGGCACCATCACCGGCGTCGGGCAGGTGCTCAAGGCGCGCAAGCCGGGCGTGCAGGTGGTCGGCGTCGAGCCGGCCGAGTCCCCGATCCTCAACGGCGGCGCGCCCGGCCCGCACAAGATCCAGGGCATCGGCGCGAACTTCGTCCCCGAGATCCTCGACACCACGGTGTACGACGAGGTCATCGACATCGACGCCGACACGGCGATCTCGTACGCGCGCCGCGCCGCCAAGGAGGAGGGGCTGCTCGTCGGCATCTCGTCCGGCGCCGCGATCGCCGCCTCGATCCAGCTGGCCAACCGGCCCGAGAACGCCGGCAAGCTCATCGTCGCGATCATCCCGAGCTTCGGCGAGCGGTACCTGTCGACCGTGCTCTACCAGGACCTGCTCGACTGATGACGCGCCCCCCCCTGCACGTCGCCCTCCGCGAGGACCTCGAGGCCGCCCACGGCCACGACCCGGCCGCACGTTCGCGGCTCGAGGTGGCGCTCGGCTACCCCGGGGTCCACGCGGTGTGGGGTTACCGGGTGGCCCACCTGATGTGGCGTCAGCCGGCCCTGCGGCTGCCCGCCCGGCTGTTCTCCCAGCTGGTCCGCGCCGCCACCGGGGTGGAGATCCACCCCGGTGCGCGGATCGGCCGGCGGCTGTTCATCGACCACGGGATGGGTGTGGTCATCGGCGAGACCGCCGAGGTGGGCGACGACGTGGTGATGTTCCACGGCGCCACGCTCGGCGGCACGTCGATGCGGCACGGGAAGCGGCACCCCACCATCGGCGACCGCGTGATGATCGGCGCGGGCGCCAAGGTGCTGGGCCCGGTGTACGTGGGGGACGGCGCGCAGATCGGGGCGAACGCGGTCGTGGTGCACGACGTGCCGCCGGGCGCGGCCGCCGTCGGCGTGCCGGCCACGGTGCGCTTCCACGCGGCCTCGGCCGACGAGTACGCGGACGACCCGGCGATCTACATCTGACGCGCGGGCGGCCGCGCCGGCTCCGCGCCGGCTCCGGGCCGGGTCGGTAGCCTGGCCCTCCTCGACGGAGAGGTCGCCCATGCGCATCGGGTTCCACACGGGGTACTGGTCCGCCGGGCCGCCGCCGGGCGTCGCGGAGGCGGTCGCCGCGGCGGACGGCCTGGGCCTCGACTCGGTGTGGACCGCCGAGGCCTACGGCTCGGACGCGTTCACGCCGCTGGCGTGGTGGGGCGCGCGGACCACTCGGGTGCGGCTCGGCACCGCCGTCGCGCAGATCTCGGCCCGCACGCCTACCGCCACCGCGATGGCGGCGCTCACCCTCGACCACCTGTCCGGGGGCCGTGCGGTCCTCGGCCTCGGGGCGTCGGGGCCGCAGGTGGTGGAGGGCTGGTACGGGCAGCCGTACCCGCGGCCACTGGCGCGCACCCGCGAGTTCGTCGCGGTTGTGCGTCAGGTGCTGGCCCGCGAGGCGCCGGTGCGGTTCGACGGCGAGTTCTACCGCCTGCCCCTGCCGGTCGGCGAGGGGGCCGGTCTCGGCAAGGCGCTGCGGTCCACCGTCCACCCGCTGCGCGCCGACCTGCCGGTCCATCTCGCGGCGCAGGGCCCGCGCAACGTCGCCCTGGCCGCCGAGATCGCCTACGGGTGGCTGCCGCTGTTCTACGCACCCCGGCTGGACGGGGAGTTCCGCCAGCAGCTCGCCGACGGCTTCGCCCGCCGCCAGGCGGGGCTGCGGCCGTCCGACGCGTTCGAGGTCGCCGCGACCGTGCCGGTGGTGCTCGGCCCTGACGTCGAGCTTGCCGCCGACGCGGTGCGACCGTTCGTCGCGCTGTACGTCGGCGGGATGGGCGCGGCGGGGGCGAACTTCCACCGCGACGCGCTGGTCCGGCTCGGCTACGGCGGCGCGCTCGACGAGGTCGCGGCGAGGTACGCGGCAGGTGACCGGGCCGGCGCCGCCGCGGCCGTGCCCACCGAGCTGGTGCGGGACATCGCGCTGGTGGGAACCGCCGACGACGTGCGTGCCCAGGCCACCGCCTGGCGCGGCACGGCGGTGACGACGCTGCTGGTGCAGACGGACCCGCGGATGCTGCCCGCGGTGGTCGCCGCGTTGCGCGACTGAACCCACCGCGCGGTGGTTGGCTGGAGGCGGAGGTCAGCCGATGCCCACGCGTTCCGCGATGCCGTCACCCGGGCCTGCCGTGCGCCCGTCCCGCCCGTCGCCGCCGTCCCACCGCCTGGCCACCACCGTCTGGACGCTCGCCGTGCCGCTCGCCCTGCTGGTGGTGGCGGTGCTCGTCGTCCTGTCGTGGCGCGACGACCTGCCCCACCCGGTCGCGTCGCACTGGGGTGCCGCAGGCCCGGACGGGTCCTCGTCCCTGGGCGGCACGCTCGCGGTCCTCGTGGTGACGGTGGTCGCGTTCTCGCTGGTCGCCTGGCTCGTCGGGCTGCTCATGGGGCGCACCTCGGTGGTACGCCGCACCGCCGCCTTCCTGGGGATGTGGTTCGCCACCTTCCTGGGCACGCTCGTCGTCGGCTCGCTGGCGGTCCAGCGCGGGCTGGCCGACTGGCGCCAGGCGCCGGACCTCGGCCTGGTCCCGCTCGTCGCGGTCGCCGCAGGCCTGGTGCTCGGGGTGCTCGCCGCAGTGCTGACGCCCGGGGACGCGCCCCTGCCCGCCACGGCCCGGGTGCCGGCGGACGCACCCCGCGCACGGCTGGCCGGCACCGCGGGGGCGTCGTGGACCGGGATCGTCGCGTTCACCAGGCCGTGGCTCGCGGCGGCCATCGGTGTCGCGATCGTCGCGGCCGTCGCCCTGCTGACGCGCTCCGCCGCGCTGGCGGTGCCCATCGCGGCGGTCCTCGGCCTCGTCGGACTCACGCTCGGGCCCTGGACCGTCACCGTGGACGAGCGCGGGCTCACCGCGCGCACGGTGCTCCCCCGGCCGCGCACCGTGGTGCCCCTGGCCGAGGTGGAGTCCGCCGAGGTGGTGCAGGTGGACCCCATCCGCGACTTCGGCGGCTGGGGCTACCGCCTCGGCCGGGCCGGTCGCGCCGGCATCGTGCTGCGCCCCGGCGAGGCGATCCTGGTGCATCGGTCCGGCGGCCGCGAGCTCGTCGTGACCGTGGACGACGCGCACCGCGGCGCCGCGCTGCTCAACACGCTCGCCGAGCGAACCCGCCGGTAAACCCGTCGCGGTGGACGGGCGTCCCCGGCACGATGGGCGCATGAGCCTTCCCCCCGGGTACCGCATCGTCGAGATCGACGAGTCGCGCAAGGACGAGTTCATCGGCGCCGACGTCCTGACGTGGGCGCAGGGCATGGAGCCGGACGCGCTCGAGCAGGCTCCGCCGGCCCTTGAGTGGGGCGTGCGCACGGTCGCAGTCGAGGCCGACGACGCGCTGGTGGCGGTGCACGCGTCCTACGCGTTCACCGCGCCGGTGCCCGGCGGCACGGTGCCCTGCTCCGGCCTGACCTGGGTGGGCGTGCGGCCGGACCACCGCCGCCGCGGCCTGCTCTCGGCGATGGTCGACGCGCACTTCGAGCGTTCCCTGGGCCGCGGTGAGCCGGTGTCCGCGCTGTTCGCCGCCGAGGCGGCGATCTACGGACGCTTCGGCTACGGCTGCGCCGCCGACGACCTGCGGCTCACGGTCCGCCGCGGTGCCCGGCTGCGTCCGGTGGCCGGATCCGACGACCTGACCGTGCGCTTCGCCACCGTCGACCCGGCCGTCCACGGCGACCTCGTCGACGGCCTGCACCGTGCGGCGGGGGCCGGACGCCCCGGCTGGATGACGCGCGACTCCGCGCAGCTGCGCGCCAACCGCGTCGCCGACCCGCCCTCGTGGCGTGAGGGCGGCGAGGCGCTGCGGATCGCCACCGTCCATGCGCCGGACGGCACGCCGCGCGGCTACGCCCTGATCCGCCGCAAGGAGAAGTGGAGCGACGCCGGGCCCGAGTACACGGTCAGCGTGCGCGAGCTCGTAGCGCTCGACGCAGCGGCCTCGCACCGGCTGTGGTCCTTCGTGCTCGACCTGGACCTCACCCAGGAGGTCACCTCCGGGATGCTCGCCCTCGACGACCCGCTGACCCAGCTGCTGGTGGATCGCCGCGCGGCCCTGCCGAAGCTGTCCGACAACCTCTGGGTCCGCCTGCTCGACCTGCCGGCCGCGCTGGCCGCCCGCCGCTACGCCGCCGAGCTCGACGTGGTCCTGGAGGTCACCGACAGCCGTCTGCCCGTCAACGCCGGCCGCTGGCGGCTGGCCACCACGCAGGCGTCCGACGACGGGTGGGCGGCCGAGGTCACCCGCACCGACGCCCGCGCCGACCTGGCCCTCGACGTGCGCGAGCTGGGGGCCGCGTACCTCGGGGGGCGCTCGCTCGCCGCGCTCGCCGCCGCCGGCCTGGTGACACAGCTGCGGCCCGGTGCCGCCCAGGCGGCCGCCACGGCGTTCTCCTCGCCCCGCGCGCCGGTGTGCAGCTGGGTGTTCTGAGCGAGGCGGACCGCCTGCGTCCGGGCACCGTCAGGCGCCAGGCCACCACACGGCGCGGCGCAGTGCGACGCGCGTGCCGTCCGCCGTCAGCGGGGTGCCCTCGGCACGCAGCCGATCCAGCGCCTCGAAGGCGTAGGGAGCCGGTGGTGCGCCCGCGGCGTTGACCACCCGCCACCACGGCACGGCACCGCCCGAGCCGGCGAGCACGTGGCCCACCTGGCGCGGGCCACCGCGGCCGAGCCGCTCGCCGACCACCTCCGCGACGAGGCCGTACGTCATGGCGCGGCCGGGCGGGATGCGCTCGACGAGGTCGAGCACCGCCTCGGCGTACTCGTCGGCCGACTCGCTCACGGCCGGTGCGGGCTCGTCGGGCAGGCCGTCAGCGGGCGGCCTCGTAGGCCGAGAGCTGGTCGATGCGCCGCTGGTGGCGCGGCTCGCCGCTGAACGGCTCCGCGAGGAAGGTGTCGACCAGGGCGATGGCCTCCTCGAGCGGGTGCTGGCGCGCGCCGACCGCCACGACGTTGGCGTCGTTGTGCTGGCGGGCCAGGCGCGCCGTCTCGTCGTTCCACGCGAGCGCGGCGCGCACGCCGGTCACCTTGTTCGCCGCGATCTGCTCGCCGTTGCCGGAGCCGCCGATGACGACGCCGAGGGAGCCCGGGTCGGCCACGACGGCCTCGCCGGTCGCGAAGCAGAAGCCCGGGTAGTCGTCGTCGGCTACGTAGACGTGGGCGCCGTGGTCGACAACGTCGTGCCCCGCCTGCTCGAGGCGGGCGACGAGGGCCGCCTTGAGCTCGAAGCCGGCATGGTCCGAACCGACGTGGATGCGCATGCCGCCATCTTGCCGCACCCACGGCGGCGCGCGCCCGGGGGTGTCGCCGCGCGCCCGTACGCTGGGTCTATGACCCGCAGCGGCATCGCCATCGTTGACCTCGACCCGTCCGTCCGGGCGGCCGACGACCTGTTCCGTCACGTCAACGGGCAGTGGATCGCCACCCACGAGATCCCGCCGGACCGCGCGGTCGACGGCTCGTTCCGCACGCTGCACGACGAGGCGCAGGAGCACGTCCGCGACATCATCACGGACCTCGGGGCGCACGCGGCCGGCGCGGGTGCGGCCGACGACGAGCACGCGAAGATCGGCGCGGCGTACGCCTCGTTCATGGACACCCCGCGCATCGAGGCGCTCGGCCTGGCACCGCTCGAGGAGGACCTGGCGCCGGTGCGCGCGGCAGCCGACAAGGACGCGCTCCTCGTCACGCTCGGCACGCTGCAGCGCACCGGGGCGGCGGCGGGGGTCGCGTTCTACGTCGACAACGACGCCAAGGACCCCGAGCGCTACGTGGTCCACCTGGTCCAGGCCGGGCTGGGGCTGCCCGACGAGGCCTACTACCGCGACCCGGCGTACGCCGAGGTGCTCGGCGCGTACCGCCCGCACATCGCGCGGATGCTCGCGCTGGCCGGATGGGTGGGCGCGGACGCGGCCGACGAGGCGGCGGGGCGGGTGGTGGACCTGGAGACCAGGCTCGCGGCGCGGCACTGGGACGTCGTCAAGGACCGCGACGCCGAGCTGACCTACAACGCAGCCACCCTGTCCTCGCTGGTCGAGGACGCCCCGGGGTTCGACTGGCGGGCGTGGGTCGCCGCTCTGGGCGCGGCCGAGGAGTCGATGAGCTCGCTGGTCGTCCGCGAGCCGAGCTTCGCCACCGGGTTCGCCGCGCTGTGGGCCAGCGAGGACCTCGCGGCGTGGCAGGACTGGCTGGCCTACCACGTGGTCTCGTCGCGCGCGCCGTACCTGACCGACGAGCTCACCGAGGCGAACTTCGACTTCTACGGCCGCAGGCTCACCGGGGCCCAGCAGCTGCGCGAGCGGTGGCGGCGCGGTGTCGGGTTCGTCGAGGGCGCGATGGGCGAGGCGGTCGGCAAGGTGTACGTCGAGCGGCACTTCCCGCCCGAGCACAAGAAGCGGATGGACGCGCTGGTCGCCAACCTCGTGGAGTCGTACCGCCGGTCCATCTCGGCACTGGACTGGATGACCGCCGAGACCAAGACGAAGGCCCTGGCCAAGCTCGCCAAGTTCACGCCGAAGATCGGCTACCCCGCCAGGTGGCGCGACTACTCGGCGCTGGAGGTTCGGCCCGACGACCTCGTGGGGAACGTGCGGCGTGCCAACGCCTTCGAGCAGGACTACGAGCTGGGCAAGATCGGCAAGCCGATCGACCGCGACGAGTGGTTCATGACGCCGCAGACCGTCAACGCCTACT
>DASWOL010000097.1:0-8343 GCA_036398695.1 Cellulomonas sp. | reverse complement strand
GGCCAGGCCGAGCACGAGGACACCGACGGACGAGCGACGCATCTCCCTGTGGTGCGACCGGACCACCGCCCGCCGCGTCACCGAGGGTCAAGGCGACGGCGGTGCTGGCAGCGGCCGGGACGGGTCGCCGCCGCACCGCGGGGCGCCGAGCGGCACCGACGACGACCACGACGTCAGCCCGGGCGAGCATGTCGGCGGACAGAGAGATGGCCGTCGGCGAGGGCGTGGGGGGACGCGTCCGTCGTCGCGCCGCCACCCGGAGCCGAGCAGGCGACGAGACCGAGGGCCAGGGAGAGTCCCGTGGCAGGGCCGAGTCGTCGCACCCCGGCTCAGCGCGGCGGTCGGCTCCGCCGGTCGCGCACCGCGTCGTAGGTCTTCTCGAGCGCCGCCTGGCTCTGCTCGTAGGTGCGCTGGGCGACCGCCACGAACACGCAGTCCACGACGGTGAGCTGGGCGAGGCGGCTCGCGGTCGCGCCGGAGCGGAAGGTGGTCTCCCGTGCGGCGGTGCGCAGCACGTGGTCGGCGGCGGTCGCGAGCGGGGACCGAGGAGCGTTGGTGAGCGCGACGGTGGTGGCGCCGTGCTCCGCGGCGACGCGCACGGCGTCCAGCGTGTCGTAGGTGGTGCCGGTGTGGGAGATGCCGATGGCGACGTCGCCGGGACCCAGCAGGGCCGCCGACATGAGGGCCAGGTGCGCGTCGGGGAACGCGAACGCCACGCGGCCGATCCGGTGCAGCTTCTGCTGCAGGTCGGCGGCGACGAACCCGGAGGCACCGACGCCGTAGATGTCGACCCGGGGTGCGGTGACGATGGTGTCGACCACGGCTTCCAGCTCGACCACCGAGAGCGAGCGGGCCGTGTCCTCGACCGCGCGGGCGTCGGCGAACGCGATCTTCTCGATGACGGAGGCGAGGTCGTCGCCCGGGGAGATGTCCCCGCTGGGGGCCGGTGCGCTCGCCGAGCCCTCGCGCAAGCCCATCTCCGCGGCGAGCGCCAGCCGGAACTGCGGGTACCCGCGCAGCCCGAGCTCCCGGCAGAACCTGATCACCGTCGCCTCGGAGGTGTGGCACGCGCTCGCGAGGTCGGTGATGGTCATGGCCGACGCCCGGGACGGGTCGGCGAGCACGTACTCCCCGACACGCCGCATCGCGGGCTGCAGGTCGGAGAGCCGACCGCGCACCGTGACGGTCAGCGGGACGGGCGTCATCTCACCGGTCCCCGCGGCGGCGCTTCGGCATGTGCGCAACCTACACGGGCGCCGGACCGGCCCGCGGGCCCGGGCACCGCGTCCTCGGGCACCGCGTCCTCGGTCAGCGCGGCGACCGCGGTGCGGACCCCGGAGCGGTCGTGGTCCCGGGCGGGGTCCGCCGCCACGACGAGCGCTGCCCGCGCGGTGGCGGGGTCGGTGCCCGCGAGCAGGGCGACCAGGCTGGTGCGCACCTCCTGGTCCGCGGCATCCAGCATCGCCTCGCACCTCGCCGCGTCCAGGGCGGTGGCCTGCACGAGCATGCGCACGGTCCGGGCGCGCAGCTTCGCGTTGGTGGCCCGCACGTCGATCATCAGGTTGGAGTAGGTCCGACCGAGCCGCACCAGCGTCGCGGTCGAGAAGGTGTTGAGCACCATCTTCTGCGCGGTGGCGGCCTTCATCCGGGTCGACCCGGTCACGACCTCGGGGCCGGTGTCGACCAGCACCGCCACGTCGACCTCGGCCGCGAGCACGGCGTGCGGGTTGGCGCTGAGCAGGGCGGTGCGCGCCCCTCGGGACCGGCCCGCAGCCAGCGCCCCCGCGACGTAGGGGGTGCGCCCGCTGGCTGCGATGCCGAAGACGAGGTCCCCGGCCCGGACCCCGGCGGCGTCGTGGCCGCCGAGCGCGCGGTCGTCCTCGGCGCCCTCGACGGCCTGCATCATCGCCCCGGCGCCACCGGCCAGGTGCGCGACGAACCACTCGTCGCCGACGCCGAAGGTCGGCAGCAGCTCGACGGCGTCGAGGACGCCGAGCCGGCCCGACGTGCCCGAACCGACGTAGTGCACCCGGCCACCGGCACGGATCGCCGCCACGGCGAGGTCGACGACGGCGGCGACCGCGTCGGTGACCGCGGCGACGGCGTCGACCACCACCCGGTCCTCCGCACAGATCAGCCGGACGAGCTCGGTGGTGCCGAGCAGGTCGATGTCCCCGCTGCGCGGGTTGCGGTCCTCGGTCGGGGAGCGCAGGTCGACCAGGTCGTGCCAGTCCTCTCCGGTGGGCGCGGTGCTCATGGACGGCTCCTCGTGGGTCGGTCGGGGTGGTGCAGCACGAGCCGGCGCACCGCGTCGGCTCGGACGTCGTCGGCGCGCAGCGGGTGCGGCGCGGGTGGCGTCAGCGAGCCGAGGACCGCGGCCCGACGGGCGCCCGTCGCACGCCGGCCGTCGGGCCCGGGTGCGGTTCCCGGCAGCCCGGCGACCGCGAGGAAGCCCAGCAGCGCGAAGAGGTAGGCCTCCTTGGCGTCCACCGGGAGGCCCAGGGCGTCGGAGGTGGTCACGCCGGGCAGCAGCTCGGCGAGGCGGCGCATGAGCACCGGGTGATGGGCACCGCCGCCCGAGACGACCACCCGGGACGGGGCGTGCGGGCGCACGTCGTCCGCCACGGTGCGGGCGGTCAGCTCCACCAGTGTCGCGAGGAGGTCCGGGCCGGCGAGCCCGGGCCGGGCACCGGCGAGCGTCCGACGGACGTAGCCGGCGTCGAAGTGCTCCCGCCCGCTCGATCGCGGCGGGCGCCGCGCGTAGTACGGGTCGGCGCGCAGCAGGTCCAGGGCGACCGGGTCGACGGTGCCGGCCGCGGCCAGCGCGCCGTCGCGGTCGTAGGTGAGCCGCCCGGCCGTGAGCTCGCGGACGGCGGCGTCGAGCAGGCAGTTGCCAGGCCCGGTGTCCCAGGCGGTGACGGGCTCGCCCGGACCGCGCACGACGGTCACGTTGGCGATACCGCCGACGTTCAGCGCCACGCTGCTGCGTCCGGGCTCGGCCAGCCACCAGGCGTCGAGGAGTGCGACCAGCGGTGCGCCCTGGCCGCCCGCGGCGATGTCCGCGACCCGGAAGTCGCTGACTACGGGCCGGCCCGAGGCCTCGGCGATCCACGCCGGGTGGCCGATCTGGAGCGAGCCGAGTGCGGTGCCGTCCGGCCCGACCCAGTGGAACAGGGTCTGGCCGTGCGACGCCACCACGTCGGTGGCCCCACCCGCCAGCTCGACGTCGGCCGCGCGCGCGATCTCACCGAGCCGCCGGCCGATCAGCGTGTCGAGGGCGGCGACCTCGCCCGCGCCGATCGGTGCGGGGGGCATCGCGGCCTGGATGCGGTCGTGCAGCTCGGCGGGCCAGCCGTACTCCGCCTCGCCCAGCAGACCCAGGCGCAGGGTGCCCTCGGCGTCGAGCCGGAGCTCCGCGGCGGCGGCGTCCACCGCGTCGACCGAGGTCCCCGAGGACAGCGCGAGGACGATCATGCCTGCAGCTCCGCCACGGCGGCCCGGGCGTTGGCTCGCCCGACACCCCAGGTGAGCAGGACGTGCCGCGACACCGGCGCCGCGTCCGCCGTCCCCGCGTGCAGCACCACGGCGTCCGGGCGCTCCGCGAGCGCCGCGGTCAGCCGGCCGCGCTCGGCGGCGTCGCCCGTCCAGTCGCGCGTGATCAGCAGCACCGGCCCGTCGGTGGGCAAGGGCTGTTCCGCGGCACCGTCGACGGTGGTCCCGGGCCACGCCTCGGCGACGGCGCGCTGCAGGTGCGGTGCCACGCGCCCGGCGGCGTGGTCGAACCGGGTGCGCAGGTCGACGACGGTCGGTGCCACGGACGGCGCCCGGTCCAGCCGTGCGGGTGTCCCGACCCAGTGGACGGCTCGGCGGGCGGCGTCGGCGCCCACCAGCTCCAGGCGCTCCGCGGCCGCACGCCAGGACGGACGACGCACCGCGCGGCTCTCGCATCCGAGCCGCGCGGTGCGCGTCGCAGCCTCGACCAGACGCGCCGGGTCGAGGCGACCCGAGAGCGCGGCGGCCGTGACTGCCGCATGTGCGCTCCGGTACAGCGCCTCGTCGTCGCGGTGCAGCGTCGTCCCGAGGCAGAGCAGGTCGGCGCCGGCGAGCAGCGCGCGCACGCAGGCCTCGCCGAAGCCCGGGTCGCGGGCCACGGCACCCATGTCGAGGGCGTCGGTGATCACGGGCCCGCGCAGGCCGAGCGAACGCGCGCGGGCGAGCACGCCCGGGTCCAGCGTGGCCGGCGTCCCGGGCTCCGAGCCGAGGGCGGGGACGACCACGTGCGCCGTCATCAGCGAGTCGATCCCTGCCGCCACGGCTGCGGCGAACGGTGCGATGTCCCGCGCCTCGACCGTGGCGCGGTCCCCGGGCACGACGGGCAGCGCGAGGTGCGAGTCGACCACGGTCGCGCCGTGACCGGGGAAGTGCTTCCCGCATGCCGCCACCCCGGCCTCGTGCAGCCCGACGACGAACGCCGTGCCGTGCCGGGCGACGACCTCCGGTGTGCTGCCGAACGCCCGGACCCCGATCACCGGGTTGTCCGGTGCCGAGTTGACGTCCAGCACGGGCGCCAGGTCGAGGTCGACACCGACCGCGGCCAGGAGGTCGCCCAGCGCCCGGCCGGCCCCGCGGGTCAGCCCGAGGTCGTCCACCGCGCCGAGCGCTCCGGCACCGGGCAGCGACGAGCCCTCGGCCGCCTGCAGCCGGCTCACGTCCCCGCCCTCCTCGTCGACCGCGACGACCAGGTCGGCGCGTGCCGCGTGCAGCCGGTCGGACAGAGCCGCCGTGGTGGCGAGGTCGGGGGTGTTGTGCGCGAAGTAGACGACGCCGGCCAGTCCGTCATCGATCGCGGCGAGCAGCCAGGGCGGTGGCTCGACACCGGAGAACCCCGCGAGCAGGACGCGGTTGACGGCGGTGGACAGAGTGCCGATGGTCACGGTCATCCCTTCACCGCGCCCGCGGCCAGGCCGGACGTCAGGTTGCGCTGCACCAGCACGAAGAAGACGAGCACCGGCACCGTGATGAGCGACGAGGCCGCCATGACTGCGCCCCAGTCGGTCGTGTTCTCGCCGAAGAACTTCTGCAGGCCGACGGCCACCGTGTACTTCGAGGAGTCCGACATGAAGGTCAGCGCGAAGATGAACTCGTTCCACGCCGTGATGAAGGAGAACACGCTGGTGGCGACCACCCCGGGTGCGACCAGCGGCACGAGGATCGACCAGAACATCCGCCCCCACGAGGCGCCGTCGACGTAGGCGGCCTCCTCGATCTCGACCGGCACCGCCGCCACGAACCCCCGCAGCATCCAGATCGCGAAGGGCAGCGAGAAGGCCAGATAGACGATCGCGAGCCCGAGCAGGGAGTTGAGCATGTCGAGCGTGCGCATCTGCAGGAACAGCGGGATGACGAGCGCCTCCAGGGGCACCATCTGCACCACGAGCACCAGGACGAGCACGCTGGTGCGGAACCTGAACCTGAACCGGGCCACGGCGACCGCCGCCAGCAGCGCGACGAGCGCCGAGACGACGACCGTCAGCCCCGCGACCAGGATCGAGTTGCGCAGGTACAGGCCGAACCCGCCGTCGTCGATCACCCGCCGGAAGTTGTCCAGCGTGAGCTGCGTGGGGACGAGCTGGGCGCCGCGCCGGGCGGCGTGGGCGTCGAAGGCCGTGGAGATCATCCAGTAGGCCGGGAAGACCGCTCCGACGACGACCGCCACGACGCCGAGCGCCTTGGCACCTCGGACGGCGGTGCGGCGATGCCGACCGTGGCGGACGGGATCGGTGGCGCCGGGCCGACCCGCACGGGTCCGCCGGGTGGTGTCGACGACGGTCACAGCTCGTCCTCCCGGAACAGGGTGCGCAGGTACACCACGGTGACGCCGAGCAGGATGCAGGTGAGCAGGACGGCGATCGCCGAGCCCATGCCGTACTTGCCCTGCGCGAACGACTGGATGTACGACCACACGCCGAGGTTGAAGACGTCCTTGTTACCGCCGTTGCCGCCGGGCATCAGGTAGATCTGGGTGAAGACCTTGAAGTCCCAGATGGTCGACAGGATCGTGACGACGGCGAACACCGGACGCAGCACGGGGACGGTGATCGCACGGAACCGGCGCGCGGCGCCCGCCCCGTCCATCGTGGCCGCCTCGTAGAGCTCCGTCGGGACGGTCATCAGGCCCGCGAGCACGGTGATGGCGACGAACGGAAAGCCGTGGTGCACCACGTTCAGCGTCGCGATGGCGTAGAAGCTGATCCGGTCGGTGAACCAGTTGGTGGTGGCCGGGTCGATGACGCCCAGCCCGTCGAGCACTGACGAGACCAGGCCGTTGAGCGGGTCGAACAGCCACACGAACACGTAGGTGCCGGTGACGGCCGGCACGGCCCAGGCGACCATGACCGCTGTGGAGCAGACCGTCCGCCAGGCCCGGCCGAGGGTGTTGAGGAAGAGGGCCACCGCCGTGCCGAGGGCGACGGTGAGGGTGACGCAGACCGCGGCGAACCCGACCGTGTTCGGCAGCACAACCGTCCACAGGAACCGGTCGCCGAGGACGGCTCGGTAGTTGTCCAGGCCGATGTAGTTGTCCTCGCCGGCGGCGATCTGCCGCAGCCCGTAGTCCTGGAACGAGAGCAGCAGCACCCGCACCAGCGGCCAGAGCATCAGGACGGCCAGGACGGCCAGCGCCGGCAGCAGCAGGAGCCAGGGGCGCCCCCGGGAGAGGCGGCGGCGCAGGCTCGGCCGCCTCTCCCGGGAGGTCCCGGCGGTGAGGGTCGTGCTCACTGCCCGAAGGTCGCGTTCATGTCCTCGGCGGCGGTCGCAGTGGCCTCGTCGACCGTCTGCTTGCCGGAGAGGATCGACTGGAGCATGGTCTCGACCGTCTTCTTGCCCTGGATCTCGCCGTAGAGCGGGGTCACGGGCAGCGACTTGCCGGCCTCGACCATCTGCCGGGCGAACGGGGCGACCAGCGGGTCGTCGCTCTCGGCCGCCGCCTCCAGCAGGGAGGCCTGGCCGGGGAAGTAGTTCGACTCCTCGGCCCAGCGCTCCGCGAACTCGCCGGTCGTCATCAGCTTGACGTACTCCCACGCGAGGTCCTGCTGGTCGCTCTCGGTGAAGATGCCCAGGTGCGAGCCGCCGAGGAACGAGCCGGACAGCCCCTCGGTCTGCCCCGGGACCGGGAAGGCGCCGATCTTGCCGGCCAGGTCGGGGGCGTCGGCCAGGATCGTCGTCGGCGTCCAGGAGCCGGTGATCATCATGGCGGCGGAGCCCTGCTCGAACGCCTTGAGCAGGTCCGTCTCCTTCCAGGTGGTCGCGGCGGCGGTGGAGACTCCCTGCTCGGTGGCCATCCCGGTGTAGAACTCGATGCCCTCGCGGGCCTCGGCCGAGTCGATGCCGGACACCCAGGTGTCGCCGTCCTGCGTGGCGACCTCCCCGCCCGCGCCCCAGATGAACGGCATGACGCCGTACTGGCTGTCGCCCGCGATGGGCCACGCCGTGACGTCGGGGTAGGCGGCCTTCAGCGCGAGCGCGGTCTCGGTCAGCTCGGCCCAGGTCGTCGGGACCTCGAGGCCGGCCTGCTCGAAAAGGTCGGTGCGGTAGACGAAGGCGCGCACACCCGCGTACCACGGCATGCCGTAGAGGCTGCCGTCGACGGTGCCGGCCTCCTGCAGGCCCGCGACGAGGTCGCCGTCGAGCCCGGCGTCCGCGACGAGGTCGGTGAGGTCGACGAGCGCCCCCGCCTCGGCGAACTCGGGCGTCCAGGTGGTGCCGATCTCGGCGACGTCCGGGGTGGTGCCGCCGGCGATGGCGGTCGTGAACTTGTCGTGCGCGCTGGCCCACGGCTGGTACTGCACGTCCAGCGTGGCGCCGGTCTGCTCCTCGAACGCGGTGGCGACCTCGGCGAAGAACGGCTCCGCGTCGGGGTTGGTCCCCTCCATGACCCAGACGGTGAGCGTCTGGCCGGTGTAGTCCCCGTCGCCGGAGGCGGCGGGGGTGTCGCTGTCGTCGGAGCCGCAGGCGGCGACTCCGAGTGTGAGACCCAACGTGAGAGCGCCGGCGAGCGCTCGGGATACGCGTGTCATGCTCGGACTCCTCTTCGAACCGATCGGTAGGACACGGAAGACGTCCGCGCCTGCGAGACGGGACCGAGGTCGGTGCCCGCAGGAGCGAATGTAGGTAACCTACATGTCCATCGGGTTTCATGTAAATTTCCGCCACGCATCGGAGGGCCAGATGCACGTCATCGTCGGGGCCGACATCGGGGGGACGTCGACACGCGTGATGATCGTCGACCGCGACGGCATCGTGCGCGGGGCCGGCCGGGCCGGCGGTGGCAACCTGCGCTCGAGC
>DASWOL010000096.1:0-8874 GCA_036398695.1 Cellulomonas sp. | reverse complement strand
TGACAGGCATAGACCCAACCGTTTACCAGACGAAGGACGACCTCGCGATCATCCGCTCCCTCATCCAGCGCTACGTAACCGAGTCTCGTACAATCATACTGTACCCGAGGAGTCGGCGGCGCGCGCCCTGGCGACGGCCGGGTCGGCCGTCGTGTTCGCCGGGCTGACCGTGATGATCGCGCTGGCCGGGCTGTTCGTCGCGAACATGCCGTTCCTGACGACGATGGGCATCGCGGCGGCCGGCGCCGTCGGCATCGCCGTTCTCATCGCCCTGACGCTGACCCCGGCGCTGCTGGGCTTCGCCGGCGACCGGCTGCGTCCGCGCCGTCGCGGCAAGCGGGCGAAGGACGCGAAGGCCGGGATGGACGGGACGGCCGGGACGGCCGGGATCGACGGGATCGACGGGACGGGCGCGAGCGACGGATGGCACGAGGTCGCGGCGACGGCCTCCGGTGAGCCCGAGGTCGGCCTCGACGGCGGCGTCGTCACCGGCAACCGGTTCTTCCGCGGCTGGGTCACCGCCGTGACGAAGATCCCGGCGCTGACCATCGTCGCCGTCGTCGGGCTCGTCGCCCTCCTCGCCTGGCCCGCCACCGGGCTGCGGCTGGCGCTGCCGGACGCCGGCAGCCAGCCCGAGGGCTCACGGGCCCGCGTCACCTACGACCTCGTCGCGGAGCATTTCGGCCCGGGGCAGAACGGCCCGCTGCTCCTCACCGGCACCATCGTCGGGTCCACCGACCCGATGGGTCTCATGGCCAGCCTCAAGAGCGAGATCGCGGCGTTGCCCGGCGTCGCCTCCGTGCCGGTCGCCACGCCGAACCAGGACGCGACCGTCGGGATCGTCCAGGTGATCCCCGAGGGTGGTCCGGACTCCGCGCAGACGGCTGACCTGGTGCGTGAGCTGCGCTCGATGGAGCCGCACTTCAGGGCGGAGTACGGCGTCGACCTGGCCGTCACGGGCGTCACCGCGGCGCAGATCGACGTGTCGAGCAAGCTGGGCGGGGCGCTGCTGCCGTTCGGGCTGCTGGTCGTCGGGCTGTCGTTCCTGCTGCTCACCATGGTGTTCCGGTCCCTGTGGGTGCCGCTCAAGGCGACCCTCGGGTACGTGTTCTCGGTGCTCGCGGCGTTCGGCATCGTCGCCATGGTCTTCGAGCGCGGCTGGGGCGCCGGCCTGTTCGGGCTGGACCGCACCGGACCGGTGATCAGCTTCCTGCCGATCATCCTCATGGGCGTCGTCTTCGGCCTGGCGATGGACTACGAGGTGTTCCTCGTCTCCCGGATGCGCGAGGACTACGTGCACCGCGGCGACGCGCGCCAGGCGGTGCGCACCGGGTTCCTGGCGTCCGGCAAGGTGGTCACGGCCGCGGCGGTGATCATGGTCGCGGTCTTCGCCTCGTTCATCCCCGCCGGGTCCATCTACATCAAGCCGATCGCCCTCGGGCTGGCCGCCGGCATCTTCGTCGACGCCTTCGTGGTGCGGATGACGCTGGTGCCGGCGGTGCTGCAGCTGCTCGGCGACCGTACCTGGCACTTCCCGCGCTGGCTGGACCGGGTGCTGCCGCGGTTCGACGTCGAGGGCGAGGGGCTGGCGGCCGAGCTGCGGCTCGCCGACTGGCCCGAGGCCGGCTGCACCGACACCGTCGTGGCGGCCGGGCTGCGGCTCGACGCACCCGACGGCACGCCGCTGTACCGGGGCGTCGACCTGCGCGTGCCGGCGGGCGGGACGCTCGTCGTCGCCGGACCGCACCGCAGCGGGCGCACGGCGCTGCTGCTCACGCTGTCCGGCCGGGCGCACGCGGACGCCGGCACGCTCAAGGTGGCCGGGCTCGTCGCCCCCGTGCGCGACCGCGACATCCGGCGTCGCGTGGCGGTCGCCACGCTGAGCCGGAGGACCGACCCGGCCGCCGAGGTGCGCCAGGCCTTCGCCGCCCGGTCCCCGATCGTCGTCATCGACGACCTGGACGCCGTGGGCGACCCGGTGCTGCGCGCCGGGGTGCGTGACGAGCTCGTTTCCGCCTGGCGCCGCGCGCACGACGAGGGACGCGAGCTCACGCTCGTCGCCTCCTGCCTCGACCCCGCGGCCGTCGCCGCGCTGATCCCGGCGGCCTCGCCGGTGGCCACCCTGCACCTCACCGCCGCTCTGGAGAAGGTGTCCTGATGTCCGAGTTCCTCTCCTCGGTGCTGCGTCCGCAGCGGGCGCGCGCCACCGGCCGGCCCAGCTGGCTGACCGCGATCGGCCTGATCCTCATCCCGCTGCTGATCGGCGGCCTGCTGGTGTGGGCGCTGTGGAAGCCCGACGAGCGGCTCGACCGCATCCAGGCGGCCGTCGTCAACCAGGACGTGCCGGTCCAGGTGGACGGCAAGACCATGCCGCTGGGCCGCCAGCTCGCCGGCGCGCTCGTCACCTCGTCGGGGGCGCAGGCCGCCGCCGACTCCGCCTCCCCGGCGGCCTCCCAGGCGGCCTCCCCAGCGGCCTCTCCGGCACCGGTGGCCAGCGGCGATGCCGCCAACGTCTCCGGGCACGACTCGACCTCGAACTTCACCTGGGTGGTCACCAGCGGCGACGACGCCGCGGCCGGCCTGGCCGACGGACGGTACGCGACCGTGGTGACCATCCCCGCCGGGTTCTCCGCCGCCGCGACCTCGGTCGGCACCGACCCGTCGAACGCGCAGCAGGCGACGATCGACATCGCCACCTCCGACCGCTCCCGGCCCGTCGACGGCGCCGTGGCCCAGGCGGTCACCTCGACGGCCGTGCGCGTGCTGTCCAGCCAGCTGACCACGGCCTACCTGCAGAACGTGTTCGTCGGGTTCGACACGTTGCGCGGGCACCTCACCGACGCGTCCGACGGGGCGTCGCAGCTCGCCACCGGCGCATCGGGGCTGTCCACCGGGGCTGCCTCGGTCGCCGACGGGGCCGGGCAGCTCGCGTCCGGCGCGGGACAGCTGGCCTCGGGCGCGTCGTCGGCGTCGTCGGGAGCCTCGAAGCTGTCGTCCGGCGTGGGGCAGCTGGCCTCGGGCGCGTCGTCGCTCGCGTCCGGGCTGGACAAGCTCGCTGCCGGCGCCTCGTCGGCCGCGCAGCAGGCGCAGGCCGGGGTGCCGGGTGCGCAGGGCTTCGCCCAGGGGCTGCACGGGCTCAGCTCGGCCATCGGAGGAACCGGCGGGCTCGGTGACCAGCTGACCTCCTACCAGGGCGGTGTCGCCACGGCGCTGACGTCGCTTCGGCACGTCGCCGAGGTGTGCGCCGGGACCGTCACCGACACCGCGCACTTCCCCGACGCGGCGGCCGCCTGCGCGGCGATGCCCACGCTGCTGCAGGCGCAGGCGAACGCGAACGACCCCACCACCCTGCTCGGCGGCGCGGCGGGGCTCGCCGCCGCCGTGAACACGGGCGACCCGAGCGACCCGGCCCGGCCGGCGCTCTCGGCGAGCGTCGCCGCGCTGGCCGGCGCCGGGGACCAGCTCGCCGCCGGCGTCTCGTCGTCGGCCACCGGGCTGCAGCAGCTCGCGGGGGCCGCGCAGCAGTCCGCGGCCGGCGCCCACCAGCTGGCCTCCGGTGCCCGGGACGCCGCGACCGGCGCGGCCTCGCTGGCCTCGGGGACCTCGTCGTTGTCGTCGGGCGTGGGACAGGTCGCGTCGGGGGCGTCGTCGCTGGCGTCGGGCGCGAGCCAGCTGGCCACGGGAGCGAGCGACCTCGGCACCGGTGCGACGAGCCTGGCCGACGGACTCGGCACGGCGGCGGGCCAGGTGCCGTCGTACTCGACCTCCCAGGCGGACAGGCTGGCGCAGGTGGTCGCCAACCCGGTGGCCACCACCGGGACCGGTACGACGAGCTTGTTCGGCGGGGCGAGCGTTCCGTTCTTCCTCGTCGTCGCGCTGTGGATCGGTGGGCTGGCGACGTTCGTGGTGCTCGGCGCGACGGCACCGAGCGTCGTCGGCTCCACCCGCTCGTCGCTGCGGCTCGCCGTCACCTCGTTCGCGCCGGGCGCGCTGGTCGGTGTGGTGCAGGGGCTCGCGCTGACAGCGGCGATGGCGAAGGCGCTGGACCTGACGGCGGGCGGCTGGGCGGCGTTCGCCGCGATCGCCGCCCTGGCCGGTGTGGCCTTCGCGGCCGTCAACCAGGGTCTGGTCGCGGCGTTCCGTGGCAGCGGCCGGTTCGTGGCCGTGGTGGTGGCCGTGGTGGGGCTCGCCACCGCCGTGGTGTCGACGGTGCCCAAGCTGCTGGACGCCGTGGCTGGGGTGCTGCCGGTCGCGCCGGCGCGTGCGGCCCTGCAGGGCGTGGTGACCGGGGACGGTGTCGGCGGGCCTGTGGTGCTGCTCGTGGTGTGGACGGTGGTCGGGCTCGCCCTGACCACCGCGGCGGTCGCGCGCCGGCGCGTGGTGCCCGCGGGCAGGCTCGCCCGCTGGGTGCGCGCGGCCTGAGTCGAGGTCTCCGGCTGCGCCTTCGGGCCGGTGTGCGGACCGAGCCGGGACGCCCGGCCCGACCCCTCGGTCCGGACTCGCGGCCCTGAGCCGGGATGCCCGGCCCGACCCCTCGGTCCGGACTCGCGGCCCCGAGTCGGGACGCCCGGCCGCCCCCCTCTCGCGGGGCCTGCGCGGGCACGAGCTCACAGGCGACGTGGAACGTCCTCCCAGGCCTGTTCCAGCGCCTTCCGGTTCCATGCCTACGCATGTAAGCCGCCTTGCTGGACGTTTGACCAACAGGGGGTGTCGGGCGCACACTCTCTCCCGACGGTGCGCATCGCCTGCCCCCTGCGCGGTGCGCACCGTTTCACGTCCAGAAGGGGCGGACGGGCCTGGGGCCCGTGTCGCCCCTTCTGCGTTCCCGGTGACCTTCTGGGCGGACGTGGGGCCGCCACCGGCGTGCCACCGCAGACCGGCGAGGCTGCCGGTCTAGCGTGCCAAGGGTGACCGCTCCTGCCTCCGCCGCGGGTGCGGGGGCCGAAGTGCCGGTCCCCGACTCCCCTTCGACCGTTCCTGACTCCGAGATCCCCGTGCCGGCCGTCGCCCTCGTCGACCCGCCGTCGCCCGACGAGCTCGTCGAGGGGATGGTCGCCACGTGGCGGGCCTCGCTCGTCGAGGCCGCCGGAGGCTCGACACTCGTGGACGTCGACGAGCTCGGCGACGCGGTCCTCGACCTGTCGTCGGCGCACCCGTCCGGCCTGGCGCAGCTGTTCGCCGGCCGGCCCACGAGGCTGTCCAGCCTGATCCGGGAAGGCGCGGCACTGGCGACGTCCCGGCGCCGGGCGCGCCAGGTGGCGGCACGCGCCACGGTCTACACGCAGCAGTACGGCATCGCACCCACGTCGCTGGCGATCGGTGTGGCCACCTGGGTGGAGCGCACCGCGCCGGACGTCGCGACCGACGACGTCGCGGCGCTGGCGAGCGCGACCAAGGGCGCCGCGCCGACGGCCGGCACCACCGCCACGCGCACCCCGGCCGAGATCCCCGAGCCGCGCGTGGTGCACGCCCCGGTGCTGCTGCGGCCCGTCACGCTGCGGGCCAGGGGCGCCGCGGAGGCGGACTACGAGCTGTCCCTCGAGCCGACCATCGAGGTCAACCCCGTGCTGGCGCGGACCCTGCGCGCCCGCGGCGCGCTGCTGGACCCGGCCGCCGTCGCCCGCGGTACGTTCACCGACACCGGCTTCGACCCGCACGGCGCCCTGGCGCGGCTCGCCTCCCTCGGGTGGGCGGTGCTCGAGGACTTCCAGCTGACCGAGCGGGTGGTGGTGGGCACGTTCGTCCACCCGGGGCAGGTGCTGGTCGACGACCTCGACGCCCTCGCCGGTGCCGTGGGACGGCACGAGGTGCTCGCGGCGCTGGCGGGCGTCGACGAGGCGCACGACCGGCTGAGCCGGCCGCTGCCCAAGCCGCAGGTGGGCGACCGTGATCCGCAGGTGGACCGCGGCCTGGGCGACCTCGACCCGGCGCAGCAGCACCTGCTCGACGTGGTCGCCACGGGCGCCCACGTGTTCGTCGACGCGCCCGCCGGCGCGGACGTCACCGGCACGCTGGCCGCTCTCGTCGCCGACGCCGCGGCCGCCGGTCGCACTGTGCTCTACGTGCCCGGGCACCGCAGGGCCGCCGTGGCCCTCGCGGAGCGGCTGGAGCGCCTCGGCGCCGGTGACCTCCTCCTCGACGTCGCCCCCGAGGCCGGCTGGCGGTCCGCCGCCACGAGGCGCCTGCTCGGCGCGATGACCCTCGAACCGCCGGTCATCGACGACCGCGGGTCCGACCAGCTGCGGCGGTCGCTCGTCGCGCACCGCGAGGCCCTGCGCGGCTACGTTCGCGGGCTGCACGCCCCTCGCCAGCCGTGGAACGTCTCCGCGTACGACGCGCTCCAGGAGCTCGCCCGGCTCACCTCGGCCCGGCCGACGCCGCGCACCACCGTCCGGCTGGACCCCGACGTCGCCCGGGTGCTCGACGGTCCGGCGCGGCAGCAGGCCGCCGCCGACCTGCTGCGCGCCGGCGAGCTCGGCGCGTTCTCCCTGCGGCCGTCCGACACCCCGTGGTACGGCGCGGACCTGCGCAGCGCGCAGGACGCCGCCGTGGCGCTGGCCCGCGTCGACCGGCTCCTGGCGACGCTGCCGGACGTGATGGCCCGCGCGGCGGCGGCAGCGGCGGACACGGGGCTGATCCCACCGGCCACGGTGGCCGACTGGAGCACCCAGCTCCGGCTCATCGACGAGGTGCGTGCCTCGCTCGACCTGTTCCAGCCGCTCGTCTTTGAGCGCACCGCGGCAGACCTCGTCGCCGCGACGGCGACCAAGGCGTGGCGCGAGCAGCACGGCGTGGAGATGGGGCGGTTCGTGCGGCGGCGGCTGCGCAAGCAGGCGCGCGACATGGTGCGGCCCGGCCGCCCGGTGGCCGACCTGCACGCGGCCCTGCTCGACGTTCAGCGCCGCCGCGAGATGTGGCAGGAGCAGTGCCCGGGCGGCGGATGGCCGCGCCTGCCCGACGGCCTCGAGGTGGTCGAGGCGGACTTCGCCGCCGTCCGTGCCGACCTCGGCGCGCTCGACGAGGTCCTCGCCGCCACACCGGAGGGTGCCGGCCTGGCCGCCCTGCCCATCGAGCGGCTCACCGATCGCCTGACCCGGCTGCGCGCCGCCGCCGCCGCGCTCGACACCCTGCCCTCCCGCACGGCTCTCGTCCGCCACCTGCGTGGCGAGGGGTTCGGGCCCCTGGTGGACGACCTGGCCGAGCGTCGCGTGGCTGCCCGGCAGGCCGCCGCCGAGCTCGACCTCGCGTGGTGGAGCACGGTCTTCGAGCTGATCCTCAGCCTCGACCCGGCGCTGGCCGGCTACGGCGGTCCGACGCTGGACGCCCTGTCCACGCGGTACGCCGAGCTGGATCGCGCCCACGTCGCCGGGCTGGTCGGGCCGGTGCGTGGCGCCGCGATCAAGACGCTCGGCTCCGCGATGCGCCAGCAGCGCGAGCAGGCAGAAGGCCTGTTCAGCGAGCTGATCGAGGAGCGCGTCACGTCGCTGCGGGACGTGATGTTCCGGTACCCGGACGTCGCCCGCCGGCTGCGCCCGGTGATCGCCGTGAGCCCCATGCTGGTGCCGCAGGTGCTGCCGCCGTCGCGGACGGTGGACCTCGTCGTGCTCGACGCGGCGACGCGGACGCCGGTCGAGGTCGTCGTCTCGGCGATCGCACGCGGGCGCCAGGTGGTGGTCGTCGGCGATGCGCGCTGCGCGTCCGGCAGCGCGGTGCGCGAGCTGGCCGCGGTGCTGCCGAAGGTGGAGCTGCACGCCGACGCGAGTCGGCGCGACCCATGGCTCACCGCCTTCCTCGTGGCTCACGGGTACGACGGCGCGCTGCGTCCCACGCCGTTGCCGTCCGCCGCGCCGCTCGTCCACCTCGAGCTGGTCGACGGCACCGGCCTGCCCGGCGTCGAGTCCGGCCTCGTCGACTCGACGCGCGAAGAGGTCGACCGGGTGGCCGAGCTCGTCGTCGAGCACGCGTTGACGCATCCCGGCGAGTCGCTCGCGGTGGTCACCGCGACGGCCCGGCATGCCGACGCGGTGCGTGACCAGGTGCTCGGCGAGGCGCGCGCCAACCCGGCGCTGGCCGAGCTGTTCGACGAGGGCCGCGTGGACCCGTTCGTCGTCGTCGATCTCGCGTCCGTCGCCGGGCTGCGGCGGGACGCGGTGATCCTGTCGCTCGGACTGGGCCGCACCCCGCACCGGCGGGTGCTGCACTCGTTCGGCCCGGTGAGCGCCCCGGCCGGCGACGCGATGCTGCTCGACGCGCTCGGCAGCGCCCAGCACCGGCTCACCGTGGTCGCATGCTTCGGCGCGAGCGACGTGGACCCGGCGCGCCTGCGCGGACCCGGGCCGAGGCTGCTCGTGGACCTGCTGGCGTTCGCGGAGCGGCGCGGCCGTGGCGACGCCGACCCGCTGTCGCCGATCACCGTGGCCGCCGCCGACGAGCGAGTCGACGAGCCATCCGACGAGCGCGCGGGTGCCGGCGCGACCGGTCCCGCGGCCGGCACGGCCTCGGCCGGCACAGCGCCGGCTGGCACAGCGCCGGCCGGTGCGACGACGCCGTCCGGCGAGCGGACTTCGGCGGTGGGGGCGGGTCAGGTCGCGGCCGAGGAGCCCGCGGTCGCGTCCGACGAGCCCGCCCCCGCCGCCGAGCCCGACTCTGCCGCCGAGCCCGACCGCCTGGTCCTCGACCTGGCGGAACGGCTCTGGCGGCACGGACTGACCGTCGACGTCGACCACGGCATCCGCGGCGGCGTGCGGATACCGCTCGTCGTCGGCCACCCGGAGGTGCCGGATCGCTTCCTCGTCGCGGTGCTGACCGACGACCAGGCCTATGTCGACGAGCCGAGCGTCCGCGTGCGCGACCGGCTGGTGCCCGAGCGCCTGG
>DASWOL010000095.1:0-1682 GCA_036398695.1 Cellulomonas sp. | reverse complement strand
CGCGAAGAGGATCGCCGCGAGCACCAGGTAGTGGGTGAGGGTCACGAGTGCTCCTTCGCTCCGGCGGAGGCCGCCTCGTCGGAGGCCGGCACCACCTCGTCGGGCGCGGGGGGCACCTCGTCGGAGGCGGACGCCTCGTCCGAGGCGACGTGCGCCCACTCACCGGCCAGCACCCGGTCGATCCGTGCCGCGTACTCCTCGGCGTCGGCCTCCTGGCCGCGCACCCGCAGCACCCGCGACACCGACGCCTCGATCGGCTGGCCGTTCGGGTCCAGCGCCGGCACGTCCATCGCGTTGTGCCGGGCGTACACGCCGGGCGCCGGCTTGCCGGCGATGGTGCCGGCCTTGACCCGGGCCTCCGCCCGCTCCCGCTGGGTGACGCGCGGTGTCAACCGGCGACGGTGCGTCAGCGCGAGCGCGCCGACCGCCGCGGTGATGAGCAGCGCACCGACGATCTCGAAGGCGAAGGCGTAGCTGCCGAACACCAGCCGCGCGAGGGCCACCGGGTTGGAGTCCGCGTTGGCGTCCGTCAGGCCGACGGCCGGCCCGTAGCGCGCCCGGCCGACGACGCCGACGAGCACCACGGCCAGGCCGAGCCCGCCGAGGATCGCCATCACCCGCTGGCCGCGCAGCGACTCGGTCAGCGTGTCCGAGGAGTCGACGCCGACCAGCATGAGCACGAAGAGGAACAGCATCATGACGGCGCCGGTGTAGACCACCACCTGCACCACGCCGAGGAACGCGGCGTCCTGGGCGACGTAGAGGAACGCCAGGCCGATCATCACCACGATCATCGACAGTGCCGCATGCACGGCCTTGCGGGCGAACAGCAGCCCGCCGGCGGCGATCACCATGATGACGGCGAGCACCCAGAAGAAGATCGCCTCGCCGGTGGTCGTGTTCCCGGAGTCGGCGAGGGAGCCGGCGAGGGGAGCGGCGAGAGAGGCGGGCAGGATCACAGCAACCGCCGCCCCTGCTTGGTCGCGGCCGCGGTGATGTCCGCCTGGGCCTGCGCCGTCGCGCCCCGCGGCGCCGGGGGCACGCCCGCGGCGACGTTGGCGGGCAGCGACGGGTCGTCGGGCCGGTGCTCGGCGACCCACGCCTCCTGCGCGGGCGTGGGGCCCGTGACGGTGCCGCGGTAGTAGTCGGTGTCCGTGGTGCCCTCCACCATGGGGTGCGGGGTCGACAGCTGGCCCGAGCGCAGCGGCGCGAGCAGGTCCTGCTTCTCCCAGATCAGACCGGCCCGGGTGGGGCCGGCGAGCTCGTAGTCGTTCGTCATCGTCAGCGCCCGCGTGGGACAGGCCTCGATGCACAGGCCGCACAGGATGCAGCGCAGGTAGTTGATCTGGTAGACGCGGCCGTACCGCTCCCCGGGCGCGTACTGCTCGTCGGGGGTGTTGTCGTCCGCCTCGACGTAGATCGCGTCCGCCGGGCACGCCCACGCGCACAGCTCGCAGCCGATGCACTTCTCGAGGCCGTCGGCGTACCGGTTGAGCTGGTGCCGGCCGTGGAACCGGGGCTTCGGCGGCACCTTCTCGGTGGGGTACTCCTCGGTGACGGTCTTGGAGAAGAAGTTCGACAGCGTCACGCCGAAGCCGGCGGCCGGAGCGAGGAACTCGCCGATGCCGGTGGGGTGCGGCATGCGCGAGCGGAACTCGTGGGGCGCCGCCACCTCGGCACTC
>DASWOL010000094.1:0-1911 GCA_036398695.1 Cellulomonas sp. | reverse complement strand
CCCGTGCGCCGGTTGTGGAGGGCGGTGATGAGCTGGGGGACCCCGGAGCCGACGGCCCAGACCCCCCAGACGGTGAGCGCGGCCGCGATCGACACGGTCGACGCCCAGCCGAGTGCGATGGCGACGAGCACGCTGACCGCGACGTTGACCCGCTCGGCGACCGACGAGCGCTGCGGGCCGCGCTCGGCGCGGAGCTGCCAGAGCACGGCAGCTGCGTCGACGAGGGGGTAGACGACCAGCAGGACCGTCAGCAGGGGCCCGGTGCTGGGTGTGGTCACGAGCAGCACGGCAGCCCACACGAGGGCGAAGACGAAGCGGGTGAGGTACAGGCGCCGCAGCGTCCCGCCCCAGGTGGGTGTGGCCGAGGCCTCGGACGTGGTCATGGTGTCTCCTTCGATAGGCGATGTAGAGTTACTAGTACGTCTACATCGCCGAACATAGACTGCCGGCAGCCGCTGGCGCAACCAGCCCGACCAGGACCGGAGCAGAAGATGCATGCTGAGGCCCTCGCGCCCACGACGCGCCCGACGCGCCGGCCGCCGGCGTCGGCCACGCGGGCGCGCATCCTCACCGCGGCGAACGAGCTCTTCTACGCCCACGGCATCCGTGCCACGAGCGCCGAGCGCGTCATCGAGCAGGTCGGCGTCACGAAGGTCACCTTCTACCGACACTTCCGCAGCAAGAGCGACCTGGTGGTGGCATACCTCGAGCAGCAGGCGGCCGCAGAGCGCGCGTGGATCGAGAGTGCACGTCGGGACCACGACCCCGAGGGTTCGCTCCAGGCGCTTGCCGCCGGGATCGGGGCCGCCAGCTGCCAGCCGGGCTTCCGGGGGTGTGCGTTCATCAACGCCGCGGCCGAGTTCGTCGATCCCGCCGACCCCGTCCGGGTCGTGGTCGACGAGCACCGTCGGTGGATCCTGGCGAGCTTCGCCGACATCGCCGGACAGGCCGGCGTGGACGACATCGACTCCGTCGCGAGGCAGCTGATGATCCTGCGGGACGGGGCGATGGTGAACGGGTACCTCGGGCAGTCCTCCGCCGTGGCCGCTGATCTCGGGGCGGCGTTCGCGTCGGTCATCGGGGCGGCGCGGGCGGCCTCGGCGGCGCCCCACCGGTGACACGGCCGGTGACCCCGCCGAGGCGCTGCCTCACGCACCCGGCACGATGAGCCATGCGGTGCTGTCCGCAGCGAGGGGATCGCCGGGGTCCGCCGCATCGCTGCGCAGGACGATCTCGCCGTCGGGCAGGACGAGCGGGTCGGGTCCGAAGTTCGTGATCGAGACCCAGCCGTTCGGCCGGGCGAACGCCACGGTCCCGGGCCCCAGGTCGAGCCAGGTCGCCCGCTCCACGGTCTGCAGCGTGCGCCGGGCGAGCAGGGCAGCGCGGTAGAGCGCCAGTGTCGAGGCGGGGTCGTGGCTCTGCGCCTCGACGGAGCAGGACGCGAACCACTCCGGCTGCGGGAGGTGGGAGGCCGAGTCGCTGAACCCGAAGTACGGGGCGCGCGAGGTCCACGGCAACGGCACCCGGCAGCCGTCGCGACCGGCCACGACGACGCCGTCCTCGACGCGCGCCCACGGGTCCTCGGCTGCGTCGGCGGGCAGCCCGGTGACCTCGGGGAGCCCGAGCTCCTCCCCCTGGTAGACGTAGAGGCTGCCGGGCAGGGCGGCGACGAGCAGGGCCGCGGCTCTCGCCCGGGCGAGTCCGCGTGCCGGGTCGAGGTCACCGCCGGCGCCCGCGGCCAGGTCGACCGCACCGGACTGGTCGCCGGCGTAGCGCGTCGTGTGCCGCACCACGTCGTGGTTGGACAGGACCCAGGTGCTGGTGCTCGCGGACTCCGCGGCGACGTCGAAGTTCGAGCGGATGACCCGCGTGAAGGCCTCCGCGTCCCAGGGTGCCGTGAGGAGGTCGAAG
>DASWOL010000093.1:0-9868 GCA_036398695.1 Cellulomonas sp. | reverse complement strand
GGGCGATGGGGTGGGCAGCGTGACGGGGCGATGGGGTGGGCGGGGTGACGGGGCGATGAGGTGGGCGGGGTGACGGGGCGATGAGGGTGGGCGGGGGGTGACGGCGCGATGAGGGTGGGCCGGGGGGAGGGGGCGGTTAGGGTGGACGGCGTGAGCGGCGCGCCGATCGGCATCTTCGACTCCGGGGTCGGCGGGCTCACGGTGGCGCGCGCGATCATCGACCAGCTGCCGCACGAGTCGGTGCTCTACCTCGGCGACACCCTCAACACCCCGTACGGCCCCAAGCCGCTGGCGGCGGTGCGTGCGTTTGCCCTCGCCGCGCTCGACGACCTCGTCGAGGGCGGCGTCAAGATGCTGGTCATCGCGTGCAACACGGCGTCGTCGGCGATGCTGCGGGACGCGCGGGAGCGCTACACGGCGCGCCACGGCATCCCTGTGGTCGAGGTGATCCTGCCCGCCGCCCGTCGGGCCGCCGCGGCGACGCGCAACGGCCGGATCGGCGTGATCGGCACCCGGGCCACGATCGACTCGCGGGCGTACGACGACGCCTTCGCCGTCTCCGGAGTCCAGCTGGTCTCGCGGGCGTGCCCCCGGTTCGTCGAGCTGGTCGAGGCGGGGCAGACGAGCGGCCCGGAGGTGCTCGCCGTGGCGCACGAGTACCTCGACCCGGTGCGCGAGGCGGGGGTGGACACCCTCGTCCTCGGCTGCACCCACTACCCGCTGCTCACGGGTGCGATCTCCTACGTGATGGGCGAGGACGTGACGCTCGTGTCCTCGGCGGAGGAGACGGCCAAGGACGTGTACCGCACCCTGGTGGCGCACGACCTCGAGCGGAGCCCGGAGGCGGGCTCGCCGTCGTACCGCTTCCTCGCCACCGGCGAGCCCGGTTCGTTCGCCACGCTGGCGCGCCGGTTCCTCGGACCCGAGGTGGACCGGGTCGAGTCGCTGGCGGCGATCCGGTGAGGCTCGTCGTCATCGGGTCCGCCGGCTCCTACCCCTCGGCGGACTCGGCCTGCTCCGCGTACCTCGTGCAGGCCGACGACGACGCCGGGCGCACGTGGACCGTGCTCCTGGACCTCGGCAACGGCGCTCTCGGCCCGCTGCAGCGGTTCTGGAACGTGCGCGACATCGACGCGATCGGGTTGTCCCACCTGCACGCCGACCACGTGGCCGACATGGCGGTGCTGAGCGTGGCGCGCCGGTACCGCCCCGGTGGCCCGTTGCCCTCCATCCCCGTGTGGGGACCCGAGGGGACCGACGACCGGCTGATCCAGCTGGCCGGCAAGGACGACCCTGCGGCGAGCACCGACGGGCAGTTCGACGTGCACGTCTGGGACCCGGCCCTGCCTGTGGTCGTCGGGCCGCTGACGCTGACGCCGGTGCCGATGAACCACTCGGTGCCGTGCTTCGGCGTGCGCGTGGTGGGCCCGGCGGAGTCGAGCGCGGCGCGCATCGTCGGCACCGGAGCGCGCGCCCGCGGCGTCGGCACGTCCGCCGGTGCGCGCGGCGGCGGGCTGCCGGGCGAGCCAGGTGCGACCGTCACGCTGGCCTACACCGGGGACACCGACGCCGGGCCCGGCCTGGACGCGCTGGCCGACGACGCCGACCTGCTGCTGGCCGAGGCGGCGTTCCACGAGGGCCGGGACGACGCCTTCCGTGGCATCCATCTGACGGGACAGCGCGCGGCCGAGTCCGCCGCCCGCGGTGGCACCCGCCACCTGGTGCTGACGCACGTGCCGGCGTGGAACGACCCGTCGGTGACGCTGGCGGAGGCCGGGCGGGCCTACGACGGCCTGGTGACGTTGGCCATTCCCGGCGCCCGCTTCCTCCTGTAGCCGCCGCCCGGCGGGGGGTCGGTAGGGTTGCCGGCATGAGTCAGACGCCCGTCACGGTTCGCGCGGACGGGCGGCGGCCCGACCAGCTGCGCCCCGTCGCCATCACCCGCCACTACCTCGACGCCGGCGAGGGCAGCGTGCTCGTCGAGTTCGGCGGCACCAAGGTGCTGTGCGTCGCGAGCTTCACCGAGGGCGTGCCGCGCTGGAAGAAGGGCTCCGGCGAGGGCTGGGTCACCGCCGAGTACGCGATGCTCCCGCGCGCGACGAGCACCCGTTCCGATCGTGAGTCGGTCAAGGGGCGGGTCGGCGGCCGGACGCACGAGATCTCGCGCCTCGTCGGGCGCAGCCTGCGGGCGATCATCGACATCACGGCGCTCGGGGAGAACACCGTGGTCCTCGACTGCGACGTGCTCCAGGCGGACGGCGGCACGCGCACCGCCTCCATCACCGGCGCGTACGTCGCGCTCGCGGACGCTGTCGCGTGGGCCAAGGCCAAGGGGCTGGTCCCGGCGGGCCGGCAGGTGCTGAGCGAGTCGGTCTCGGCCGTCAGCGTCGGCATCATCGACGGCACCCCGATGCTCGACCTGCCGTACGTCGAGGACGTCCGCGCCGAGACGGACATGAACGTCGTCGTCACCGGCGGCGGCCGGTTCGTGGAGGTGCAGGGCACCGCAGAGCACGCCCCGTTCGACCGCGGCGAGCTCGACGCGCTGCTCGACCTCGCGCTGACCGGCAACGCCCGCCTGGCCACGCTGCAGGCCGAGGCGCTGGCGGCGGCGCCCGGCACGCGGGTGAGCACCACGACGGATGCGGCGTGAGCACGCAGCCCCGGCTGGTGCTGGCGACCCACAACCGGCACAAGCTCGGCGAGCTGCGGGCGATCCTCCACCCCGCACTCCCCGGCCTCGACCCCGACGCGGTGGTGACCTCGGCCGACGCCGGCGTCGCCGAGCCGCGCGAGGACGGCCTGACCTTCGCGGAGAACGCCCTCATCAAGGCCCGCGCCGTGGCCGCCGCCACCGGTCTGCCGGCGGTCGCGGACGACTCCGGGCTGGCGGTCGACGTCCTCGGCGGGGCGCCGGGCATCTTCTCGGCCCGCTGGGCGGGCCGGCACGGCGACGACGTGGCCAACCTCGACCTGCTCCTCGCGCAGCTCGCGGACATCGCGGCGCCCCACCGTGGCGCCCGGTTCATCTGCGCCGCGGCCCTCGTCACGCCGGACGGCGTCGAGGTCGTCGAGCACGGCGCACTCGAGGGCACCCTGGCGACCGCCCCTCGCGGCACGCACGGCTTCGGCTACGACCCGGTGCTGGTGCCGCTCGGCGACACGCGCACGTGCGCGGAGCTGGCCCCCGAGGACAAGAACGCGATCAGCCACCGCGGGCAGGCGTTCCGCGCGCTGGTCCCGGCGTTGGCGCGGGTGCTGGGCGGCTGATGGCGGGCGCGGACCCGGCGCAGGTCCAGCTGGTCGCCGAAGGCGTGACGTTCGGCTACCCGGGCCGGGTGGTGCTCGAGGGGCTCGACCTCGTCGTGCCCGCGGGGACGCGGCTGGGGCTGGTGGGGGAGAACGGCGCCGGCAAGACGACCTTGCTGCGCGTGCTCGCCGGCGAGCTGACGCCGCACCAGGGCCAGGTGCGACGGCACGGCACGCTCGCCGTCGTCGAGCAGGAGCTGGACGCGCCGGAGGGGGCCACGGTCGGCGACGTCGTGGAGCGCTCGCTCGCGGCGGCCCGGGCGGCGTCCGACGAGCTCGAGGCCGCCATCGGCGCGTTCGACCACGAGACCGGCGACACCGGCTGGCTGGCCGCCGCGGTGGCCCGCTACGAGCGCGTCGCGGCGTGGGACGCGCAGCGCCGGGCCGACGAGGCGCTCACGCGGTTCGGCGCGCCACGCGACCTCGCGCGTGAGCTGGTGACCCTGTCGGTCGGTGAGCGCTACCGCGTCCGCCTGGCCGCACGCCTCGCCGAGCGCGCCGACCTGCTGCTGCTGGACGAGCCCACCAACCACCTCGACGACGCCGGCGTCGACTACCTCACCGCGCAGCTGCGCGACTGGCCGGGCGCGCTCGTCGTGGTCACCCACGACCGCCAGCTGCTGGACGACGTGATGACCGGCATCCTCGACCTCGACCCGGCGATGGACGGCCGGCCGGCCCTGTACGGCGCCACCCGCTACGCCGACTACCGGTTCGCCAGGGACCAGATGCTGCGGCGCTGGCGAGCGCGCTACCGGATGGAGCGCAAGAGGGCCGCGGAGCTGGCGCAGCGGCTCGACGAGTCGTACGAGGGGCTGTCGGACGCGTGGCGCCCGCCGAAGGGCAGCCAGGGCCACCGCCGTGCCACCCGTGCCCGTTCCCAGGTCAAGACGGTGGACCGCCTGGCGCAACGGCTCGAGGAGCAGTCCGTGGCGGTGCCGGTGCCGCCGCCCACCCTGGTGTTCCCTGACCTGCCGGCGACGCCGCGCGGCTACAGCGGCGGGCCCCTGATCGACGTCCGCGCACCACGTGTGGCAGGCAGGCTCGACCTGCCGGGCCGGCGCCTCGAGCTACCGCCGTGCGGCCGGCTGCTGGTCACCGGTCCCAACGGGTCCGGCAAGTCGACGTTGCTCGCCGTGCTGGCCGGCACCCTCGCACCCGACCGCGGCACCCGCGAGCTCGCCGATGGCGTCCGGCTGGGCGTCCTGGCGCAGGAGAAGGACGACGCGCCCGCGGGCTCGTCGTTCGACGCCTACGCCCGCCATGCGCTGCGGCTGCTGGACGCCGGTGCCCTCGACCCGGACGAGCTGGTGCCCGTCGCCGCGCTCGGCCTGCTCTCGGAGGACGACCTCGAGCGTCCGCTCGGCGAGCTGTCGGTGGGCCAGAGGCGCCGTTTCGACCTGGCCCGCACGCTGCTGCACGCCCCGCACGTGCTCATCCTCGACGAGCCCACCAACCACCTGTCCGTCGCGCTGGTCGACGAACTCACGGCGGCGCTGCGTTCGACGAGCGCAGCCGTGGTCGTCGCCACGCACGACCGCCGGATGCGCGCCGACCTCGCCGACTGGCCGCGCCTCGAGCTCGGCTGAGCGACGACGGCTGAACGACAGAACGGCCGGGCTGCGTCCTACGGCAGCCGGCCGGCCCAGGCCATCGCCTGCCGCAGCAGCAGGCCGCGCCCGCCCGCCATCTCCACCTGCACCGTGTCGGCGCACGCCTCCTCGGGCGTGAGCCAGGCGAGGTCGAGGGCGTCGTGCTGCTGCCGGCAGTCGCCCAGCACCGGGATGACGTAGGCGAGCGAGACCGCGTGCTGGCGCGGGTCGTGGTAGGGCGTCACGCCCAGCGTCGGCAGGTACTCCGCGACCGTGAACGGCTGCGGCGAGGCCGGGATCTGCGGCAGGGCCACCGGCCCGAGGTCCTTCTCGATGTGCCGCACGAGCGCGTCACGCACGCGCTCGTGGTACATGACGCGTCCGGAGACCAGGTCTCGTGTCATCGCGCCGGAGCCCGTGACACGCAGCAGCAGCCCGACGGCGACCACGTCCCCGCTGTCGTCCGCCCGCACCGGGACGGCGTCGACGTAGAGAATGGGCAGCGTCGCCCTGGCCTGGGCGAGCTCGCGCTCGGAGAGCCAGCCGGAGGGCAGCTCCGGCTCTCTCGGAAACTCGGCGGTGTCGGTCACCGTGCTGTTCTACCGTGCTCGTAGTCGCGACGCAGGGGCGGCACGCACGGCGGGCACGGAATACCCGCGACGCCGTACGCGCTGAGCATCCCGGAAGGTACGACGAGAAGGAGACATCGCATGGCTACCACCCACCTGACCGGCGAGACGATCGGCGAGACCGTCAAGGACAACGACATCGTCCTGGTCGACTTCTGGGCGACCTGGTGCCCGCCGTGCCGCATGTTCGGCCCGATCTTCGAGACCGCGTCCGAGAAGCACGAGGGCATCGTGTTCGGCAAGGTCGACACCGACGCCGAGCAGGAGCTCGCGTCCGAGCTCCAGATCACCTCGATCCCCACGCTCATGGCGTTCCGCGACGGGATCATGGTCTACAACCAGGCCGGCGCGCTTCCCGCCCCGGCGCTGGAGCAGGTGATCGACCAGGTGAAGGCCCTCGACATGGACCAGGTCCGCGCGCAGATCGCCGAGCGTGAGGGCGCGAAGGCCTGAGCCGCCGACGAAGCCACGAACGCCCCTGCCCCGCTGACGGGGGCAGGGGCGTTCGTCGTCGAGTTGTGCCTGACTTTTGAGTCCCGTCGCTGAACGCCACCGAGAGGGCGCCCGCACTGCCAGGCTGTAGCACATGAGCGACGACCTGGTGCCCGAGAAGCAGCGCCCTGCCGCCGCGTTCGTGGCCTGGGGAGTGGGGCTGTGCTTGATGGGTGGCCCGCTGCTGCTGGCATCCGTCTACGCGCACTTCACGGCCGAACCGGCCTGGAACGACGAGCATCCCGGGATGGCGCTCGCGGTCTGCGGCTGGATCGCGCTCGGCGCAGGGCTGGTGTTCTTGGCGCTAGGCGTCTATCGCCTCGCCCAGCATGCCGACCGCGCTGCCGGCGTCAGGTACGCGCCAGCGGCACCCATCTTCGGGCCTTCGAACCCCAGGCCTGCCGGGGGACACAAGGCTCCGACCACCTGAGGCCGTCGCAGCCCAGCTATTTGGCGCTGAGCACCGTTCTCTTCAGCGGGAGATGCCGCGCAGGTCGCACGCGCGATTCACGCCGCCCTGCAGGTGCACGTAGGCACCCTGGAAGAACCAGGACCAGAAGAGCCAGGTCGCCACGGGCGAGATGACCTTCTGGCCAGCGAAGGCGTTGATCCGCTTGGCGCTCTCGTGGACGCCGACCACGCTGAAGATGGGAATGATCTGCGACCACCACCGAGAGTCGGCTGTGCGCGAGACGCCGAGGCCAGACGCCACACCCGCGTTGGTTCGCGCGTACCAGAAGAGCCCATATATGCCGAGGGTGATTCCGACGAGGAACCACATTCCGACACGACCCTGCCGCCTCATGCCCAGCCTCCCCGACCAGTGGCGATCTGCCGACGCGGCATTCCTAGCAGGTTGAACGGTCGCGCGTGGCAGATTGCCGGGAGAGTTTCTGCCGGAGGGTACTGGCCTGGGGGTAATCCCCCACGGGGCGGACTTCTCGGCCGGTGGCCTGCACCAATATGGTGCGGGAGACGGGATTTGAACCCGCACGCCCTTCCGGGCACCAGGACCTAAACCTGGCGTGGCTGCCGTTTCACCACTCCCGCGCGACTGATTGTCGCAGAGGGCCTCAGCCCAGGCCGAGCTCGCGCAGCAGTCGCTCGACGTGCCCGGTGGCCCGCACGTTGTACTGCGCCAGGGCGACGTGGCCGGCGGGGTCCACCACGACGGTGGACCGGATCACCCCGGTGATCAGCCGGCCGTAGAGGGTCTTCTCGCCCCACGCGCCCCACGCGTCGAGCACGCCGTGGTCCGGGTCGGCCAGCAGCGGGTAGTCGAGGTTCTCGTCGGCCGCGAACGACGCCAGCCGGGACGGCGCGTCCGGCGAGACGCCGACGAGGCGGTAGCCGCCCTGCGCCAGGAGGGCCGACGAGTCGCGGAAGTTCACCGCCTCGAGCGTGCAGCCCGGTGTCCCGGCCGCGGGGTAGAAGTACACGATGACGTGCGAGCCCCGCAGGTCGGACAGGGTGAGGGACTCGCCGTCGGCGGTAGGCAGCGTGAAGTCGGGGGCGAGGTCGCCCACAGAGAGTCGGGGCACGGGGGACTCCTCGGTGACGGGGCGTTTCGGACCAGCCTAGGGGTGCGGGTACGGTCCCGTCTGTGACCGCCACCACAGGCTCGGCCGGCCCCGAGCTGCCGATCCGGATGCTCAACGACCGGGTGCTCGTCAACGTCGACGGAGAGGCGGCCGAGCGCCGCTCGGCCAGCGGGATCGTCATCCCGGCAACCGCGGCGGTGGGCCGCCGGCTGGCGTGGGCCACGGTGGTCGCCGTCGGCCAGCACGTGCGACAGGTCGTCGTGGGCGACCGCGTCCTGTTCGACCCGGACGACCGCGCGGAGGTGGAGCTCGCCGGGGCCACCTACCTGCTGCTGCGGGAGAAGGACGTCCACGCCGTGGCCGAGCCGCACGGCGAGGGGCAGGGGACGGGGCTGTACCTCTAGACCTGCCGCCGTGCTGCGGGTTCGCCTCGCACCCGGGAGGGCTGGTAATCTTGCGGACCGCGCACCGCTAGCTCAACTGGCAGAGCAGCTGACTCTTAATCAGCGGGTTCAGGGTTCAAGTCCCTGGCGGTGTACCACCGATCGAGGCCGTCGCCCCACGTGGGCGGCGGCCTTCGTCGTTCCGCCGGTGCGCTCGACGAAGGCCCGTAGGCTGACCGGGTGCACCTGGCCGCCCGCGCCACCGCCGACGGCACACCCAACGCGGTCGCCCGCCTGCGGGCCGAGCTCGCCGCCGCCGGCACCGAGGTCCTCGACCTCACCGACTCCAACCCGACCCGCCACGGGTTGACCCATCCCGGCGTGCTGGACGCCGTGGCGCGTGCCACCGCACGTGCCGGCCGCTACCAGCCGGATCCCCACGGTCCCCGCGTGGCCCGCGAGGCGCTGGCGGCCAGGTACGGCGGGGAGCCGGACGAGTACTTCCTCACCGCCAGCACATCCGAGGCCTACGGCTGGTTGCTCACCCTGCTGGCCGATCCCGGCGAGGCGGTGGCCGTGCCGGCGCCAGGCTATCCGCTCGTCGAGCCGCTGGCCCGGCTCGCCGCGGTGCGCACCACGGCCTACCCGGTGCACTACGTCCACCCGTACGGCTGGACCACCGACACCACGGCGCTCGCCGCGGTCGTCGCGCGCCCGGACGTCCGCGGGCTCGTCGTGGTCAATCCCGGCAACCCCACCGGCGCGTACGTGGCCGACGACGAGCGAGTCCCGCTGGTGGAGGCGGCGCACGCCGGCCGGGCCGCGCTGGTGGTCGACGAGGTGTTCGGCCCCTACCACCTCGACGCCCCGGCGCCCCGCACGCTGGCCGGCGAGGACCGTGTGCTGACCTTCGCGCTGGACGGCCTGTCCAAGCTGCTGTGCGCGCCGCAGCTCAAGCTCGGCTGGATCCGTGTGTCCGGACCGTCCGAGCAGGTCGCGGCGGCCACCGCGGCGCTGGAGACCATCGCCGACACCTACCTGTCGGTCGGCGCACCGGTGGCGCTGGCGCTGCCGGACCTGCTGGAGCTGGCCGACGAGGCGGTGGCGACCGCGCGGGGGCGGCTCGTCGGGAACCTGGCGACCGCCCGCGCCCTGCTCGACGACGGCGGCTGGCGGGTGCGGCGCTGCGACGGAGGCTGGACCGTGCTGGTGGACGTGCCGCGCTGGCTGCCCGACGACGAGCTGGTGGCGACCCTGCTGCGCGACGCGCACCTTGCGGTGCACCCGGGCTGGTTCTACGACCTGCCGACGCCGGGTGCGCTCGCCCTGTCGCTGCTGCCCGAGCGGGAGGCGTTCGGCGAAGGGTGCCGCAGGCTGCGTGCCGCCGTGGACGCCCTCGGCGCCTGACGCGGCGGGCCGGTCGGGCTGCTCGCGGTGATCGGGCTGGTCGGGCTCGTCGAACGGCTCGGTAGGCTTCCCAGGTGACGAACCAGCCCACCGGACCTGCCCGCCTGGCGCTCGCGACCTGCGCCGAGCTGCCGGACCTGGACCCTGACGACCAGCTGCTGCGCGACGCGCTCGTCGAACGCGGCATCGCCGTGGACGTGGCGGTGTGGGACGACCCGACCGTGGACTGGGCCTCCTATCCCCACGTGGTGATCCGCTCCACCTGGGACTACACCGAGCGGCAGGCCCAGTTCGTCGACTGGACGCGCCGCGTGGAGCAGACCAGCACGCTGCTCAACCCTGCGGACGTCATCGCCTGGAACACCGACAAGACGTACCTGCGCGACCTCGAGGAGCGCGGCCTGCCGATCGTCCCGACCATCTGGCTCGATCCCGAGCGGAACATGAGCTCGCGGGCGATCAACTCGCGGCTGCCGGCCTTCGGCGAGTTCGTCATCAAGCCGACGATCAGCGCC
>DASWOL010000092.1:0-2701 GCA_036398695.1 Cellulomonas sp. | reverse complement strand
TCCCGGCCGCCGCCGCGTGCCGCACGAAGCGGAGCCCGGACTGCACGGTCAGCGACGACCCGGCGACCAGCAGCGCCTCCGCCTCGTCCACCAGCGCGTACGCGGCCGCCACCCGTGGTGCGGGCACCGTCTCGCCGAAGTAGACGATCTCCGGCTTGAGCATCCCGCCGCACGGCCCGTCGCTGCCGTCGGGGTCGGGCTGCCAGCAGTCCGCCACCTGGAAGTGCTGGGTCTGCTCGATCACCGCGTCCGCGTCCGGCGCGATCTCCACGTCACCCACCGCGCCGACGGACTCCGCGAACCCGGGGTTCAGCGCCTCCAGACGCTCCGCCAGCTCCTCGCGGGAGACGACCACGCCGCAGCGCAGGCAGATCACCCGGTCGTAGCGGCCGTGCAGGTCGATCACCCGGCGTGACCCGGCCTGCTCGTGCAGCAGGTCCACGTTCTGCGTGATCACCCCGACCACCGTGCCGTGCGCCTCCAGTGACGCCAGGGCCCGGTGCCCGTCGTTCGGGTGCGTGCGGTGCACGTACCGCCAGCCCACGTGGTTCCGTGCCCAGTAGTGCCGGCGGAACGCCTCGTCCCCGACGAACTGCTGGTACGTCATCGGTGTGCGCGGCGGGGAGTCGGGGCCGCGATAGTCCGGGATGCCCGAGTCCGTGGACAGTCCCGCGCCGGTCAGCACCGCGATCCGGCGGCCGCGCAGCAGGGCCACCACCTCGTCCAGGGTCCCGGGGTGCGGACGGAGCGGGTCGGGGTCGCGGGGCAGGGCGGTCACCAGGTCACGGTACGTCCGGCGGCGGACGTGCTCACGACGGGTACGCGCAGGGCGTAGCGCGGCGGCTGCGGGTTCGCGCGGGAGGGGTCGCCGGGCGCGGTACGGAGCACGTCGTGCCGTCCGGTAGAGTCTGTCGCCGAGGTAGCGTGTCCGAGCGGCCTAAGGAGCACGCCTCGAAAGCGTGTGTGGGTGAAAGTCCACCGTGGGTTCAAATCCCACCGCTACCGCGTGGGGGTCTTGACGAAACTCGGGCCCTTGAAGTGACGAAACCCCTCGTCGGGGCGCCGGAAGGCGTTGTGATGAGGGGTTTCGTGCGTCCGGCAGCCGGGATCGACGCCGTCCGAGCTACCCCGGGCCCGGCCCGCGGCCTGGTGGGCAGCGGCAGCCGTCGCGATGGATGCGCTTGTGGCCCGCCGACCTGGTGGTCGGCGGGCGCATTCGGGTGGGGTTCAGTTCGGGTCAGGCGGCGAGGGGTGGTGCCTGGGCGGCTGCGACGAGGTCGTCGACGGTGCGCTCCTCGAAGCCGAGGTCCGGCGGGTCAGCGACCAGGAGGAGGTCGGCCGTGGCGGCGCCGGTGCGCTCCGCCCAGCGCCGGACGACACGCAGGTTGTGGTGGGCAGCGGCGAACGCGAGCATCAGCCCGGTACGGACCAACCCGAACAGTCGGATCCACCCGCGGCGCATGTTCTCCCCGTCGGGGCTCTTGAGGTTGCCGTAAGTGGCTTCGACGGCGGAGCGGGGGGAGTACTCCTCGATCCACTCCGGCGAGCCCCAGCGCAGGCGCTGCCGCAGCTTCGGGGCGACGTCCGCGTCGATCGTGATGGTGGCCTGCGTGAAGACCTTCGACTTGCGGTGGGTCGCCGTTGCGAGGTGGGCGTCGTGACGGCTTGTGAAGAAGTGTCGGCGCCCGTCGGTCTTCGCGCGTCCGTTCGGCGAGAGCGCGTACTTGCCCCGCTCGGCGATGAGCTCGTGGAACCGGGCGAGGGCACGGCGCTGCGCCTTGTGCTCGCGCCGCTCCTCGAGGGTCGCGTCGTCGTCGCGCTTCGCGATCGTGAAGCGCGGGGGCCGCGTAATCTCGTGGAGGCGCGTCGGAGTCCACGGAACGTGCGGCCAGCCATCGATCATGAGTACGCCGGTCCGCTGGTCGGCGCGTGCGCCCGCGTCCTGCGGGTGGATGTCGAGGGTCGACTCGATCCCGCGGTCGTGGAGCCCGGCGGCGTAGGTGGGGGAGTAGGTGAAGCCGCGGTCGGCCGCGATGCGGGCGGGTGTCGCGACGGCGCGTGAGCGCTCTTCGACGAGTGCCAGTGCAGCGTGGACGACGCTGGCGTTGGCGGGCGCGATGGTCACGTCCTCGATGAGTTTCAACGGCTCGACACCGGACCGCGGGGTGTGCAGGCCGGCGGTGGTGACGGCGTTGAACCCGAACTGCTGCGTCGATCCGTTCTGGTGCGTGTACGTCTGCTTGCCCCACTTGGACTCGCGGTCGGCCGACCGGACGTGCTCGTTCGCTGTACCGGGGTTGGCGTCGGACGGGCCCTTGGGGCGTCCCCAGGTGGGAATGCTCGTCGCATCGAGCGCCAGGACGTCGGCTTGTGGCACGTCGGTCGGGTGCGAGGCGTGGACGATGCGGTTGATGTACTCGAGGAATCGCGCTTCGCGCTCCTCGCGGTCCTCCGCGGTGAGCGGCTCGTTGCGTGCTTCGCGGTTCTTCGCTCGTTCCTTCTTCGTGGCGTGCGGAGCGTGGTCGAGGTGTTCGGCGATCCGGCCGAACAGGTAGTAGACCTGCCGGGCCGTGATGACGCGTTCGCCGGCGCCGGCGCCGACGTGGGTGCGGATGCCGAGGCGGAACTGGTAGCTCGCGGCGAGCCCGGTGGAGAGCAGCCGGTGGACGTTCGCGAGGGTGGCGGTCTTCATGTCGAAGAC
>DASWOL010000091.1:0-3918 GCA_036398695.1 Cellulomonas sp. | reverse complement strand
GCCACCCCGCTCGAGGAGACCCTCGAGGCGCTGAGCGACCTCGTCCGGGCTGGCAAGGTCCGCTACCTCGGCGCCTCCTCCATGCACGCGTGGGAGCTCGCCAAGGCGCTGCACCTGCAGCAGCAGCACGGCTGGGCGCGCTTCGTCTCGATGCAGGACCACTACAACCTGCTGGCCCGCGAGGAGGAGCGCGAGATGATCCCGCTCTGCCTCGACGAGGGCGTCGGCACCGTGGTCTGGTCCCCGCTGGCGCGCGGACGCCTGGCCCGCAGCTGGGACGACGCCCGGTCGACCGGCCGGTCCGCCACCGACGGCGACTACGCCGACCTGCTGTACACGCCCGCCGAGGAGGCGTCGAACCACGCCATCATCGACGCGGTCGGCCGGGTCGCGGAGGCGCACGGCGTCAGCCGCGCCCAGATCGCGCTGGCCTGGCTGCGCCGTCAACCGGTGGTGACCGCGCCGCTGGTCGGGGCAGGCTCGACCCGGCAGATCGACGAGGCGGTGGCCTCCCTGGACGTCGAGCTGACCGAGGAGGACGTGCGCGTGCTGGAGGGGCCGTACACGCCGCGGAACGACTGGCAGGGCGTGTCCGACGAGGCCGAGCTGGAGGCGATCCGGCGGCGGGTGCCGGGGATGGCGCTGGCGTGAGCCGGGGTCGGTCGCTCGGCCGGTCGGTGCCGGTATTCTGGTGCGCGGCCTGGTGGGCGCCGCCGACCGCGCCACGCCTCCATAGCTCAATGGATAGAGCAACGGCCTTCTAATCCGTCGGTTCCCGGTTCGAGTCCGGGTGGGGGCACCGTCTTGACCTGCACGTTCACCCCGTGCAGGCGCCCCACGACGGCGAGCGTGCAGCAAACGTGCAGCGGCGGGGGTCGAACCTGGCCCGCCGCACGTCCTCCGCGGGCACCCGCGTGCCACTCATGGCTGCGCGCTGGCCTTGCGACGCCCCTCGAGCGCATCTGGGCGCACCTGCTCACAGAGCTGGCGCCGGTGAGCGGCGACGGCGTGACGATGCTTGACCAGGAGCCCGCCCGGGAGGTGTGCGTGACGCTCGACACGGGCCGCGCCTACCGACTGCGGCTCAATCGGCACTCCGACCGGAACCGCGTCCGCTCCTACCCAACCCGCACTGACCTGGCGTTCTGGGGAGCGCCCGCCTCCGCGCCGACCCTCGACGGTATGGAGGAGATCCGCCTCGCCGCCGGCTATCGCTGGGACGATGAGACTCGCGAGATCGGCGCGACCGTGATCTCGTACCGCGAGGGCAAGGACAACCCGATCTGGGCGGTCGAGGTCGAGGCCGGTGCCGCGGCACAGCCCATCGCATGGGCTCCGATCAGCGGCCCGAACCTTCCGGAGATCGACCTCGAGCGCTCGCTCCAGGTCATCGACGACGACAGTGAGGATGCAGCCGGTTCATGAACCGCATCGGCGAGGTCATCGAGACCGCACGTCGGGCGAAGGCCTGGACGCAGGAAGAACTCGCAGAACGCGCCGGGGTCACCCAGGCCGCGCTCTCGCGCTATGAGCACGACTTGCGCAGCCCTGCGCCCGACGTCCTGGGCCGTATCGCGACCGCACTCGGGGTCACCCCCGGGCGCCTGACCGCCGGCGCCCGCATCGAAGGCGGCATCGCGGTGACCGCACACATGCGCCGAAGCAAGACCGCGCGCGCAACCGTGTGGCGGACCCTTGAGGCGCGACTGAACATGGCGCGCCTGCACGCTCGGCACGTGTTCGAGGAAGTCAGCATGCAGGCCGAGCGGAGCGTGCCGACTTTCGACCCCGACGACGTATCGCCCGCCGACGCTGCGCGGCTCGTGCGTGCACAGTGGCGGCTACCCGTGGGCCCGATCCGCAGCCTGGTCGACTGGATGGAGTCCGCTGGGATCGTCGTCATCGCGGACGATTTCGGTGCGTCGGCTCGAGTGGACGGACTGTCCCAGTGGTCCGAGGATCACCCAGTTGTCCTGGTCAACTCCGCTATGCCCGTCGACCGCCAGCGCTGGACGCTGGCTCACGAACTTGGCCACCTCGTGCTCCACACGGAGTACATCGACGACAACGCAGAACAGCAGGCCGACGAGTTCGCGGCTGAGTTCCTCATGCCGGCCGACCAGATCGGGCCCATGTTGCAACGGCTGCGCATCGGAGATCTCGTCGACCTCAAGCGAGCGTGGGGCACATCGATGGCCGCAATCGTTGAGCGCGCCGCCTCCCTCGGGAAAATGACCCCCGCCCAGCGTGCGAACTTCTACAAGGCCATGAATGCCAAGGGCTACAGGTACCGCGAGCCAGGGAGCGACCAGATTCCCCCCGAGACACCCCGCCTGGCTCGCCACATTGGCCAGACGCTGGCCGCCAAGGGCCTGACCAACGACGACATCGCTTCGATCGCCGGCTTCGCCAGTCCGGAGGACAACGACCTCTTCCTGACAGCGCGACCGGCGCCCGCGGCCCACGGTCTGCACCTCGTCGACAACGGCTGACACCGACACGACGAAGCGCCCCCCGCACGGCCCAAGCCGAGCGGGGGGGCGCGGGAGATGCTGGTTGGCACCGGACTCGCGGCCGAGGTGGACGTCCAGGGGAGCTTCGGAGCTGACGCCGCGACGGACACCGCAGCGGAATCGTGCTCGTCGTCAACGGGGTGGACGCCCACGCCCTGGGGCTCCCGGCCGTGGGCGTAGCGCCTCGTGGAGCTCGCCCAGCGCCGTCACCCGGGCGGGCGAACCGGGGCAGACCCGACACGCCGGGCGATCTGCTGTGCCGGATCGTTTGGTCCGACCGGTCTGACGGGCGAGGATGGACCTGTGAATGCGCAGGCGGGGAGCTCGACCGCGAGGGACGTCCTCGACAGGCCGCTGTCCGCCACGTCGCTGCTCGACGCGATCACCGACCTGCTGCGTGATGTGGAGTCGACCGGGTTCCCGCTGGACGTCCCCGGGGTCGACACGGTCCGCGCCTCGCGCGCCCGGCTGGTCGACCAGCTCGCCGACCATCTGCTCCCGCGGCTGCGCCAGCTGTCCGCCCCGGCGATCGTGGTGGTGGCCGGCTCGACCGGTGCGGGCAAGTCGACGCTGGTGAACTCCCTGGTGGGAGCCGAGGTCAGCGCCGCCGGTGTGCTGCGGCCGACCACCCGCCGCCCGGTGCTCGTGCATCACCCCGACGACGCCGAGCTCGTGCTGGCGCACCCGGTGACCGACGCCGTGGACGTGGTCGCGAGCCCGTCCGTGCCGCGCGGCATCGCGCTGATGGACGCCCCGGACCTCGACTCGGTGCTGGAGACCAACCGGCGTTCCGCCCAGCGGCTGCTGGAGGCGGCCGACCTGTGGCTGTTCGTCACCACGGCCGCCCGGTACGGCGACGCGCTGCCGTGGCGGGTGCTCGGCGGGGCCGCGGCGCGCGGGGCGTCGGTCGCCATGGTGCTGAACCGGGTGGACCCGGCCTCGCTGCCGACCGTCCGTGGCGACCTGCTCGAACGGCTGCGCAGCCACGGGATGCAGGGGTCTCCGCTGTTCGTCGTGCCCGACGTCGGCCCGCACGAGGGTGTGCTGGAGCCCGGTGTCGTGGCGCCGATCGGCCGTTGGTTGACCATGCTGGCCGGCCCGGACCGGGCGCGCACCGTCGTGGCCCGCACGCTGCGCGGGTCGCTGGCGGCGCTGCGGCCGTGGGTGGACGAGATCGCCGAGGCGGTCGACGGGCAGGCTGCCGCCGCGACGGGTGTGCGCGAGGCGATCGAGGACGCGCTGGTCGTGCCGCGCGAGGACGCCCGGGCGACCGTGCGGCGCGGTGCCGTGGCGCAGGGGTCGGTGCAGGCCCGGTGGGCGGAGCTGACCGCACCCGGCGGCGTGCTGCCGGGCGTCGTGAACGGCTCCGGCCGGGTCGACCGGTCGAAGCGTGCCGGCCGGGAGC
>DASWOL010000090.1:0-26319 GCA_036398695.1 Cellulomonas sp. | reverse complement strand
CCGATAGCCACCGGCACCGCGGAGCTGCGCCGCGAGCGCGACGATCCCGACGGCGTGACGCTCTACGTCAACGGCGTGCCCAGCTCGCACCTCGACCTCGCCGACCCGACGCTGCTGGAGTTCGAGTACATGCAGCAGATGGCCGCCGTCGTCGAGCGACTGCCCGCCGGTCCCCTGACCGCCGTGCACCTGGGCGCCGCGGGCTGTGCCCTGGCCCGGGCACTGGACGCCACCCGGCCGGGCTCGCGGCAGCTCGCGGTCGACGTCGACCCGGTGCTCGCCGCGCTGGTGCGGCGTTGGTTCGACCTGCCGCGGTCGCCCGCGCTGCGGATCCGGGTCGGCGACGCACGCGAGGTGCTCACGGGTCTGCCGGACGCCAGCGCCGACGTCGTCGTGCGCGACGCCTTCGCCGGCGACGGCACCCCGGCGCACCTGGCCACGCAAGAGTTCACCCGTCAGGTCGCCCGCGTGCTGCGCCCGGGCGGGCTCTACCTGGCGAACTGCGCGGACCGCCCGCCGCTGTCGCAGGCGCGCGCGGAGGCGGCGACCGTCGCCTCGGTGCTCGGCCATGTCGCGCTCGTCGCCGAGCCCGGGGTGCTGCGGGGCCGCCGCTACGGCAACCTCGTCGTCGCCGCGAGCGACGACGGCGACCTGCTGACGTCCCCTGCGCTCGCCCGGGCGCTGCGCACGCTGCCCGTGCCGGCCCGCATCCTCGTGGACCTCGAGCTGAACGACTTCGTCGGGCACGCCGCGGTGCGCCACGACGGCTGCGCCTGAGTCACGGACCACCGGTCACCGAACGACGAAGGACCGTCCCCGCCAGGTGCGGGGACGGTCCTTCGAGGTCGTCACGACGGCCGCGAGGGCCGTCGTTCGTCAATCAGAGCGGCTTGACGTGCTCGGCCTGCGGGCCCTTGGCGCCCTGCGTGATCTCGAACTCGACGCGCTGGCCCTCGTCCAGCGTCCGGTAGCCCTGCGATTCGATGGCCGAGTAGTGCACGAAGACGTCGGCGCCGCCGCCGTCCTGGGCGATGAACCCGTAACCCTTCTCGGCGTTGAACCACTTGACAGCACCCTGTGCCATGTCCTGCTTCCTTCTGCCCGGTGACGGCGCAAGCACCTCGCCTGCTCCGTTGCCGCAATGCCTCACGTCCTGCGCCGGTGTAGCAAGCCTGCCGGTCGAGCGTCCGCACGTCACTGCAACGCAGGCATCCTCGCATGTGGCATGCCGCCGCCGCCATCCTTTCGGAAGGCGCGAAGGTCCCATCTGACAACGATCCGATAAACGCCGACAACGATCCGATAAACGCCACGCAGGAATGGAGGCGGAACGTCAGCCTTCGTCGGGCGCCTGCTCGGCGAGGAATCGCTCGAACTCGGCACCCAGCTCGTCGGCCGTCGGCAGGTCCGTCGCCGCCAGCAGCCCGGTGCGGCCGATGCCGCGGGTGAACGCGTCGTACTGCTCCTCCAGCGCGTGCACCAGCGAGGCGACCTCCTGCGAGCCCGCCACCTGCTCCTCGATCTGCCGCAGCGCCTCGCGCGCGGCGTCGTCGAGCTCCCCGACCTTGAGCTCCAGCCCGGCGACGCGTTCCAGCCGGTGCAGCGCCGCGATCGCGGCCTGCGGGTACGTCGACTGTGCGAGGTAGTGCGGCACGTGCACGACGAACCCCATCGCGTCGTGGCCGGACTCCCCGAGCCGCAGCTCGAGCAGCGTCTGGGCCGACGCCGGCACGCGGACCGTGCCGAACCACGAGGGGAAGTCGGCGACGAGCTCGGGCCGCGTCGAGTGCGCCGTCAGCGTGACCGGCCGGGTGTGGGGCACCCCCATCGGCACGCCGTTGATGCCCACCGTCAACGGCACCGAGAACCGTTCGACCAGCTGCCGTACCGCCGCGACGTACCGTTCCCACTGGACGTCCGGCTCGGTGCCGTGGAGCAGCAGGAACGGCGTGCCCTGGGCGTCGTCGACCAGGTCGACGACGAGCTCCGGCTCCTCGTACGCGCGCCACGTGGTCGCGTCGAACGTCATCATCGGACGACGCGAGCGGTAGTCGAGCAGCTGGTCCACGTCGAACGTCACCAGCCGGCGCACCGACAGCTCGTCGACCAGGTGCTCGGCGGCGATCTCCCCCGCGTGGCCGGCGTCGACGAACCCGCGGACCGCGTGCACCAGCACCGGTCCGGCACCCGCCGTCGTGCGCTCGTCCACCTCCGCCGCGACGTCGGCGTCAACCTCGTACAGCTCGCCCGGATCCAGCATGTCCCACAGCCCTTCGTCGTCCTCTTCCCACCCAACCACCCAGCGCCGCTCGCTCTTCCCGCCGGGCGTCGGACGCGCGGTGCACGCGGTCCCGCGAGCGGCGGATAATGGACGGCCCGTTGCGCGAGATCGACACGCGCACGGCTCTCGAACCGGGACGGGGGCAGCCAGGTGGCAGGACGGCAGGAGGAGCTCGCCGAGGAGCAGAAGGTGCTCGACGAGCTCTATGCCCGTCTCGACACGCTCCGGGACCAGACACGGCGTCGGCTCGCCGACGTCCGCCGGGCCGGGCCGTCCGGGTCGCCGCAGAACCGCAGCGAGCGCGACGCGTTCGCCACGCTCTACGAGGACCGGCTCGCCCAGCTCGAGGCCGTCGAGGAGCGCCTCGCGTTCGGCCGGCTCGACCTCGACGTGGGCGAGCGCCGGTACGTCGGCCGCATCGGCCTGACCGACGAGGACCAGACGCCGCTGCTCACCGACTGGCGGGCTCCGGCGGCTCAGGCGTTCTACCGGGCGACCGCCGCACACCCGGACGGCGTGGTGCGCCGCCGGCACCTGGTCACCTCCCGGCGGGCGGTCACGGGGTTCGAGGACGAGCTCCTCGACCTCGACCACGTGAACGCCGACGGCGACATGCTCGAGCACCTGTCGGGGGAAGGCGCCCTGCTGGCGTCGCTGGCCGCGCGGCGCACCGGTCGGATGGGCGACATCGTCGCCACCATCCAGGCGGAACAGGACGCGGTGATCCGGTCCGGGCTGTCCGGTGCGCTCGTGGTGCAGGGCGGACCGGGCACCGGCAAGACGGCCGTCGCGCTGCACCGCGCCGCCTACCTGCTCTACGCGCACCGCCGTCTCCTCGACCGCTCCGGCGTGCTGCTGGTGGGGCCGAGCCGGACGTTCCTGCACTACATCGACCAGGTGCTGCCCTCGCTCGGCGAGAACGGCGTGGTGACCGCCACGGTGGCCGAGCTGTACCCCGGCGTCGTCGCGCACGGCACGGAGACCGACGAGGTGGCCGAGATCAAGGGCCGCGCGCTGTGGGCCCGCGTCCTCGCGCGAGCGGCACGGGCCCGGGAACGGGTGCCGGCCGAGCCCGTGGAGGTTCGCGTCGACGGACGGACCATCGTGGTGCGACCCCGCGACGTAGCGGCGGCGATCGCCCGAGCGCGCCGCCAGCACCGGCCGCACAACCTCGCCCGCGCGACGTTCGTGCGCGACATGCTCGGCCGGCTCGCCGACCAGTACCTCGAGCAGCTGGCGTTCGGCGTCTCGCCGGAGGACCGCAGCGACGTCATGGAGGAGCTGCGCACCCAGCGAGGGATCCGCGTGGCGCTGAACCTCGCCTGGCTGCCCCTGACACCCGAAGGGCTGGTCGGCGACCTGTTCGGCAAGCCGCACCGGCTCGCCGAAGCCGCCGTGGAGCTGTCCGCACGCGAGCGCGAGCTGCTGGCCCGTCCGCACGGGTCACCGTGGACGCCGGCCGACGTGCCGTTGCTCGACGAGGCGGCCGAGCTGCTCGGCGAGGACGACCAGGCCGCCCGCGCGCAGGCGCACCTCGATGCCGAGCGCCGCGCCCAGGAGGTGGAGTACGCCCGCCAGGTGATCGAGAACACGGGCGCGTGGCCCTTCGTCACGGCCGACACGCTGGCCGACCGGTTCGCGTCCGCGGGGCCGTCCCTGACCACCGCGGAACGCGCCGCGGCCGACCGGACGTGGACCTACGGCCACGTGGTGGTCGACGAGGCGCAGGAGCTGTCGGCGATGGCGTGGCGCATGCTGCTGCGCCGGGTCCCGACGCGGTCGATGACGATCGTCGGCGACGTCGCCCAGACGTCGGCGCACGCGGGAGCGCACTCCTGGGCGACGATGCTCGACCCGGTGCTGCGCGGCTCGTGGCGGCTGGCGGAGCTGACGGTCAACTACCGCACGCCCGCCGTGGTCGCCGAGGCGGCGGGGCGGGTCGCCCTCGCCGCGGGGCTGCCGGTCTCTCCGCTGACCTCGGCCCGCGACGTCCCGGACGCCCTGACCACGCATCGCGTGGCGGCCGACGATCTGGTGACCGCCGCCGCGGCGCGCGCGGTCGCCTCCGCACGGAGCACCGTCGACGAGGCGGGCGCCGGACGGGTCGCGGTCGTGGCCGCCGCCGAGCGGGTGGGCGCGGTGCGCGAGGCGCTCGTCACGTCCGGCTCGGGGTCCGGCGTCCAGACCGCGGCCGACGACGTCGACCTCGACGCGCCCCTCGTCGTGCTGACGCCGGTGCAGGCCAAGGGCCTGGAGTTCGACGTCGTCGTGCTCGTGGAGCCGGCGGAGCTGGCGGCCGGCGACCTCTACGTCGCGATGACGCGGCCGACCGTGGCGCTGCACGTGGTCCACGCGCGGCCGCTGCCTGACGGGCTGCGTGCCGACGGGCGGTAGCGACACCAGTCCCGGTCTGCGAAACGCATTCGTACCACTGGTCGGACGGGCGCACCATAGACCCGTGCCCAAGGCCCTCCTGCTCGAGAACATCCACCCCCTCGGCCGCCAGATCCTCGAGTCGACGGGGTTCGAGGTCGTCGCGCGTTCCGGAGCGCTCGACGAGGCCGAGCTCGCCGAGGCGCTGGACGGCGTCAGCCTGCTCGGCATCCGCTCCAAGACCCAGGTGACGGCCGCGGCGCTGGCCGCGGCGCCCGACCTGCTCGTCGTCGGGGCGTACTGCATCGGCACCAACCAGGTGGACCTGCGCGCCGCCGCGGGACAGGGCGTGGCCGTGTTCAACGCGCCGTTCTCCAACACCCGCTCGGTGGTCGAGGTGGCGATCGCGGACATCATCGCCCTGACCCGCCGGCTGACCGAGTTCGACAGGCAGATGCACGCGGGCGTCTGGAACAAGTCCGCGTCCGGCTCGCACGAGGTGCGCGGCCGCACGCTCGGGATCGTCGGCTACGGCAACATCGGCACGCAGCTGTCCGTGCTCGCCGAGAACCTCGGCATGTCCGTCGTCTTCTACGACACGGCGGAGAAGCTGTCGCTGGGCAACGCCCGGCGGATGCACTCACTGGACGAGCTGCTCGACGCCGCGGACGTCGTCACGCTGCACGTCGACGGGCGGCCCGGCAACGCCGGGCTGTTCGGCGCCAAGCAGTTCGCCCGCATGCGGCCGGGGGCGGTCTTCCTCAACCTGTCGCGCGGGTTCGTCGTCGACTACCCGGCGCTGCGGGACGCGGTGCTGTCCGGGCAGGTGTCCGGCGCCGCGGTCGACGTGTTCCCGCACGAGCCGAAGCGCAACGGCGACCCCTTCGAGTCCGAGCTGCGGGAGCTGCCGAACGTCATCCTCACGCCGCACGTCGGCGGCTCGACCGAGGAGGCGCAGGAGAACATCGGGCAGTTCGTCTCGCAGAAGGTGCGCGACTACCTCGCCACGGGGTCGACCACGCTGTCCGTCAACCTGCCGAACGTCGCGCTCGACGGCCTGCCGGACGTCCACCGCCTCGCCTACCTGCACCGCAACGTGCCTGGCGTGCTCGCCGCGGTCAACGCGACGCTCGCGGAGCACGGCGTCAACATCGAGGGTCAGCTGCTCGCGACCCGCGGCGACATCGGCTACGTCGTCACCGACGCCAGCGCGTCGGTGACCGACGACGTCGTCGCGGCCCTCCACGCGCGCCCGGAGTCGGTCAGGCTGCGCGTCCTGTCCTGACGCGAGCTGCTCTGACACACCAGGTCGGTCGACCGGTCACGCCATGCCCGTCACGACCCGCCGGGGTCGCCCGAGCGCGCCAAGTCGCGCGCCAAGTCCCGGAGCGGCAGCTGCCCACCCGATGGCACGGGCGGGTGGTGGGCCGTCGGCTCCCGAAGCGTCAGGACGAGCCCGACTTGCGCTGGAAGCGCCGCTGCGTCGGACCACTGGTCTCCGAACCCTGCACGGCGGCCGCGCCGTTCGTGCCGCCCCCCGTCCTGTGCTGCGCCGACTTCTTGCGCTCCAGCGCCTCACGGAAGCGCGCCTTCGAGTCCTCGCTCACCGTCGGACGGGTTGCCGGGTCGTGCTCACCGTCGGCCATCGTCTCTCCTCCACCTCGCGTCACGGCCCCAGCCTGTACTACGGGGCTCGCACACGCCAACGCCGATGCCCGCCCCACCGGCCCCTTCACGGCATGACGACGGCGCGACCGCGCGGCTACCGACCCTCGTCGACTGCCGGGCTGGTCGACTCAATCGCCTCCGGAGCGGCCTCATCGCCGCCGTGCGACGTGCGCAGCAGCGTGATCGCCGCCTCGAAGTCCTCCAGCGACCCGAAGCCCTGGTACACCGAGGCGAAGCGCAGGTACGCCACCTCGTCCAGCTCACGCAGCGGTCCGAGGATCGCCAGGCCGATCTCGTAAGAGTCGATCTCCGCCTGTCCCGAGGCCCGCAGCGTCTCCTCGACGCCTTGGGCGAGCAGTGCCAGGTCGTCCTCGCTCACCGGGCGGCCCTGGCATGCCTTGCGCAGGCCCCCGACCACCTTCTCGCGGCTGAACGGCTCGATGACGCCGGAGCGCTTCACCACCGACAGGCTGGTGGTCTCCAGCGTGGTGAAGCGGCGGCCGCAGTTGGGGCACTGCCGACGCCGACGGATCGACGAGCCGTCGTCGGACGTCCGCGAGTCCACGACTCGCGAATCCGGGTGGCGACAGAACGGGCAGTGCACGGGTCGTCCTCTCGCCGGCAGTCGTGCTCCTGCGCCCGACGATGGGCGGGGAACCCCAGGGACGCTAGGGGACGGCCCCATCGGACGCAAGCGCGGTCCCGTCAGCCCTACCCGCGCCAGGCCGCGGGCAACCCGCGGAGACATCCGCCTGCCCGACGTGGTCAGCCGGCAGCGGGCAGCAGGATCTGCTGCCCGGCGATCAGCGTCGCCGACGACATCCCGTTGAGCACCTCGATGTCACGCACGACGTCCCGGAGGTCCTCGCCGGGCCGCGCGAGACCCGCGGCGACCGCCCAGAGCGTGTCACCCGGAGCCACGACGTAACGCTCCACCTCGGGAGCGCTCGTCGGACCCTCGGCGTTGGCGCGGGTCGCGGCGAGGGTGCCCCCGAACAGCAGCACGAGTGCCAGCAGCGCGACGACCAGCCGCCCGCGCCGGGTCAGATGCAGCGACGGGGCCCGTCCCGTGGTTGCTCGCGCCCTCTGCGACGGAGCGACGGGCAGCCGAACAGCACCACCGGCAACGAGCGTGAGCGTGGTCATGACTGCCTCCCGGTTCCCAGAACTGAGCCCGACCGGCGAAACCGCCACACGGTCGCCGATCGAACAGGCGTACGTCGAACGCACGTACGATGTCTACCAGACCGAACCGACATCCGTCGAGACACGATCGAACAGATGTTTGATCGGGCGTGTCCCCAGCCCTACGCTGGGGTCACGTGCACAGCGCACCACGCACCACTGACACGCTCCGCCGCCGGCGGGACGCGACTGGATGTCGCCGGGCAACCGGCACCGCGGGAAGGACAGACGGTGACGGACACGCGAGGGACGGCAGGCGGCACAGGGCTTGCGTCGGTGCACGAGCTGCCTGACGGCGCGCCGGACGGCGACGGTCTGACCGCCCGCCAGCGGCTGGTGCTGCAGACGATCCGCGCGTCGGTGGACCAGCGCGGCTACCCGCCGAGCATGCGTGAGATCGGCGAGGCCGTCGGGCTCACCAGCCCGTCCAGCGTCAAGCACCAGCTCGGTGTCCTCGAGCGCAAGGGCTACCTGCGCCGCGACCCCAACCGGCCGCGGGCGATGGAAGTGGTGCACCCCGACGACTCACGGGCCGTCGGCTCTTGGCAGAGCACCGGCGACTGGGCCGCGGGCCTCGACCCCGACGCCCCCGAGTACGACCGCACTCCTACGCCGACGTACGTGCCGGTCGTCGGCCGGATCGCCGCCGGCGGGCCGATCCTGGCCGAGCAGGTGGTCGAGGACGTGTTCCCGCTGCCCCGCCAGCTCGTCGGCGACGGCGAGCTCTTCCTCCTCAAGGTGCGCGGCGATTCGATGGTCGAGGCGGCGATCTGCGACGGCGACTGGGTGGTGGTCCGCCGCCAGCAGGTCGCGGAGAACGGCGAGATCGTCGCCGCCATGATCGACGGCGAGGCAACGGTCAAGACGTTGCGTCGCGCCGACGGGCACGTCTGGCTGATGCCGCAGAACCGCGCCTACTCCCCGATCGACGGCGACGCCGCGACCATCCTCGGCCGCGTCGTCAGCGTGCTGCGCAGCCTGTAGCTCCGGTGTCGCGGCAGGAGCGCCGGGAGCAGACGACTGGGCAACCCGCGACAACCCGGCGGCAAAGCAACTCCCGACAGCTTGCCGGCCGGTCGGCGGTGACCGAGCGGCGACCGAGCTGTCACCGAGCGACAACCGAGCGACAACCGGGCCCCTTCGTCCGGCCCGACACCGTGGTCCGTCGACGGACAGTCCGGCCCTAGGCTGAACGCATGCTGAAGGGCATCGACCCACTTCTCACCCCTGACCTGCTGTTCCTTCTCGCGGAGGCCGGGCACGGCGACGTCGTCGCCGTCGTGGACCGGAACTTCCCGGCGCACTCCAAGGGAGTGCCCGTGATCGATCTGCCGGGGGCGACCGTCACCGAGGCGCTGCGTGCGATCTGCGCGTTGCTGCCCGTGGACGTCCACTTCCAGCCCGCGCCGGTCAAGCACATGCTCACGGCCGAGGGGACGCCGGGCCCCGCGGTCGGCGATGTCGGTGCCGTTCTGGACGCCGCCGAGGGGCGGCCGGTCGGGATGGAGGGGCTCGAGCGGTTCGCGTTCTACGAGGCCGCGTCCCACGCGCACGTCATCGTCCAGACGAGCGAGACGCTCCCGTACGCGTGCTTCCTCGTCGCGAAGGGCGTCGTCTAGCCTCCCGTAGCCTCCCGCAGTCTCCCGCGACCACCCGCCACCGGCGGGTGGTCAGTAGCCGAACCGGCGTGCCACCTCACGCACGGCGTCGGCCGACGTGCGCAGCCCCGCCAGCTCGTCGCTCGACAGCGGGACCGGCAGCCGCTCCCCCACTCCGCTGGCACCGACGATCGTCGGGACCGACAGGCACACGTCACTGATCCCGTAGTAGTCGTCGAGGAGGGACGACACCGGCAGCACGCGGTGCTCGTCCTTGAGGATCGCCTCGATGATGCGCGAGCCGGCCAGTGCGATCGCGTAGTTCGTGGCGCCCTTGCCCTCGATGATCCGGTATGCCGAGTCGATGACGTCGTGGGCGATGCGCTCGCGCACCCGTGCCGTCAGCGGTCCGCGTCCGCCGGAGCCGTTCCAGTCGAGCAGAGGGACGCCGCCCAGGCTCGCCGAGCTCCACAGCGGCAGCTCGCTGTCGCCGTGCTCGCCGACGACGTAGGCGTGCACGTTCTGCACCGCGACGCCGGTCGCCTGGGCGATGAGGAACCGCAGGCGAGACGAGTCGAGGAGCGTGCCGGAGCCGAACAGCTGGTTGGGTGGCAGGCCCGAGATCTTCAGGGCGGCGTAGGTGACGACGTCGACGGGGTTGGTCACGATGACGTGCACCGCGTTCGGGGCGACGCGCACCAGGTTCGGCAGCACCTTGGAGACCAGCGAGATCGTCGCCTCGGCGAGGTCGAGCCTCGTCTGACCCGGCTTCTGCTTGGCACCCGCCGTGAACATCACGACGTCCGAGCCGGCGAGCACCTCGATGTCGTCGGACCCCACCACCTCGGCCATCGGGACGAACTGGATGCCGTGGGACAGGTCGAGCGCCTCCGCCTCGACCTTCGCCTTGTTGATGTCGAAGACCGCGACGGTCCGGGCGGCACCACGCATCAGCGCGGCGTACGCCATCGTCGAACCGACGGCTCCGGCGCCGACGATGCCCAGCTTCGACGCCTTGCGCGGCGAGAACCCGATCCCGGCCAAGCCGTTCTCGTCGGACTCGTCGATCTCCCTCATGTCCCCTCCTCCGCCCGGGCCACACCGCCTGCGGGCAGGCTAGCCCGCCGAGGCCAGCCTGCGTAGGGCGGCGACGGCCACGTCGAGGTCCGTGGTCAGCCAGAACGGTGGCATCGAGCGCTGCAGGAACTCGCCGTACCGGGCGGTCGACAGGCGCGGGTCGAGCACGGCGACGACGCCGCGGTCGGCCGACGACCGGATGAGGCGGCCCGCGCCCTGGGCCAGCAGCAACGCCGCGTGGGTCGCGGACACCGCCATGAACCCGTTGCCGCCCGACGAGGCGACCGCCTGCGTGCGCGCCGCGGTCAGCGGGTCGTCGGGCCGCGGAAAGGGGATGCGGTCGACGATGACGAGCCGGCACGTCGACCCGGGCACGTCGACGCCCTGCCACAGCGACAGCGTGCCGAACAGGCACGTCGGCTCGTCGTCCGTGAACCGGCGGACGAGCGTGGGCAGCTGGTCGTCACCCTGCAGCAGGATCGGCACGGCGACACGGGGTCGCAGCGCGGTCGCCGCCGCGGTCGCCGCGCGCCGCGACGAGAACAGGCCGAGCGTGCGTCCGCCGGCCGCCTCGACGAGCGTGGCGATCTCGTCCAGCTGTGCCTCCGTCGCCGGCTCGCGTCCCGGCGGCGGAAGGTGCCGTGCCACGTAGCAGATGCCCTGCCTCGGATAGTCGAACGGGCTGCCGACGTCCAGCCCCCGCCATCCCGGGTCGCCTGCAGGCGGCCGGCCGCGCTCCTCGTCGGCCGCGCCGTCAGCCGCGCCCGACGAACCCGCCGGACCCAGTCCCACCGAGCGCGCGAGCGGATCGAACGAGCCGCCGAGCGTCAACGTCGCGGACGTCAGCACGGCGGTGCGGCCGGCGAGCAGGTGGACACCGATGAGTCCGGCGACCACCAGCGGTGCGGCGTGCAGCCGCGTCACCACCTCGCCGCGACGGTCCTCAGTGCGCGCGCACCACAGCACCGTGCCGCTGGCCTCGTTCGCGTCGGACGTCATGCGGTCGGCCGTCTCGAACAGCGACTGCACGGCGGAGTAGGCCATCTTGCGACCGCCGGCGGCCTCCACGGGCTCCTTCGCCTCCGGCTTGAGGGCGCTGAGCAGCGTCCGAGCCGCGTCTCGGACCGCCGCGACCGCCTTGGCCGCCGCGGCCGGCAGACCCTCGGCGAACCGCGCCTCCGGAAGGTCGCCGAGCACCTTCTCCAGCGCGCGGCCCGCTGCGTCGAGGTCGGTGGTCGGCACGCCGCCGTGCCGGCGCGCCAGCCGCGCCGCGTGCTCGACGACTCTCACGGACAGCTCCGCCGTCGCCTGCGCGGTCACGCGGTCGGCGAGCTCGTGCGCCTCGTCGACCACCAGCACGTCGTGCTCGGGCAGCACGCCCTGCGCCGCTGTGGCGGCCGCGATCCCGAGCATCGCGTGGTTCGTGACGACGACGTCCGCCGCGTGCGCCAGCTCGCGCGCCCGCGCCGGGAAGCATTGCGCGTGCATCGGGCACGAGGTGCCCAGGCACTCCGCCGCCCTGACCGAGACCTGCCGCCACGCCCGGTCGGTGACACCCGGGACGAGGTCGTCCCGGTCGCCCGTGCCGGTCTCGTCCGCCCACTCACGCAGGCGCACCACCTGCTCGCCCAGGCTCTCGCCGCGCGCCGGACCGCCGGCCGTCGCCAGGGCCGGGTGGTCGGCGGCACCGGGCGGTTCCGGCAGGTCGAACAGCGCGCCCTCGTCCTCCGGATAGCCGCCGGCGACCTTGTGCGCGCACAGGTAGTTGTGCCATCCCTTGAGCAGAGCGACCGTCGGCGGGCGCGGCAGCCGCCCGGCGATCGCGTCGACGACCACGGGCAGGTCTCGCGCCGTCACCTGACGCTGGAGAGCGAGCGTCGCGGTGGAGACGACGACGCGCTCGTCGGCGAGCACGGCGTGGCGCACCGCAGGGACCAGGTAGGCCAGTGACTTGCCGGTGCCCGTGCCTGCCTGGACGGCGAGGTGCTCGCCGTTCTCGATGGCGCGGCCGACGGCCTGGGCCATCTGGTGCTGGCCGTCGCGGCGGGTGCCGCCCAACGCCGCCACCGCCAGGTCGAGCAGCTCCTCGACGCCCGCCACCTCGGCCGACGCGGAGCGGTCGTCGGACTCGTCTGGCACCCCGCAACCGTACTTGCCACCGGCCACACCCTCGGCCGAGCGTCGAGCTTCGGCTACGCCACCGAGGCGGCCTGGAGCTCCGCCGCGAGCTGCGCATCCACACGGGCGCGCAGCACGGTGCCGCGCTCCGTGTGCTCCTCGCGGTCGATGTCGCCGTGCTGGTGCACGCGGCTCACGAGGTCGCCGCGGTGGTACGGAACCACGACGTCCACCTGTACTCCCGGGCGCGGCAGCTGGTCGGCGATCACCGCGAGCAGCTCGTCGATCCCCTGCCCGGTGTGCGCCGACACCAGCACCGAGTGCACCTCGCGCGACCGCAGTCGCGCGATCACCTCCGGCGAGGCGAGGTCCGCCTTGTTGAGCACGACGATCTCGGGCACGTCCATGGCGCCGGGGATGTCCGCGAACACGGCGCGCACCGCGGCGAGCTGCCCCTCGGGGTCCGGGTGCGCCGCGTCGACCACGTGGAGGATCAGGTCGGAGTCCGCGACCTCCTCCAGCGTGGAGCGGAACGCCTCGACGAGCTGCGTGGGCAGCGACCGGACGAAGCCGACGGTGTCCGCGAGCGTGTAGACGCGCCCGTCCCCGGTCTCGGCGCGGCGGACCGTCGGGTCGAGGGTGGCGAACAGCGCGTTCTCGACGAGGACCCCGGCGTTCGTCAGCCGGTTGAGCAGCGAGGACTTCCCGGCGTTGGTGTAGCCGGCGATGGCGACGGACGGGATGGCGTTGCGGCGCCGGTTGGCCCGCTTCGTGGTGCGCGCCGGCTCCATCTCCTTGATCTCGCGTCGCAGCTTGGCCATCCGGTTGCGGATGCGGCGGCGGTCCAGCTCGATCTTCGTCTCGCCCGGGCCGCGCGAGCCCATGCCGGCCCCGCCGCTCACCTGCCCACCGGCCTGGCGGGACATCGACTCGCCCCAGCCGCGCAGGCGCGGGAGCAGGTACTCCAGCTGCGCCAGCTCCACCTGCGCCTTGCCCTCCTTCGACTTCGCGTGCTGCGCGAAGATGTCGAGGATCAGCGCGGTGCGGTCGATCACCTTGACCTTGACGATGTCCTCCAGCGAACGGCGCTGCGAGGGAGCGAGGTCGCCGTCCACCACCACCGTGTCCGCGCCCACCGCCCGCACCATGGTCGCCAGCTCGACGGCCTTCCCGGAGCCGAGGTAGGTCGACGGGTCAGGAGTCCGGCGGTGCTGGAGCAGCCCGTCGAGCACCACCGAGCCGGCCGTCTCGGCCAGCGCCGCCAGCTCGCGCAGCGAGATCTCGGCCTCGTCGTTGGTCGCCGGCCCAGTGAGCCCGACGAGCACGACGCGCTCGAGGCGCAGCTGCCGGTACTCGACCTCGGAGACGTCCTCGAGCTCGGTCGACAGGCCTGGGACACGGCGCAGCGACGTGCGGGCCTCGAGGTCGATCTGGTCGCCGTCGTAGGCGGTGTGACCGTCCGCGGTCGACTGGAGAGCCGTACCGTCGAAACGCCCGGCTCGCGCCAGGACCCGCGCGACGACGTCGTCAGCCACCTCCTGCGCCGATCGCGCCTGCGGGCGCTCCTCGTTGGTGGTGGGCTGTGGATCGTTCACGCGGTGTCTCTCCTCGTCGCCGTCATCGTGCCCGTCAAGGTTCGCACGCCATGACGGAGTAGGCGACGCATTTCGCCACCGGCCGAGCCGAGCCCGGGCCGGGCCGGGCTAGGGTCGGGCCGTGAACGAGCCGGACCACTACTTCTCTGCCCGCCCGGCGACGCCCGACGAGCGACGGACGATCACCGTCGAGCTGGCCGGCCGTCCGGTGTCGGTGGAGACCGCCGGGGGTGTGTTCTCCCCCGGCCACGTCGACCTCGGCACGCGGGTGCTGCTGCGCGAGGTGCCGGACCCGCCGCAGATCGGCGACCTGCTCGACCTCGGATGCGGCTGGGGCCCGCTCGCGCTGACCATGGCGCTGCTGTCCCCGGCGGCCCGCGTGTGGGCCGTCGACGTCAACGAGCGCGCCCTCGACCTGGTACGGGCGAACGCCGAGCGGCTCGGGCTGGTCAACGTCACGGCGGCACGTCCTGACGAGGTGCCCGCCACGGTCTCGTTCGGGGCGATCTGGTCCAACCCGCCGATCCGTGTCGGCAAGGACGCCCTCCACGAGCTGCTGGCGCACTGGCTGCCACGCCTGGCACCGGGCGGGCAGGCCTGGCTCGTCGTCGGCAAGCACCTCGGCGCGGACCCGCTGGCCCGCTGGCTGTCCGACGAGCTCGCCCTGCCCGTGGAGCGCGCGACGAGCGCCAAGGGCTTCCGTGTGCTCACGGTCGCGCCATGAGGTGGGCACGCTCGCGCTGGCGAACCCGGGGACCCAACGGCGCGTAGCCGAGCGGGACTTTTCGACATGCTCAGGTATGTGCATGCTACGGTCTGCCCATGTCGACGCTCGAACGGAGACTGCAGGTGCTGCTCGACCAGCGACGATGGACGCAGCTGGCCCAGGAGTCGGCCCGCACCGGGAGGTCGGTCGGGGCCATCGTCCGCGGCGCCCTGGACCAGCACTTCGCCGTCGCCGACGTCCAGGCTCAGCGCGCGGCGGCCATCGAGTGGCTGCTCGCTCGCCCCGCGGGGAACGGACCGGCGGATGACTGGGCGGACACCAAGAAGGCTTTCGAGGAGGAGATCGAGGAGCGGCTGCGGTGACCGCCCTCTTCCTCGACTCAGCCGTGTGGGCCTTTGCGCTCGGCGACGAGCATCCCCGGCGCGACGCGTGCCGTGCGGTGCTCCTGGCCGCACAGCGGGGCGAGGTCGAGCTGCATGCGAGCGTCGAGCTGGTGCAGGAGGTGGTCTTCCATCGGCTCCGGCGCACCGGCAGGGCAAACGCCGTCGCCGAAGGGCGTGCCATCGAGCGGTCCTGCGCGCTGCATCCCTTCGACGCGGGCGTTCTCGGCAAGGCGCTGGAGCTGACGGCGACGACGACGCTGCGCGGTCGCGACGCCGTCCACGCGGCAACTGCCCTGCTGAACGGGTTCGACGCCATCGTGTCGCCCGACCGCGACTTCGCGGATGTCCCTGACCTGCGGCGCCTCGATCCCGCGGACGCCCTGAAGGGCTGACTCAGCCGGCGAGAGCCAGCCAGTCGACCTCGAGGTCGGCGACGAGCACCGCGGGCCCGGCCAGCTCGACGTGGCCGTTCGGCAGCGCCGTGACGCGGAGCGCGCCGCCAGGCACGTGGACCCGCCACACGTCGGGCGCGCCGTCGCCTGCCCAGGCCCGCACGGCGAGCGCCGCGGCCACCGCCCCGGTGCCGCACGACTGCGTCTCCCCCACGCCACGCTCGAAGACGCGCATCGCCACCAGCCCGGTGCGGGTGCCGTCCTCCTCCGTGCGCTCACCGAGCGGCAGCACGAGCTCCACGTTCTGGCCCTCAGGACCGGGCGGCGTCACCACCGGCGCGACGGCGAGGTCCGCGCCGTCGAGCTCGTCGGGCGACGCGACGGCGAGCACCACGTGCGGGTTGCCGACCTCGACGCGCAACGCGGGGCGGGCGACGGCCAGCCCGCGCACCGACACCTCGACGTCGCCGCCGGCCGCCACGGCGGCGCCCCCGCCGGGCAGCGACCAGGTGCCCATGTCGACGGCGTACCAGGGGTCGGCGTCCGGACCCTCCTCCTGCCGGATCCGCTTGGCGCCCGCCCGCGTGCCGACCACGAGGTCGCCGGCGGCCGGGTCCCACAGGCCCAGCCGCTCGAGCCACGTCGCGAACACCCGCACGCCGTTGCCGCACATCTGCGCCAGGGAGCCGTCGGCGTTGCGGTAGTCCATGAACCACGTCGCGGCGGGGTCCTCGGCGAGCGACGCGGCGCCGTCGGGCACGCGCTCGGACGCGACCAGCCTGATGACACCGTCGCCGCCCACACCGGCACGCCGGTCCGACAGGGCGCGCACGAGGTCCTCGGTCAGGTCGACGTCGCCGGCCCGACCGTCGAGGAGGACGAAGTCGTTCTTGGTGCCGTGGCCCTTGACGACGTGCAGCGCTGGGGTGCCCGGCCGCGTCATGAGCCCAGCCTACGGCTGGTGGGGCGCGCCTTGGGGGTGGGCAGCGATCCGGTCCGGGCGCGTTCGACGAGGTCCAGGGCGTGCCCGACGAGGTCGGGATCCTGCGCGTCGAGCCAGTGCACCCGCGGGTCGCGGCCGAACCAGCCCATCTGGCGGCGGGCAAGTCGGCGGGTGGCGACGATGGTCTCGTCGTAGGCCTGCCGCTCGCTCAGCCGGCCGGCACGGAGTGCGAGCACCTGCGCATAGCCGACGGCGCGCGCCGCGGTGCGACCGAGGCCGCCGTCCGCGACCAGCCCGTCGACCTCGCCGACGAGCCCTGCCGCCCACATCCGCTCGACCCGGCCTGCCACGCGCTCGTCGAGCACCGCCCGGTCGCAGTCCAGCCCGATCTGCACGGCCGGCACCTCGTAGACGTGCTCCGGCAGGGACGCCGAGTAGGTCCGGCCCGTCAGCGCGATCACCTCGAGCGCGCGGACGATGCGACGCGCGTTGTGCGGGCCGATCCGCGCGGCCGCCTCCGGGTCCGCAACCGCCAGCTCGGCATGCAGGGCACGCGGTCCCTCGGCGTCGACGCGGCTCTCCAGTGCGCCACGCAGCGTCGGATCCGTGCCGGGAAACTCCAGATGGTCGAGCAGCGCGCGCACGTAGAGGCCGGAGCCGCCCACGGCCACCGGTGTGCGGCCGCGGGCGGCCAGGTCGTCCAGCACCGCACGGCCCCGCACCTGGTAGTCGGCGACCGTGGCGTCCTCGCCGGGCTCCAGCGCGTCCAGCAGGTGGTGCGGCACGCCGTGCCGCTCGGCCGGCGGCACCTTGGCGGTGCCGATGTCCATGCCGCGGTACAGCTGCATCGCGTCGGTGTTGACCACCTCCCCGCCGAGGGCGACGGCCAGTGCGATGCCCAGGTCGGACTTCCCGGTGGCTGTGGGCCCGACGACCGCGACGACGAGTCCGCTCACCGCGAAGGCTCCGTGGGCACGGGGCGCCGCCACGTCACGGTGGCGTGGCTCGCTCCGGCAAGCACGCCGCGCTGCACCAGCCGGGCGTCGAACTCGTCCTCGCCGGCTGCACCGAGCAGCACCTGCCACGGCGCCCAGCCGGTGACCGCGAGCTCGGCCGCGAGCTCCGGGTCGAGTGCGGCGAGCCGAGCCCGCGCCTGCGCGGTGCCGTCCGCGAGGTCGCCGAGGAGGGCGTCGTCGTAGCCAGGGGCACGGTGGTCGTCGGCCAGTGGGGCGTCCGGGCCGTGCCGTGCCGACGCAGAGCCCACGACGACCAGCGCGGTCGGCCCCTCGTCGGCCAGCCGCCGACCGAGGACACGCAGCTGCCCGGCGCGGCCGACGTCGTGCTGGAGCGTGTCGACCTCGACGACCTCGGCCGCCGCCACGTGGTGCTGGGCGAGCAGGAAGAGGGCGACGGACGCGGACACCCCGGCGACCGGACCGGTCTCGCTCCGCGCCGGCCGGTCGGGCAGCTGCGCAGGAGTCCGCCAGGCCAGTGCCTCGTCGGGCACGCCCGCGGCACCGAGCGAGGCCCGAGCCGCCGCCCCGAGCCGCCGGTCGCGTGGCCCTGGGGCGACGACGACCACCCGGCACTCGCCGTGCACGGCCTCCCACGTCGCCATGAGCGCCGCCTGGCGCAGCGAGGAGCCCGGGTCGGCGACTCCGCCCGCACCGGGCACGAGCAGCGCGGAGTCCGGGACCAACGCGGCCGCGACGAGCATGCACGCAGGCTACGGCGCTCCACGGCGCGCTACCGGGTCGGTCGCCGACGTGCGCCAGGCGTGGGTCGCGGATCACGGCGGGGCGTCGGCGACGTGCGCGTCAGCCGGACGGGTGTGCGCTTCGGGCGAACCGGACAACGCCGCGTGGGAATCGGTAGGTAGTCTCAGGGCATGGGGTCGTTCGCCGACCGGGCCAGAGACTGGTTCCGCCGCATGGGGCGGGCCGACGAGCCTGCCGCAGACCTGGACCCGGACCTCCACGACTCGGTCGCAGCGCTGCTCGCCCGCGAGCTGGGCGTCGTCGAGCCGGCCGAGGACATCCCGGTCCCGGTGTCCCCGGCGCGCATCGCCACGTGGATGGGCAACAACGGGTTCAGCTACTTCGTCGACAGCGACGGCGACCTCGGCGGGATGTGGCGCGGCCGGCTGTTCTACTTCTTCCTGTTCGGCGAGCACGCCGAGATCCTCCAGGTGCGCGGCCAGTGGCAGCGCGAGGTGACGATCGAGCGGATGACCGAGATCCTCGACATCTGCAACGAGTGGAACGCCGAACGGATCTGGCCCAAGGCGTACGTGCGGGTGCGCGACAACGGCCGGGTGCACGTCGTCTCCGAGGTGGCCCTCGACCTCGAGCACGGCGCCACCGACGCCCAGCTGCACCAGGCGCTGTTCTGCGGGCTGTCGACCGGCAGCATGTTCTTCGACTCGCTGGACGAGCGGTACCCGGACCCGGTGGGGGTGGCGCCGTGAGCTCACCGAGCACGATCGCGCACGGCGCTCCCGAAGCCCCGGGGGGGTCACGATGAGCACCCCCGGCTGGCTGCTGCGCGCCCTCGCCGGGTTGCCCAACGTCGCCAAGGCACCGCGGGTGGACGACGAGCCCCCGACGCCCGCCACCCGCGCCCGTGTCGCGGACTACCTGCGCAAGCGCAGCTACCGCTTCGTGGTCGACGACGACGGCGACCTGACCGGCACCTGGGACGGCAACCGGTTCTGGTTCCTGCTGCTGGGGGACGGCCAGGAGATCCTCCAGGTGCGCGGACGCTGGCACCGCACGCTGCCGCTGGACGCCCGCCCGGCGATCTCCCTGGTGATCAACGACTGGAACCGCGAGCGGATCTGGCCCAAGGCGTACGTGCGCGAGGAGGAGGGCATGCTCGCGATCTACGCGGAGACGTCCGCCGACCTCGAGGCCGGAGCGAACGACCCGCAGCTCGCCCAGGTGCTGTCCTGCGGGCTCGGCACGGGCGTGCAGATGTTCCTGTCCTTCGAGTCGACGCTTCCCGGAGCCACGGAGACCGACGCTCCGGACGTCCCCGACAACTGACCGGTCACAGGCCGCCGAGGATCTGCCCCAGCAGGATCTTGACGATCATCGCCGCCGGGTACACCAGGGCGTAACCGAGCGCGACGCGCGAGTCGTGGCCGGTGCGCCCGTTGGCGAAGGCCAGCACGGCGGGCTGGGTCTGGGTGCCGCCGATGACGCCGGACAGCTGCGTGCCGCCCATGTGGAACACGCGCCGCATCACCTGGTACAGCCCGACCGCGACGACGGTGGTGACCACCAGGCCCAGGACGAGGATCCGCAGCCACTCACCCGAGGCGAACGCGACGCCGATCTGGGAGCCGGCGCGCGAGCCGGCCTGGGCGAGGAACAGCAGCAGCCCCAGCTCGGAGATCGCCTGAGCCGCCGTGTACCCCATCGCGGTGACGACGGACCCGACGCGGCCGATGCGACCCAGCACCAGCCCGAGGATCAGCGTGCCGGCGGCCGAGCCGATCGAGAACACGCGCCCCGGCACGGGGAACGCGACCACGCCGAGCAGGATGCCCAGGGTCATGCCGACACCCAGGACGATCGGCGTGATGTCCGACAGGCCGCGCGCCGAGTCGCCGAAGAACGTCGAGACCTCGCCCATCCGGGCCCGTGGTGCGATCACCCGGACGCGGTCGCCGAGCTGGAGCATCACGTCGTCGGAGGCGATGACGTCGACGTCGCCGCGGCGCACCCGGCTCGCCGTGGCTCCGAACCGCTGGGCCAGGCCCAGCTCGCCGATCGTCTTGCCGGCCACGTGCGGTGCCGAGACGGTGACGCGGCGCATGTCCAGGTACGCCCGGTCCAGGTCCAGGTGGTGAGAGGAGACGTGGCCCAGCTCGTCGGTGACCGCGTCGACCTCGTCCGCGGGGCCGACGACCAGCACGAGGTCGTCCACCAGGAGCGTGTCGCGGTCGTCGGCCGTCTGGATCGGCGAGGTCTCGCCGTGACGCACCCGCGAGAACGTGATCCGGTCGCCGTGCTCCTTCTCGAGGGCGCGGATGCCGGGTGCCGTCTCGACCTCGACCCGGATGGTGCGGTTGGTCAACGGCGGCGGGGTGTCGGTGTCCTGCTCGCGATGACGCAGCGCCAGGTACACCGCGGCGAGCATGCCGATGACGCCGAACAGGTACGTCACGGCGTAGCCGACGGTGGGGCTGGTCGGGTTGCCGGCGGCCTGCTGGGCGGCCGCCAGGGCCGGGGTGTTCGTCAGGGCGCCGGCGAACGCGCCGGCGACGGTCGGCGCGTCGAGCTTCAGCAGGTGGCCCATCCCCACCGCCACCAGCGCGCCGACGATCAGAACCCCGACCATCGACAGGATGGGACCGAGGTTGCGGCGCAGCGATGCGAAGAACGTTGCTCCGGACACGATGCCGACGGTGAACGTGAACAGCGTCAGCCCGAGGGTGCCGAGCGCCTCGGTGATCTGCATGTCGATGCGGTAGTGCGCCGCCCACGCGGACAGCCCGATCGACAGGAACAGCACGGCCGCCGCACCGAGCCCGACACCCCTGACCTGCAACCGGCCGATGGCCGAGCCCAGCCCGACGACGATGAACAGCAGCAGGATGGGCTGGGCGGCGAGGAAGGTCAGGACCTGGGGCATCGTGGCTCCACGGACGGGTGGCGCGCGGTTCGGTTGCGCCATGACAGCACCGGGACAGCGACGAGCCGGGGGTCGAAAGGCCCGTCGGAGCACGCGCAGGTCGCGGCTGCACGGAGATAGCCGCGCGGTTCGGGACCCAGGGCCCAGACGACGATCCGCGGCGGCTCGCTGCGCAGGGACGACGACGGCTCGCGGTGCAGCAGGCACGGAAGCGGTTGCTGCCCGGGATCGGTCGACGTCCTCGACGCCGCGGTGGCGCAGCAAGCGGCCGCCCGCGCGACCAGGCGCGCGGGCGACGAGGTCAACGCGCCGGCGCGCCGAGCGCCGGCATGCCGAGCGCCACGGGACCGGCAGCGCTGCCGGGCTGCCCGTGGGTGTGCCCGTGGGTGTGCAGGTGCTCGTCCTGCTGCTGCGCCGCCCATGCGTCCCCGGCACGCGTGCGGCGCAGCAGGAACGTGCCGCCGCTCGTCGCACCGTCGGCGACGAGGAAGTGCGGCGCGGCGCGGGTGACGTCGACCCGGACGAGGTCGCCGGGCCGGGGCAGATCGTCGGGCGCCGCCCCCGCCGGGACGGCGAAGTGCACCAGCCGGTTGTCGGCGGCACGGCCGGACAACCGGGAGGTGGCACCGTCCTTGCGTCCCTCGCCCGCGGCGACCAGGACCTCGACCGTGCGGCCCACCTGGGCCCGGTTCTCCTCGAGGGACACCCGCTCCTGGAGCTCCACGAGCCGCTCGTAGCGCTCCTGGACGACGGCCTTCGACACCTGGTCCCCGAGCGTCGCGGCCGGGGTGCCCGGACGCGGTGAGTACTGGAAGGTGAAGGCCGATGCGAAGCGGGAGGCCTCGACGACGCGCAGCGTCTCGGCGAAGTCCTCCTCGGTCTCGCCGGGGAACCCGACGATCACGTCGGTGGTGATCGCGGCGTCCGGCATCGCGTCGCGGACGCGGTCGAGGATGGCGAGGAACCTGTCGCTGCGGTACGACCGGCGCATCGCCCGCAGGATCCGGTCCGAGCCTGACTGCAGCGGCATGTGCAACGCCGGCATCACGGCCGCCGTTGCGGCCATCGCCGTGATGACGTCGTCGGTGAAGGCCGCAGGGTGCGGACTGGTGAACCGCACGCGCTCCAGGCCGTCGATCGCGCCGACCGCGCGCAGCAGCGACGCGAACGCCCCGCGGTCGCCGAACTCCACGCCGTACGAGTTGACGTTCTGGCCGAGCAGCGTCACCTCGATCGCGCCCGTGGCGACGAGCGCCTCGACCTCGGCGAGGATCTCTCCCGGACGGCGGTCGCGCTCCTTGCCGCGCAGCGACGGCACGATGCAGAACGTGCAGGTGTTGTTGCATCCCACCGAGATGGACACCCAGCCCGCGTAGACCGACTCGCGGTGCGTCGGCAGCGTCGACGGGAACACCTGCAGCGACTCGGCGATCTCCACCTCCGCGCGCGCGTTGTGCCGTGCACGCTCGAGGAGCACCGGCAGCACGTCGAGGTTGTGCGTGCCGAAGACGACGTCCACCCAGGGGGCCTTGTCCACGATGCCGGCACGGTCCTTCTGGGCCAGGCAGCCGCCGACGGCGATCTGCAGGCCGGGACGGGTCCGCTTGACGGCGGCCAGCCGCCCGAGCGTGCCGTAGAGCCGCTCGGCCGCGTTCTCGCGGACGGCGCAGGTGTTGATGACGATGACGTCCGCGTCCTCCGCGATCGCCGCGTCGGGCGCGGCCGCGACGTAGCCGGCCGCGTCGAGCAGACCGGCCATGTGCTCGGAGTCGTGGACGTTCATCTGGCAGCCGAGCGTCTTGACCAGATAGGTGCGTGGAGCGGACATCGCTCTCAAGGGTACGGTGCGGCCCTCGGCGGCTCAGCCTGCGGTCGCGCTGGCCCGCAGCTCGCGGACCACGGTCACCTTGATCTCGCCCGGGTACGACAGGTCCTTCTCGATGTGGCGGGCGATCGCCGTGGCCAGCGCGGGCAGCGCGGTGTCGTCCACCTCGGCCGGCTCGACCACCACCCGCACCTCGTGCCCTGCGGACATCGCCAGCGCCCGCCGCACCCCCGGGTGCTCGGCGACGATCGCTTCGAGCTTGTCCATCCGCTCGACGTACTGGTCGAGCTCCTCGCGCCGGGCCCCGGGGCGCGCCGCGGAGATCGCGTCGGCTGCCTGGACCAGCACCGCCTCGACCGTCTCCGACGGCACCTCGTCGTGGTGGGCGGCGATCGCGTTGACCACCGCGTCCGACTCGCCGCACCGGCGGGCCAGCTCCGCCCCGAGGGCCGCGTGCGTGCCCGGCTGCTGGGGTGTGAGCGCCTTGCCGATGTCGTGCAGCAGCGCTCCGCGCTTGGTCACCGCGACGTCCGCGCCGAGCTCCGCCGCGATCGCCCCGGCCACCAGGGACGTCTCGACGAGGTGCTCCAGCACGTTCTGCCCGTAGGACGTGCGCAGCCGCAACCGCCCCAGCGTGTGCACCAGCTCCGGGTGCAGGCCGCTCACCCCGGCGCGCTCGGCGGCATCACCGCCGGCCGACTCGGTGCGCTCGGTGGCGGTCGCCACGGCCTCCGCGTAGGCCGCCTCGATGCGCTGAGGATGGATGCGGCCGTCGGCCATGAGCGTCTCGAGGGCGACCTGCGCCACCTCGCGCCGCTCGGGGTCGAAGCACGAGAGCACCACCGCGTCCGGCGTCTCGTCGACGAGGACGTTGACGCCCGTCAGCGACTCGAAGGAGCGGATGTTGCGCCCCTCCTTGCCGATGATCCGGCCCTTCATCTCCTCCGACGGCAGCGGCACCACGGAGATCGCCGCCTGGCTGCTGGTGGGCACCGCCAGCCGCTGCACGGCCGTGGCGACGATGCGGCGCGCACGGGCCTCGGCCGTCCGCCGTGCCTGCGCGTCTGCCCGGCGCACCTGGGCGGACGCCTCGTTGCGCGCCTGCTCGGTCAACCGCTCGACGAGCTGCGCCGTGGCCTCCGCGGCAGACAGCCCCGCCACCGACTCCAGCTCGGCGCGAGCCTTGCGCTCCGCCTCGGCCAGCGTCTCGGCAGCGGTGCGCTCGGCATCCGCGACGATCCGCGACGCGCCACGCTCGGCGACGAGGAGCGCCTCGGCGCGCTCGTGGGTGCGCCGTTCGAGCGCCTCGACCTCGCCGCGGTCCTGCGCGAGCGCCTGCTCGCGCTCCGCGAGCCGCTGCTCCCGGCGCTCAGCGTCGGCGAGCTTGGCGCGTGCCTCCTCCTTGATCGACACGACGTCATCGGTGGCGCGGCGCCGCACCGCCTCCGACTCGCGGCGAGCGAGCTGGACCAGCAGGAGCGCGACCAGGCAGGCGCCGAGCAGCCCGACGACGGTGAACACCGGCGCCCAGTTCATGACACCTCCCGACGCGCTCCCGGCGGACAATTGGCCCATTGTGGCCCAGGCGACCGCGAGGCTCGGCATCGACGCCCCGCGACCGTTCCGCCTGCACGGGCACGACCAGCCACTTCACTCGTCGGTGGGACCGTCCCAGACGTCCTGGGCGGCCACGTCGACGTCGGGCAGCGCCAGTCCCTCCCCGGCCTCCCCGACCAGCGATTCACGCACCAGCCGCGCGACCAGCCCCGGCGGATAGCCGCGCCGGCCGAGCGCGGCCAGTGTGCGCCGCGTGCGCGTCTGCGGGTCGAGGCCCCGCGTCGAGGCCAGCCGCCGCTGAACGAGCTGGCGCGCCGCCTCGACCTCGTCGTCGTCCCCCACCTGCGCCAGCGCGTCGGCCGCAGTCGAGTCGTCGATCCCGCGGCGGCGCAGCTCGACCGCCAGCGCGCGCCGGGACAGGCCGCGCTCGACGTGCCGGGACCGCACCAGCATGTCCGCGTACTCGGCGTCGTCGATCAGTCCGACCTCGGTGAACCGGTCGAGGATGCGGGTGGCGAGCTCGACGGGCACGTCCCGCTTGGCGAGCGCCTCGGCGAGCTGCGCCCGGCTGCGCGGGGCACCGGTGAGCAGCCGGAGCACGATGTTCCGGGCCACCTGCTCCTGGTCCGGTTCGGCGTCGACCCCGGCCGCTCCGACCTCAGGCGGCTCGGTTGCACGCATCACAGGATCAGAAGTCGACCGGCACGGCCTCGGCCGGCTTGTCGACCTTCGCACCGATGCCGAGCTTCTCCTTGATCTTCTTGTCGAGCTCGTCCGCCAGGTCGGGGTTGTCCCTGAGGAACTGGCGGGCGTTCTCCTTGCCCTGCCCCAGCTGGTCGCCCTCGTACGTGAACCACGCGCCGGACTTGCGGACGAAGCCGTGCTCCACGCCCATGTCGATCAGGCTGCCCTCGCGGGAGATGCCGACGCCGTAGAGGATGTCGAACTCCGCCTGCTTGAACGGCGGCGCCATCTTGTTCTTGACCACCTTGACGCGCGTGCGGTTGCCCACCGCCTCCTGACCCTCCTTGAGGGTCTCGATGCGGCGGATGTCGAGGCGCACCGACGCGTAGAACTTCAGCGCCTTGCCACCCGTGGTCGTCTCCGGCGAGCCGAAGAACACGCCGATCTTCTCGCGGAGCTGGTTGATGAAGATCGCGGTGGTGCCCGACGAGTTCAGCGCGCCGGTGATCTTGCGCAGAGCCTGCGACATCAGCCGAGCCTGGAGGCCGACGTGGTTGTCACCCATCTCACCGTCGATCTCCGCCTTGGGCACCAGCGCCGCGACCGAGTCGACGACGACGATGTCGATCGCGCCGGACCGGATGAGCATGTCCATGATCTCCAGCGCCTGCTCACCGGTGTCCGGCTGGGACACCAGCAGCGCGTCGGTGTCGACGCCGAGCTTCTTGGCGTACTCCGAGTCGAGAGCGTGCTCCGCGTCGATGAACGCCGCGATGCCGCCGGCCCGCTGGGCGTTGGCGACCGCGTGCAGCGCGAGCGTCGTCTTGCCGCTCGACTCCGGGCCGTAGATCTCGACGACGCGCCCGCGCGGCAGGCCGCCGATGCCGAGTGCGACGTCGAGCGCGATCGAGCCGGTGGGGATCACCTCGACGGGGGCCCGCCCGTCGTCGCCGAGGCGCATGATCGAGCCCTTGCCGAACTGGCGGTCGATCTGGCTCAGGGCGGCCTCGAGGGCCTTCTCGCGGTCCTGGGATGCAACGGGCATGGTCATCGACCTTCGTTCGTCTCGAGCAGCGGAGTCGCTGCGCCTGCGGGGCTGGTCTTCGTCGTCTCGGGTGACGGTATGTCCGACCACCGACACACCCGCCCACCGTTGCCACCCCCGGGGCCGGGACGCTTCCCCGGACGGGCTGTGGACGGTTCACGGACGTTCACCCGCCGCCCACAGTAAGCCGAACACCTGTTCGACCGCACGCGACGCGCCGATGGCGTGTC
>DASWOL010000089.1:0-1870 GCA_036398695.1 Cellulomonas sp. | reverse complement strand
CCGACGCGGAGTACACGGTGCCGAGCGCGGCCTCGTCCAGCCCGAGCACCCGCAGCGCGTAGATGACGGTCAGCGCGCCGGTCACCGCGCCGAACAGGTTGCCGATCGAGGTGCACGCGACGATGCGCCGGAGCAGCGGCTGGTGCACGACGAACCGCAGCCCCTCGGCGATCTCGGTGCGCAGCGGCCGACGCTCGTGCACGGCGGGAAGCTCCTCGGTGTGCCGGATGCGGCCGACGAAGACGGCGGAGCAGGCGTACATCACCACGTTCACGGCGATGAGCACGGGCGCGCTGAGCACCCGGAGCAGCGCGCCGCCCAGCGCAGGGGCCGCGACCTGCGCGACGGACTGGGTGGCCTGCAGCTTGGAGTTGCCCTCGACGACCCGGCCGAGCCCCACGAGCCCGGGCACGTAGCTCTGGTGGGCGATGTCGAAGAACACGGAGGCGGCGCTGATGGCCAGCCCGGCGGCGTACAGCAGGGTCATCGAGGCGTGGTCGGTCAGGGCGAGCACTACCACGACGGCGAGCACGGCGGCGCGGACGACGTCGGCCAGGATGAGCACCCGGCGCTTGCGCATCCGGTCCACCCACGCGCCGGCGGGCAGGCCGATGACGAGGAACGCGGCCGTCTCGGCGGCGCTGAGCGCGCCCATCTGCCACGCGGTCGCGTCCAGGTGCCGGACGGCCAGGATGGGCAGCGCGAGCATGGTCATCTGCGCGCCGAACTGACCGAGGGCGTCACCGACCCAGAGCTGGCGGAAGTTGCGGTGCCAGGCCAGGGAGCGTGGGTGCGTGGTGACCGTCGGGTCGGGGAGCGTCACACCTGCAGCATGACCCAAGTGATTGAGAAAAGTCAATCAGTCTGCGCGGCGCGGGTAGGATCGGGCCGTGACCTCGCCAGACGGACCCGCTCGGCCGGACGGACGCGAGCAGCCGGATCACCGCGAGCAGGACGCCGACGCCCGCGCGCTCGCCTCGACGCTACGGCTGCGCATCCTGCGCCTGTGCCTCGACCAGGCGCTGACCAACCGCGAGATCGCCGCGCGCCTCGACCGCAACCCCGCCACGGTGCTGCACCACGTCCGCACCCTGGTCGACCGGGGTTTTCTCGCCGCCGACCCGGTCCGGCGCGGGGCTCGCGGCTCGCGCGAGGTCCCGTACCGGGCCACCGGGAAGTCCTGGCGGCACCCGGGCGGGGCGGGGCAGGCCCGGGTCATCATCAGCACGTTCCTCGAGGAGGTCGAGCAGGCGGACCCCGAGTCCGTGCAGACGACCCGCCTGGGTGTCCGCCTCGACGACGCGGGCCACGCCGAGCTGCTCCGGCGCATGGACGCGCTGTTCCAGGAGTACGCCGCCGTGCCGCCCACCCCCGGCGGCACGCCCTACTCGCTGCTCTTCGTCTCGCACGTCGACGCCGGCCGGCTGGCCGGCCCCGGCGGTGGGACCGGCCAGCCGGACGCATGACTCAGATCCCCGCGCGCAGCGCCGCGATGGGCTCGATCGAGGCGGCCTTCATCGCCGGGTAGATGCCCGCCAGGAGCCCGATCACCCCACCGGCGAGGGCCGCCACCACCACCACGACGGTGTCGAGGATCGGCGTCCACGACTGCGCCGCCGACACCAGCACGACCACGGCGACCCCGAGGGCGGCGCCGACCAGCCCGCCGAGCAGCCCGACGACCACCGACTCGAGCATGAACTGCGCGCCGATGTCCCGCCGGGTGGCGCCCAGCGCGCGGCGCAGGCCGATCTCCCCGACCCGCTCCATCACCGACAGCAGCGTGACGTTGGCGATGCCGAGCCCGCCGATCAGCAGGGCGACCGCACCGAGCGCCAGGAAGATCGTGTTCACGTCGGCCTGGACGTTC
>DASWOL010000088.1:0-5790 GCA_036398695.1 Cellulomonas sp. | reverse complement strand
GCCGCTCCCCCGACCGGCCGGACGACGAGGACCGCTGGTTCCCCGGCGGGGTCAGCGTTCCGGCCGCACTCGCCGCGGCGGTGGCGCTCGAGTCCGCGCTCGCCGACCGCGCCACTGCCGACGACGAGCGACGCGCCCTCGTCGCCCGGCTACGCGCCCGGATCCCGGCCGAGATCGCCGACGTGGACGTCGCGGGAGCCGACGAGCCCCGGCTGCCTCACGTGCTGACGTTCTCCTGCCTCTTCGTCGACGGCGAGGCCGTGGTGACGGCGCTCGACGCGGCAGGGTTCGCGGTCGGCAGCGGGTCGGCGTGCACGTCGAGCACCCTGGCGCCGAGCCACGTGCTCGCCGCGATGGGCGTGCTCACCCACGGCAACGTGCGCCTCGCCCTGCCCCGCGGCGTCCGCCCTGAGGACGTCGACCGCTTCGCCGACCTCCTCCCCGGCATCGTCGCAGGGGTCCGCGCCCGCCTCGGGGCGAGCGGCCTGTGACGGCCGGGCTGCCGGGCGACCCGTTTGTGGTGGACGCGCGTGGGCTGATCTGCCCCGCGCCCGTCATCGCGCTGGCCAAGGCGGCGCGCAGTCTTCCGGAGGGCTCGCGGGTCACGGTGCTGGCGACAGATCCCGCCGCGGCCGTCGACGTGCCTGCGTGGGCGCGCATGCGCGGGCATCAGGTGCTGGAGACGAAGGAGGACGGCGAGCAGCTGGTGCTCACCGTCCTCCTGGGACCTGCCAGGGCCGTGCCACGGCCCGACGCGAAGGTCAGCTGAACGAGCCGCCGCAGGCGCACGAGCTCTGCGCGTTCGGGTTGTCGATCGTGAAGCCCTGCTTCTCGATGGTGTCGGCGAAGTCGATCGTCGCGCCCTCGAGGTACGGCACGCTCATCCGGTCGACGACGACCTCGACACCGCCGAAGTCGCGCACCGCGTCGCCGTCGAGAAGGCGCTCGTCGAAGTACAGCTGGTAGATCAGCCCGGAACAGCCACCCGGCTGCACGGCCACGCGCAGGCGAAGGTCGTCGCGCCCCTACTGCTCGAGCAGGCTGCGCACCTTGCCGGCCGCCACGTCGGTCAGCAGCACGCCGTGGGTGGTGGTCTCGATCGTCTCGCTCATGTCGTTCTCCCTGTCGGACGCGCCGTCCCCTGCGCAACGGCCTCGCGGCCACGCTTGTTCCCTGTCAGCGTACGACGAGCACGCCAGAACTCTCACGCCGCGACGGCAGCACCCCGCCGTCGCGGCCTCAGCGTGGCGGCGGCGACCAGGTGCGCGCGACGGCGGCGGTCCGCGCCGTCAGCGTCCCCGCGGGGTCGGCGAGCGCCACCGCGACCTGCTCGGGCGTCTCCGAGACGGCGTACGCCGCGCTGATGCCCTCCGCGGCCTGCTCGCGCCGCCCGACGAGCACCTCGCCCGCCACGACGACCGTCGGCACACCGTGCGCCAGCGCGCGCTGAGCCACCTCCGCGACCACCTTGCCGTGCAGCGACTGCCAGTCGAACCGGCCCTCGCCGGTGACCACGATGTCGCTGGCGGCCAACGACCGGTCGAGCCCGACCGCATCGGCCACCACGGCTGCCCCCGGCACCAACCGGCCGCCGAGCAGTGCCAGACCGAAACCCAGCCCGCCCGCGGCCCCGGCACCTGGCAGCGCCGCCAGCCGGTCGCCACCGGAACGGCCCGTGGGCGCCGGTGCGCCCTCCCGCACGTGGCTGAACGCCACCGGCTGGGCCAGCAGGTTCGGCCGCTCGACCTCGCCGAGCGCCGAGCCGGCCAGGCGAGCGAACTGTGCCAGGGCCCGCTCGAGGTGCTGTGCCTGCTCCGGCGTGGCGCCCTTCTGCGGCGCGAACCCGGCGGCCGCCCCTTGCAGGCCGAGCAGCGGCACGTCGACGTCGCACGCCACGACGACCTCGACGTCCGCCCACCCGGCGCGCAGCGCGGCCAGGCCCGCCAGGTCGTCGTCGGTCAGACGGTCCAGGCCTCCACCGCCGCCCGCCAGCCGCCCGGCGACGTCGGCCAGCCCCAGACCCGCGAGCATCCCCGCGCCGCCGTCCACCGTCCCCGAGCCCCCCAGGCCCACGACGACGCGCCGCGCCCCCGCCGCCCGGGCGTGCCGCAGCAGGTCGCCCACGCCGAGCGACGTGGTTCGCGTCGGGTCGCGGTGGTCGGCCGCGACGAGCGCCAGGCCGTTCGCCTGCGCCGACTCGACGTAGGCAGTGAGTCCCACGGGCTCGTCGACCAGCAGCACGCTCGCGGCGACCGCCTCGCGCCACGGGCCCCGCACCACGCACGGCAGAAGCCGCCCGCCGATGCTCGCCTGCACGGTGGCGAGGAAGCCCGGACCGCCGTCGGCGAGCGGCGAGACGACCACGTCGTCGTGCGGGGCGGCAGTTCGCCAGCCGTCGGCCATCGCCTCCGCTGCCGCGTGGGGGGACAGCAGGCCCCCGAAACCGTCGGGGGCGAGCAGCACGCGCATGGCCTCAGATCGTCGCACGGCCTGTGCGAAGATCGTGGTGTGAGCACCTTCGTGGAGCCGTTGCCGTCCGCGCTGCTCCTGCTGGGACGCCGGGTGGACCTGGACTCCGAGCGCGGTGTCGAGTGTGCCGGCGCGTTGCCGCCGGCCAGCGACCCCGATCTGGTCGAACGCGCCCGCGCGGCGCGCGCCGCCCTCGGCGAGCGGGCCTTCGTGCTGGGTCACCACTACCAGCGCGACGAGGTCATCGCGTTCGCCGACGTCACCGGCGACTCGTTCAAGCTCGCCCGCGAGGCGGCGGCGCGGCCCGAGGCGGAGTTCGTCGTCTTCTGCGGCGTGCACTTCATGGCGGAGTCCGCGGACATCCTCACCGGCGACCACCAGCAGGTGGTGCTGCCCGACCTCGCGGCGGGTTGCTCCATGGCGGACATGGCGGCGATCGACCAGGTCGAGGACGCGTGGGACGTGCTGGCGGACGCCGGGGTCGCGGACGACACCGTCCCCGTCACGTACATGAACTCGACGGCGGCGATCAAGGCGTTCACTGGCCGGCACGGCGGGACGGTGTGCACGTCGTCGAACGCGCACGTCGCACTGCGCTGGGCGTTCGACCGGACGGGTGGCGTCGAGGGGCACGGCAAGGTGCTGTTCCTCCCGGACCAGCACCTGGGCCGCAACACGGCCGTGCTCCAGCTGGGCATGTCGCTCGGCGACTGCGTCGTCTACGACCCGCACAAGCCGAATGGCGGCCTGACCACGCGGCAGCTGCGGGACGCCCGGATGATCCTGTGGCGCGGCCACTGCTCGGTGCACGGGCGCTTCTCCGCGCAGAACGTCGCCGACATCCGGGCCGCCGACCCGCAGGTGCGGGTCATCGTGCACCCCGAGTGCCAGCACGAGGTGGTGACCGCGGCCGACGAGGTCGGTTCGACCGAGAGGATCATCAGGGTCCTCGAGGCGGCACCCGCCGGGTCGCACTGGGCGATCGGCACCGAGCTCAACCTGGTCCGGCGCCTGGCGGAGACGTACAGCGACAAGGTGATCCACTTCCTCGACGACACCGTGTGCTTCTGCTCGACGATGAACCGGATCGACCTGCCGCACCTGACGTGGGCGCTGGAGTCGCTGGCCGCCGGCCGCACGGTCAACAGGATCGTGGTCGACGCCGACGACGCGCACTGGGCGCGCGTGGCCCTCGACCAGATGCTGGCCCTCCCGGGATACTGACATGGGCACGGGCAAGCCGCTGCGCGTCGGCCTGTTCGTCTTCGACGGTGCCGAGGAGCTCGACGTCGTCGGGCCGTGGGAGGTGCTCTCCTGGTGGGGGCACCACTCCGAGCTGCACCCGCAGGTCCTGACGTTCTCCGCCGACGGCGCCGGTGTGCGGTGCGCCAAGGGTCTCGCCCTGGTGCCCGACACCTCGGCGGCCGAGGTCGGCCCCCTGCACGTGCTGGTCTACCCCGGCGGGCGCGGGACGCGTGCCCTGGCGGCCGACTCGAGCCACCTGGCCTGGGTGCGCCAGATGCGCGCGACGACACCCGTGCTCGCGTCCGTGTGCACCGGCGCGCTCGTGTTCGCCGCTGCCGGCCTGCTCGCCGGGAGACCGGCCACCACTCACTGGGGCTCCTTCGACGAGCTCGTCGGCCTGGAGCCGTCCGTGCTGGCGGACACCGAGGCACGGTGGGTGGACGACGGCGACGTCGTCACGTCCGCCGGGGTGTCCGCGGGCATCGACATGGCGCTGCACCTGGTGGACCGGCTGGAGTCGACCGAGATGGCCCGCCGGGTGCGCCGCGGCATCCAGTACGACCCGGAACCGCCCGTCTGAGGACCGGTACCCTTGCGGGGTGTTCGGACGCAGCAAGGACGAGACCACCGCTCGCGCCGTCGAGGAGTACCCGGCGGGCAAGAAGGACCACCCCACGCCCAGGCGCAAGGAGTCCGAGGCGGCCAACAAGCGCCCGCTCGTGCCCGACGACCGCCGCCAGGCGGCCAAGGACGCGCGTGCCAAGGACAAGACCAAGCGCGACGTCGAGTACAAGGCCATGCTCACCGGCGACGAGAAGCACATGCCGGCGCGCGACGCCGGGCCGATCAAGCGGTTCATCCGGGACTACGTCGACTCGCGGTTCAACCTCGGCGCGTTCTTCCTGCCGCTGGCCGTGGTGTTCCTCATCTTCGCGTTCGTCATGCAGTACCTGGGCAGCGCCGCCTTCCTCATGGTCACGGTGGTGCTCTACGTGTACCTCATCGCCGTGATCATCGACTCGGTGGTGATGTGGTTCGGGCTGAAGAGGACGCTCACCGCGAAGTTCGGGCCGAGCTCGACGCGCGGCAACCTCATGTACGGCGTGCTGCGGGCCACGCAGCTGCCCCGCACCCGGCTGCCCCGCCCGCAGGTGAAGCGCGGCGGCGTGCCCGTCCAGCCGAAGGAACCGAAGGCCTGATCAGGCGGCGGGCAGGGCGATCGCCGGCGGCACCGGCGTTCCTTCGTTGAGCAGCACCGCGCGGCGCACCCGCTGGTCGGCCAGCGCCCGCCAGCGGTCCCCCAGCCACTCCTCCGCGTCGTAGCGGGCGTCGAACACCGGGCTCGTCGGACGGTCGAGCACCTGGCCGGCCTCGTTCTCCAGTCGCCATTCCCAGCGCGGTCGCATCAGCCGGCCCTCCGCTCGTCCGTCGCCATCGCGTGCGTGATCCGCCGCGCGAAGAACGGTCCCTCGTAGATCAACCCCGTGTAGGCCTCCACCAGCGTCGCACCGACGGCGAGGTACTCGCGCGCGTCGGCCCCGCTGCTGATGCCGCCCACGCCGACGATCACCGCGTCCGGGCCGAGCCTGTCGCGCAACCGCGCGACGACGTCGAGGCCGCGCGACAGCAGCGGCGGCCCGGACACTCCGCCGGGCCCCTCGTCGTGCGCGATCGTCGTGTTGACCGCGACCACGCCCTCGAGGCCGACCTCGGCCACCAGCTCGGCCACCGCGTCGACGTCGTCGTCGGACAGGTCCGGGGCGATCTTCACCAGCAGGGGCACAGGTGCCCGGCCGGCGCGGGCGGTGGCCTCGTCGGCCGCGACCCGGACCGCCTCGAGGACCGGGCGCAGCGCCTCGACCGCTTGCAGGTCGCGCAGCCCGGGGGTGTTGGGCGACGACACGTTGACCACCAGGAAGTCGGCATACGGCGCGAGCAGGCGGGCGCTCGTCGCGTAGTCGTCGGCCGCGCGCTCCAGCGGCTTGGCACGCGACTTGCCGATGTTGACGCCGACCACCGCGGCGCGACCCCGGCGCGTGCCACGCAGGCGACGCAGCTGCCCGGCGACCGCCGCGG
>DASWOL010000087.1:0-35270 GCA_036398695.1 Cellulomonas sp. | reverse complement strand
TTGGTGGCCTTGATTGCGGCGTCGTCCCACTCGGTGATGACCCCGGTGAAGATCTTGGTGATCGTCTGCCCGTCCAGGCGCAGGTCGGTGACCTGCTTGCCGCCGATCTTCAGGTTGTACATGAACGACGTGCCACCGGCGACGATCGGCATGTAGGCGTAGGGAGTTGTCGGCACCTCGGGCGCGGAGCCGTCCTCGGGGTGCGGCTGGAACGGGATCTCGGAGATCGCGAAGTCGACGATCTTGTTGATGAAGTCCTGACGGCCGGCGCTGGACCCGTTGGCGTTGAAGTTCACCTGCATGCCGTAGTTGGCGGAGACGTTCGACTGCCACGACTGGACCGCGACCGCGGACCACGTGGACCCGGAGCCCGTGATGGCGGTCCAGCCGCCGGACTGCGCCGCCGACGCCGACTCGGCGAGGGTGGGAAGAGTCGCCGCCACCGCGACGAGGCTGGCGAGCATGACACAGGCCGCCCGGTGCATGCGCTTCATGGGGTGAGCTCCTCGGGACGACCGGCCGGCATGACGGCGCCGGCGGGCGGGCGGTGGTAGGCGGCGATGCGGATCGCGGTCCGGGTGGACGTCGCCTGCGTGGTGCGCTGCTGGCGCGGGGTCATGTGACCGGGGCCGCGGCCGCCCAGGCGACGGGCCAGCCCGAACAGGATCAGCACCACGAAGAGCAGCGTCGCGGCGGTTCCGAACCCGCGGATCACCTGGTTCGGGATCGGCGAGCCGACGAAGTTGTAGACCGCGAGGGGCAACGAGATCATCGGTCCCTGGAACGGGTTGAGGTTGAGCACGTTCGAGACGCCTGACGTCAGCAGCACAGGGCTCGTCTCGCCCAGCCCACGCGCCGTGCCGAGGATGACCGCGGTCGCCAACCCTGACCGCGCCGTGGGCAGCACCACGTGCCACACCGTGCGCCACCGGGACGTCCCGAGCGCGTAGGAGGCCTCGCGGAGGTTCCCAGGAACCAGGCGCAGCACCACGTCGGCCGAGCGGATGACGATCGGCAGCATCATCACTGTGATCGCCAGCGCCGCCGCAAAGCCGTTCCGCTCGTGGAAGACGAGCTGCACGATCGCCGCAAGGATGAACAGGCCGGCCACTACCGAAGGGAGGGCCGTCATCGCGTCGCTGATGGTGCGCACGAACCGCGCGAACCGGCCGCCGACCTCGTTGAGGAACACCGCAGTCGTCAGGCCCAGCGGAACGGTGATCGCCAGGGCGATGCCGACCTGGATGAGAGTGCCGACGACCGCGTGGAAGATGCCGCCCTTGCTGAGCGGGTCCTGCGGTCCGGTCACCGACATCGTCTGGCTGAAGAAGTTCAGGTGATGCAGCGCCGACAAGCCCCGGACCAGGGTGTACACGACGATGAAGACGAGCGCACCGAAGAGGATGCACCCAGCCAGCCGCAAGAGGACCGTGACGAGCTTGTCCTTGACCTCCTCGCCCGTCGAGTGCAGCGCCACGAGCAGCGCGTAGAAGCCGACGAACGCGAGCAGCGCGACGAAGAACCAGCCGATGCCGCCGTGCATCGCGGTGAGCTTGCCGAACAGCAGCGTCGCGGTGGCGATCGCGGCGAACCCGGCACCCAGGACGTCGAAGACGTCGAGTGCGGTGGCCCCCCGCAGCCGACGGGGACGGCCGGCCGGGCCGGCAGCCACTGGCAGTGTGGTGGTGCCGTGACTCGTCAGCGACCGCGTCTCGCGGGTGTCCTCGACCGCGGTCACGTGCGTCACCCCTCGCTCTCAGCGCCGGAGCGCGAGCGGGCGACGATCGACGACGCGGTGAAGTTGACGATGAGCGTGACGACGAACAAGGTCAGGCCGGCCGCCATGAGCGCCGAGAGGCCGAACTGGCTGGCTTCGCTGAAGTAGAGCGCGATGAGCGCGGAAACCGAGTTCGTCCCGCTCTTCAGTACCTGCCAGTTGATGGTGAAGGTGATCGAGATGATCATCGCCACGGCGATCGTCTCGCCCAGGGCGCGACCCAGCCCGAGCATGGTGCCGCCGATGATCCCGCCCTTGCCGAACGGCAGGACGACGGCGCGGATCATGCCCCAGCGCGTGGCGCCGAGCGCGTAGGCGCCTTCGCGCTCGCCGGCGGGAGCTCGCGAGAACGCCTCGCGCATCACGGACGTCATGGTCGGCACCACCATGAGCCCGACGACGATCCCCGCGATGAAAGCGGCAGACTTGAAGGAGTTGGAATCCCCGACGGGCTGGCCGTTCTGGTCCGTGACGGCAAACACGGGAATGAACCGGCCCACGGTCGCCGCCAACCATTGCGACACGGGAAGAATGCTGCTCTGGAGAAAATAGAAGCCCCAGAGGCCGAAGACGATGCTGGGCACGGCCGCCATGAGGTCGACGAGCGCCACCAGGACGCGCCCCACGCGCTCGCCGACGACCTCCGAGAGCAGCAGAGCGGTGCCGAATGCCAGCGGAAAGCCGATGATCATCGCGACGATCGCGATCGTCACCGTGCCGAACAGCACCGCCCGGATGCCGAATGCACCGGTGCCGGGGTTCCACTGCTCCGTCGTGAGGAAGTGCCACCCGGCGACCCGCAGCGCCTGACCGCCGCGCATCGTGAGGAAGATGCCGACCGCAAGCAGGATGCCGACCGTCGCCATCCCGGCCGCGTACGCCACTCGCCGGAACACCGAGTCGGCGGCGGACGGCCGGGAGACGAGCGAGCGTCTCTGTTGCCGTGAAGGCATCGGCCCCAACAGGGCCTCGCCCTCGCGCAGCACCGTCATCGCCACTCCGTCTCGGTCCTCGACGCACCCGTCGCTTTCGCGTAGATCGTCGTGATCGTCGGTGAACGCGGGCCGACGCACGGGCGTCTCGCAGACCCCTGCAGGACGACGACAGGCCGTGCAGCCCTTGTCACCGGGCCGCGGCCGACGCGTAGGCGCTCGCCTGGCCGTAGACGCTCTGCACGTAGGACTCCGCGTGGTTGTACGAGAGCACCGCCGCGTGCCAGCCGTCCCACGTCGACAGGTCGCGGGACCCCGCGCACAGGTACCGCGCGGTCGCGAGCGCCGCGTCGTCCATGTCCTGGGGGTTCTCCACGCCGTCGCCGTCGCCGTCGGCGGCCCATCGCGCCCAGGTCGAGGGGATGAACTGCATCGGCCCCACGGCGTGGTCCCACACGGGGTCGCCATGCCACTCGATCGACTGCGCTGTCGAGTGGATCGCCGCCCGTCCCGGGCTCCCGTCGAGTGCCGGGCCGACGATCGGGACCGAGGGCACGCCGTCGTCCCCGAGCGTCGCGTGCCCGTGCGTGCCGTGCCCGGACTCGATCCATCCGATGCCGGCGAGTGTGGGCCAGCCGAGGCGGCAGGAGGGGTCCTCGATGCCGATCTCGAGCGTGGCGTTGCCGTAGGACCGCACCGCGCGGGCAGGGATGCCGGTCGCGGAAGCGACGGCAGACACCCACGCGTCGAGCGTCTGCGGCAGCTGGACCGCGGACCTGGCCACTTCCCGGGAGACAGGCGCCGCCGCGCTGGCGGGCTGGTCCGGTGACGTGTCCGCGGACGATGCCGCGCCGCCTGCGTCCGTGGAACCCCCCGGCAGCCCGGCCTCGTCGGGCGCTTCCGGCACCGCGGGAGCGGCCGGTGGCTCCGCCGGATGCCAGGACGCGGCACCCGAGCCGTCCTGCGCGACCGAGCCGTCCGCGGTCCGGGCAAACGGGTCGACGAACGGAACGCGCACGTCCGGCGGCGCCATCGCGGCCGCGACGTTCACCCCGCAGAGCAAGAAGATCCCGGCGCCCACCGCGAGCGCCGGGACCTTGCGAATCCTCACCGCGCCGTCCCGTCCTCCGCGCGCGCCGGCTGCGGCTCGTTCCCGTCCTGCCGCGGCATCCGCCCCGCTCGTCGGAACACCGCCACCTCCGGCTCGACCAGTGCCACCGGTGCGAGCAGCTGGAACTTGCGCCCGGCGTCGAGGCACCGCACGCGGCGGTCCTGGTCGCCGATCCCCTCGACCACCGGCAGCCCGGCGATCCGCAGGTTCCAGTGCCAGCGGTAGTCGGCGGTGAGGCGCACGCCGAGCTCGAGGCCGTCGGCCCGGGACAGCACCTGCTCGAGGCTCGACCGCGCGGAGGCCACCGTCGGGTAGGCGCTCGCCGACCGCGCGAGCCCGCGTCCGTTGGGGCTGACCAGGCGCCACCACACGCCGTCCTCACCCCAGAAGCGGTACAGCTGGAACACGGGGGCCACGCCGCCGCCACCGTCCTCTCGCACGTCTGGGGTGGGTCGTGACGATGGAACCCGACTCGGTACCGCTGTGAGCGACCTGTGGGTGACGTAGGGACGAACACCGCGCGAAGCGCTGGTCCGTCGCCTGAGGCTCGGTACGCGGCCTGCCGGGCATGGCGCACAACGAAGGCACAGCAGGCGCACGGCGGGGCGGGACGCATCGCTCCGCAGGAGCAGCTGCGGCCCGTCCCATCAGCACTTTCCCGAATAGTGAGACGCCCATGTCGTTCCGCGGACCGCGCCCCTTACCCTCGTCGCATGTTCACCTGCCGAATGTGTCGCTGACCGCGCGCGTTCGGCTGTGCCCGCGGGCCGGTTGCGTCCTCTGAGGCGCTCCGCCTGCACCGAGCCAAGGGCTCGACGTGCGCGACACCCCCCAGACCCCCGCGGGTCGGTCGTCGGCTGCACGCCCTCTTCGTCCTCGCGGGACAACCCCGCCCGACGACGAAAGACGAGCAGACACGATGAGCAACGAGAGCTGGAACTTCGAGACCCGCCAGATCCACGCCGGCCAGGTGCCGGACCCCACCACCGGGGCCCGCGCGCTGCCGATCTACCAGACGACCTCCTACGTCTTCACCAGCGCCGAGCAGGCGGCGGCGCGGTTCGCGCTGCAGGACCTCGGCCCCATCTACACCCGCATCGGCAACCCCACCCAGGAGGTTGTCGAGAACCGGATCGCCTCCCTCGAGGGCGGCGTCGGCGCGCTGCTCGTCTCGTCCGGGCAGGCGGCCGAGACGATCGCGATCCTCAACGTCGCGCAGGCCGGTGACCACGTCGTGTCCAGCGCGTCGCTGTACGGCGGCACGTACAACCTGCTGCACTACACGCTGCCCAAGCTGGGCATCGAGACCACGTTCGTCAACAACCCGCACGACCCGCAAGAGTGGCGCGACGCCATCCGCCCGAACACCAAGGCGTTCTACGGCGAGACCATCCCGAACCCGAAGTCGGACATCCTCGACATCGAGACCGTCGCGGGCATCGCGCACGAGTTCGGCGTGCCGCTCATCGTCGACAACACGGTGGCCACCCCGTACCTCATCAACCCGATCCAGTGGGGCGCGGACGTCGTGGTCCACTCGGCCACGAAGTACCTCGGCGGCCACGGCTCGGCGATCGGCGGCGTGATCGTCGACGGCGGCACGTTCGACTACGCCCAGTACAAGGACCGCTTCCCGGGCTTCAACGAGCCCGACCCGTCGTACCACGGCCTGGTGATCGCCGAGGCGCTCGGGGTCGGCAGCGCGTTCGGGGCCAACCTGTCGTACATCCTCAAGGCGCGCATCCAGCTGCTGCGCGACCTCGGGTCCGCCATCTCGCCCTTCAACGCGTTCCTCATCGCGCAGGGCATCGAGACGTTGTCGCTGCGGGTGGAGCGCCACGTGGCCAACGCGCAGAAGGTCGCCGAGTGGCTCGCCGCGCGCGACGACGTGACGACCGTGCACTACGCGGGCCTGGAGTCCAGCCCGTGGCACGCCAACCAGCTGAAGTACGCGCCGCGCGGCGCGGGCGCGGTGCTCGCGTTCGAGCTGCCGGGCGGCACCGAGGCCGGCCAGGCGTTCGTCTCGGCGCTCGAGCTGCACTCGAACGTCGCGAACATCGGCGACGTCCGCTCGCTCGTCATCCACCCCGCGTCGACGACGCACTCGCAGCTGACCGTCGAGGAGCAGGCACTGTCCGGCGTGACGCCCGGGCTCGTGCGGCTCGCGGTGGGCATCGAGCACATCGACGACATCCTGGCCGACCTCGAGGCGGGCTTCCGCGCCGCCAAGGGCGCATGAGCGGCTGTCCCACCGTGGCCGACGGCACGCCGACCCCGTCCCCGGACCGTTCCTCCTCACGGTCCGGGGGCGGGGCGGCGCGCCGCACCACGCCCGTGTCCCGGCTGCCGCTGTCGTTGCGGCCGCCGGCACCAGCGTCCGGCGCGTGGCGCGAGGGCGACCCGGTGGGACGTCGCCAGTTCGCGGACCTCGGTCCGCTCGACCTCGAGGGCGGCGGCCGGCTGCCGGCGGTCCGGATGGCCTACGAGACGTGGGGCACGCTCGCCGCGGACGGCTCCAACGCCGTGCTCGTGCTGCATGCCCTGACCGGAGACTCCCACGTCACGGGGCCGGCCGGGGAGGGCCACCCCACCGCGGGCTGGTGGTCTTCGCTCGTCGGGCCCGGTGCGCCCATCGACACCGGACGCTGGTTCGTCGTGGCACCCAACGCGCTGGGCGGCTGCCAGGGCTCCACCGGCCCCTCGTCGACCGCGTCCGACGGCCGGCCGTGGGGTTCGCGCTTCCCGCTGCTGACCGTCCGCGACCAGGTCGCCGCTGAGGTCGCGCTGGCGGACCGGCTGGGGATCGACCGGTGGGCCTTTGTCGTCGGAGGCTCGATGGGCGGCCATCGCGTGCTCGAGTGGGCGGCGACTGTCCCCTCGCGGGTGGCCGCGATCGCCGTGATCGCCAGCGCCGCGCAGACCTCGGGCGACCAGATCGCCTCGTTCCACACCCAGCTCGGTGCCATCCAGGCGGACTCCGGCTTCCACGGCGGCGACTACTACGACGAGCCGGACGGATTCGGGCCGCACGTCGGTCTGGGCATCGCACGGCAGATCGCGCACCAGACCTACCGCTCCGCGCTGGAGTTCGACGAGCGGTTCGGGCGGATCCCGCAGGGCGAGGAGGAACCGCTGGAAGGCGGTCGGTTCGCCGTGCAGTCGTACCTCGACCACCACGGCGACAAGCTCACACGGCGGTTCGATGCCAACACGTACCTGGCCCTGACGCGGTCGATGATCACGCACGACCTGGGCCGCGACCGCGGCGGCGTCGAGGCGGCGCTCTCGTCGATCACGGCGCGGGCCCTCGTGGTGGCGGTCGACTCCGACCGGCTCTTCCTCCCCGAGCAGTCGGAGAGGATCGCGCGCGGCATCCCCGGTGCCGGGCCGGTGCGGTACGTGCACTCGCCCTACGGGCACGACGGGTTCCTCATCGAGGAGGACCAGGTGGGCGCGCTGGTCTCGGACTTCCTGGCCGACGAGGTCTCCGCACCCTGACGTCGGGTGGTGGTTCGCCGGACATGGCGACCTGCCCGTAGAACGTCGGAGGCGCCACCCTGTGGAAGACGTCCGCGGCCGCGCAGACGGCTATGCGAAGGTGCGTCGATGCCCTGGCGTACGACGAAGACTCCGGCCGCCCTCGCCACGGCGGCCGCCCTCCTGACGCTGACCGCGCTGGGCGCGGCCTGCTCCGATCCCTCCGAGCCACCGCAAGCGGCCTCGACGAGTCCGTCGACGTCGGTGATGGCTCCGACGTCCTCGCCGGAGCCCTCGGCTGGGCCCCTCGCGATCCCGACTCCCTCGTCGCCGTGGCCGCCACGAATCGCCCTGCCGTCACCGCCCCCGGAGATGTCCCGCGAAGACGAAGCCGGCGCAGTGGCCGCCGCCAAGTACTTCCTTGAGCTGTACACGTACACGGAGTCGACCCAGGACACCGGGCCCTGGATTGCCATGAGCCACCCGAGCTGCATCTACTGCGTGAGCGTGCGAGACGACGTGGCGGCCCAGCTGAACGCCCGACAGGTAACGCTCTCCGCGCCTATGACTGTCACATCGCTAACCGCTCAGGAACTGAATCCCCTCGCGTACTCGATCTCGGTAAGGGTCAGAAAGCAGCCCGAAGAGCTCTGGACCTCAGAGGGCGCCTTGATCGCGAGGGGAAGCGACGTCGGCGGCGGTTTGAGGCTCGTTCTTGTGCGGCACCCTGGCAAGTGGCTCGTCAGGGAGTTATCGACCTTTGACCCCGTTACCAGATGAGATGGCTTCGCGTAGTTGCAGCTCTTGCGGTCCTGCTGCTCACCTCTTCACAGGCCGCGTTTGCATCGTCCCCGCATGCCGTCACCGGGTACGCGAAGCCCGTGGAGCCGGTGGGAACGCCTTGGGCGCATGCTGAGGGCGACGCGGTCTCCGTTGAAGCCGAACTGATAGGGGCGGGTGCCGGTTCGCCTGCGATTTTGCGTCGCCCTGTCTCCGACCACATGCAGCGGATGCGCGCGCCGCAGTGTCCGGCGGCCGTGGCTCCTACCGTGACCCCGATCCCCTGCGCCGGGGACCCAGTCGTTCCGCTCCCCGAGTGCGGTGACGCCGCGACGCTGCCGGACCTGTGGGAGCGTCCCGTCCCGGACGCGCTGCCCGGACCGTGGCGGCACATCGGCCCGTCGGTGTGCGCCAAGTCCGCCGACGTCACGCCCGCGATGGTGCTCGCCGCATTCCGGCGTCTGCCGCTCGCGCCGAGTCCGCTCGTGGTGCAGCCGGATCGCGGCTGGGTGCTGGTGAACAAGCCGACGGTGGTCCATGCGGACGCACGTCCTCAGGCGCTGACCACGACGATCCTCGGCACCACCGTGACGGTCACCGCCTCCCCGACGCGCTTCGCGTGGGATTTCGGCGACGGCGCGACGCTGACCACCACCGACCCCGGCCGGCCGTGGCCCGACGGCACGCTGACGCACGCCTACCCGCGCGTCGGTGCCTATCGGATCGAGTTGACCACCACATGGTCGGCCACCTACACGCTCGCCGGCGACTCCACGGCGCGGGCCGTTCCCGGCACCGCCACGACGACGAGCACCACCGCTCCGATCGTCGTGCAGGAGCGCCGATCCCACCTGGTCGCCGGCACCTGCACCGACGAACCTGCACCCGGCTGCTGACGCGCCCCGACCGAGTGTCGCGCCGCGCTGTACTCCTCACGGGCGCACCACAGACGCACACGCGAAACGAAAGGCCACTCCATCGGCGCCACGCCGAGTCGCCACCGCCCGGATAGGTTGGCCCCGTGCTCGCCGCGTACGCCGCCCGGACCTCGTTCGGGGACCCGCTGTCCGCTCTGGAGGTCGGGGAGCGTCCCCACCCCGAACCCCGTGCCGGCTGGACCACCGTCCGCGTCAAGGCGGCGACGGTCAACCACCACGACCTGTGGTCCCTGCAGGGTGTCGGCCTCGCCGCGGACAGGCTGCCGATGGTGCTCGGCTGCGACGCGGCGGGCGTCACCGAGGACGGCCGCGAGGTGGTGGTCCACGCCGTCGTCGGCGGCCCCGACGCGCCGGCCGGCCAGGCAGCGGAACCCGACGAGCCCCGCAGCATCCTCTCCGAGCGCTATCCCGGCACCCTCGCCGAGCTGGTCCAGGTCCCCACCACCAACCTCGTCGACAAGCCGGAGAGCCTGAGCTGGGAGCACGCCGCCTGCCTGCCCACCGCGTACCTCACGGCGTACCGCGCCCTGTTCCGTTCGGGCCGGGCCACGCCCGGGCAGCGGGTGCTGGTCCAGGGTGCGGGCGGCGGGTTCGCCACGGCGGCGATCCTTCTCGGCGTGGCGGGCGGCCTCGACGTCACCGTCACCAGCCGCGACCCGGCCCGGCGCGAGCGCGCGCTGGCACTGGGCGCCGCTGCCGCGGTGGAGACCGGTGCCAGGATTCCGCGCGTCGACGTCGTCCTCGAGTCGGTCGGGGCCGCGACATGGGCGCACACCATGCGCTCGGTGCGGCCCGGCGGCACCGTCGTCGTCGTCGGTGCGACCAGCGGCGACCCTTCGCCGATGGAGGTCACCCGCCTCTTCTTCCAGGAGATCAGCGTGGTCGGCGCCACCATGGGCACGCGCGAGGAGCTCGCGCACCTGGTCGCGTTCGTCGCGCGCACCGGGATCGAGCCGCCGGTGGATTCGTCGTACGCGCTGAAGGACGCGCGCGACGCCTTCACCCGGCTGGCCGCCGGAGCCCAGTTCGGCAAGCTCGTCGTCCGGCCATGACGGGACAGGGGGGCACGCGATGAGCGCCTGGAGGACGGACGTCCTCGGCGAGCCGTTCGAGGCGCGCACCCTGCACCTGGCCGACGACGACGAGGGACCGGTGACGGCGACGTTGGTCCGCTACGCGCCGCCCACCGAGGAGCCGCTGCGCCAGGCGCGCGTGGTGCTCTACGTCCACGGCTGGTCCGACTACTTCTTCCAGCGCGGCCTGGCCGAGTACTGGCATGCCCGCGGCGCCGCCTTCTATGCCCTCGACCTGCGCAAGTACGGCCGCAGCCTGATGTCCCACCAGACACCGGGGTACGTCGCCGACCTGCAGACCTACGACGAGGACCTCGACGCCGCGCTCGCCGTCATCCGCTCGGTGCACGGCGCCGCCTCGCGGCTGCTCGTCATGGCGCACTCGACCGGAGGGCTGGTGACGGCGCTGTGGGCGCACCGGCACCCCGGCGACGTCGCCGCGATGGTGCTGAACAGCCCATGGCTGGAGCTTCAGGGGTCGTCCGTGGTGCGGCACGTCTCGGCACCGGCGATCCGGCAGCTGGCCAGCTTCCAGCCCAAGGCGGCGCTGCCCAACGTCGACCCCGGCTTCTACGCGCGCAGCCTGCGCGTCACAGACGGCGGTGAGTGGACGTACGACGAGACGTGGCGGCCCACTCCCACCTTTCCGGTCCGTGCCGGCTAGCTGCGGGCCATCACGGAAGGCCACGCCACCGTCGCGCGGGGCCTCGCCGTCGAGGCGCCCATCCTCACCCTCGCCTCGGCCCGCTCCCTCATCTCCCCGCGCTGGTCGGAAGACATGCGCTCGTCGGACATCGTGCTCGACGTCGAGCTGATCGCCCGGCGCGCGGTGCAGCTGGGCCCGGTGGTCACGGTGGTCCGGATCCCCGGCGGGCTGCACGACCTCACGCTGTCGGCACCGCCGGCGCGCGCCCGGTTCTACGCCGAGATCGACCGCTGGCTCGCGGGCTACGGCTGGGGGTGACCCTCAGCGACCGGTGACCTCGGCCAACGTCAGGCCGCCGTCGCCGAGCCGCCACATTCGCCAGCCGTCCACGGCACCCTCGCTGCGCGCGGCACGGCAGGCCGCCAGGTCAGGGTCGGCGAACAGCGAGCCGTCGGCCAGCTGGATCAGCCCGTCGGGGCGGAGCGTCGCCTCCAGCCGCTGAGCTCGGCGCACCCGCAGCCAGACGAGCGGGGCCGGCGCCCGCACCGCCGCGGCGAGCTGGGCCAGCTCGGGCAGGGCCGCGCTGGTGGCCACGTAGCCGAACCCGGCCGGAGCCGGCGACGTGAACTGCCCGGCACCGCCGTACGGCTGCGTCTCGGCAGGCCCGGACAGCGGCGTGGGATTCGGGTCGTGGCGAGCCGGGGCGGACATCAGCGCCGCGAGGGACGACGTCGGCCGGGTGGCCGGTGCCAGCGGCCGGTTGAACGGGGCGGCGGGCTGCGACATCGGGATGTTGGGCCTGGTCAGCGGCGAGGCCGGTCGGTTGACGGGTGCGGGGGACACGGGCGACCGGCCCGGCATCGTCGGAGGCTGCGTCGGGATGAACGGCGGCTCGGGCCGCTCGTCGTCCAGCGGCACGGGCACCGGGACAGCGTTCCCAGGCTGCGCGCCCTGCACCAGGCGCAGGGACGTGGGCTCGGCGGGACGGCGTGCGGCCTCGTACTCCGCCAGCGGGGAGATGTCGAGCAGGCGCCGCCCGTCCGGCCCCCTCATGACGCCCACCTGCAGCACCTTGACCGGCCAGCCCGGGCCCCGCAACGCGGCAAGCGTGTCCACCGCCTCCGCAGCGACCTCCGAGCACAGCATCACCAGCCGGGTCCCGTAGCGCAGCTCCGCCGGCCGGGCGAACGGCACCTGGTCGCGGAACGCCGCGTAGTCCGCGGAGAACCGGGTCGGGTCCGGGTGGTAGGCGCGGGCCAGGTCGGCGGTGGTCAGACGAGCCGCCGCGCCGGCGTGCCGCAGGGCGTCGACGATGGCCCCGTCGTCGACCACCTGAGCGACCTCGACGACCACGGGACGCCCGGTGACGTCGAGTGCCAGCAGCTCGGGGACGTCGACGTGCTCGGGCATCGCGGCACGGGTGCGGATCACGAACAGCGGCTCGCCGACGACCGCCGGCAGGTGGCCGCTCAGCAGCGTCCGGACCTCACCGAGGAACGTCCCGGCGAGCGGCTGCATCGGCTGCACAAGGCGCGGGCGACCGCCGTCGGGCTCGAAGATCGGCATCCCCGTAGTCCTCCCGCGTACGCGCGTGGGCTGCGCGCCGCCCATACCTTCCCATAAGGGACGTCTCGACCTCGGTAACCCCGCACTTCGGACCCGGCGTGTCCACCCAGCAGGACGACGACGTCCCGGTGGTGGTCAGCCCTGCGACAGCAGCCGATCCACCCGCTCGACCTTCGCCGTCAGTTCGCCGGTGTGCCCGGGGCGGATGTCCGCCTTGAGGACGAGAGACACCCGGCCAGCGCCCACGCCGGCGGCCTCGGTCGCCCGCCGGACCACGTCCATCACCTCGTCCCACTCCCCCTCGATCGTCGTGAACATCGAGTCGGTGTGGTTCGGCAGGCCGGACTCCCGCACGACGCGCACGGCGTCGGCGACGGCCTGCGACACGGAATCACCGACACCCATCGGGGACACGGAGAAGGCGACCAGCATGGGCCCACCCTGCCACGCCCGCGGGCTCAGGCGTCGAGGTGGGCCGCCAGGAGCTGGGCCAGGTGGACCCCCACCACGCCGGCGAGCTGCTCGGCCTGCGTGCGGCACGAGTAGCCGTCGGCGAGGTAGACGTCGCCGGGGGCGGCGTCCCGCAGCGCCGGCAGCAGGGCGTTCTCGGCCACCGCCACCGACACGTCGTAGTGACCGGCCTCCATGCCGAACGAGCCGGCCAGGCCGCAGCAGCCGGCCAGCGTCGAGAAGGACGCGCCCGCCTTCGCCAGGAGGGCACGGTCGGCGTCGAACCCCATGACGGCGTGGTGGTGGCAGTGCGGCTGCACCACCGCGGTGACGTCCGAGAGGTCCGGCGGCGTCCAGCGATCGCCGGGACCGAGCGGCGCGGGCGCCGTCAGCAGCTCGGCGAGGGTGCGCGTCGCGCCGGCCACGGCGGTGGCGCGCGGGTCGCCCGGCAGCAGGTCGAGCAGATCCGAGCGGAGCACCGCGGTGCAGCTCGGCTCAAGCCCGACGATCGGGATCCCGTTGACCGCGAAGGGCCCCAGCACCTCGAGCAGGTGACGCAGCCGGTCCTTGGCTCCGTCAAGCTGACCGGTGGTGATCCAGGTGAGGCCGCAGCACGCCTCGTGGTCCGGCACCAGCACCTCGTAGCCGGCGGCGCGCAGCACGCGCACGGCGGCCACCGGCACCTCCGGCGCCAGGGAGTCGCTGAACGAGTCGGTCCACAGCAGCACGGGGGGGCGCCGGACAGAGGGGTCCGGCGACGAGCCGGCGGCGGGCAGAGGGCTCGCCGCGCCGGGCGCCGTCATCGGCGGGCGCGCGGAGACGGTCACCTCGTTGTGCGCCCGCGCCCAGGCGCGGAACGGCCGGCGGGCGAACCGGACCATGCGCCGGCGCGGGTCCATCCCGCCGGCCCGCAGCACCAGCCGAGCAAGGGGACGCACGGACAGCACGGCGTTGGCCAGCGACGACACCCCGGGCACCGCCGTCACCAGCCTGGTCCACCGCGGCAACCAGCCCAGGGCGTAGTGCGACACCGGGCGCACCCGACGGCGATAGGTACGGTGCAGCACTTCGGACTTGTACCGAGCCATGTCCACCCCGGCCGGGCAGTCCGACGAGCACGCCTTGCACGCCAGGCACAGGTCGAGGGACTCACGCACCTCCGGCGCTCCCCAACCTGCCGAGACGAGCGTGCCGTTCGCCATCTCCTGGAGCACGCGCGCCCGGCCCCGGGTCGAGTCCTTCTCGTCGTGCGTCGCCAGGTAGCTGGGGCACATGAACCCGCCCGACGAGGTCTCGTCGGCCCGGCACTTGGCGACGCCGACGCAGCGGTGGACCGCCGTCGTCAGGTCACCGTGGTCCTCCCCGAACGCGAAGCCCAGGGCGCCGAGCCGGTGCGCCGCGGGGCGACGCAGGTCTGCGTCCAGCGGCCGGGGCCGCACGAGCACGCCGGGGTTGAGCAGGTCGCGCGGGTCGAACAGGTCCTTGACGGCGGCGAACAGGTCGAGCACGGGCCGGGGGTACATGACCCCCAGCAGCTCCGAGCGCGCCCGGCCGTCGCCGTGCTCGCCGGACAGCGAGCCGCCGTGGCTCGCGACGAGGTGGGCGGCGTCGGTCATGAACGCGCGCAGCGCCGAGCCGTCCCGCTCCAGCGGCAGGTCGAGGCGCAGGTGCACGCAGCCGTCGCCGAAGTGCCCGTACGCCATCCCGTCGAGGTGGTGGGCCGCCATGAGCGCTTCCAGCTCGCGCAGGTAGGCCCCGAGCCGCTCGGGCGGCACCGCCGAGTCCTCGAAGCCCGGCCACGCCTGCTCGCCGGCCGACGTGCGCCCGGCGAGCCCCGCGCCGTCGGCACGCACGGCCCACAGCCGGGTCGCCTCGGGCCCGGGCGGGTAGATGCGGACCGCTGCCGTGCCGGCGTGCGCCACCAGGGCGCGGGCGTTCGCCATGGCCTCGTCGACCGTCCCGCCGCCCACCTCGACGAACAGCCAGCCACCGCCGGCCGGCAGCGGCGGCACCGCGGCGGCTCCCCGGGCCCGGCGCACCACGTCGACCAGGCGGGCGTCCATCCCCTCCACGGCCAGCGGTTGGTGCGCCAGCAGGGCGGGCGTGGCGTCGGCGGCGGTGGCCATGTCCGGGTAGCCGAGGACCACGAGCACGGGCGCGGTGGCGAGCGGCACCAGCCGCACGGTGGCGCCGAGGACGGTGACGACCGTGCCCTCCGTGCCGACCAGCGCCTTGGCCAGGTCGCTGCCGCGCTCCGGCAGCAGATGCTCCAGCTGGTAGCCCGACACCTGCCGGCCGAACCGGCCGAGCTCGGTCCGGATCGTCGCGAGGTGAGCCGCGACGAGCGCGTCCAGGCCGGGCACCGCGTCGAGCGCACCCGCGCCGGCGCCGGCCGTGAAGCGCCGGCCGGTGCCGTCGACCACGTCGAGACGGACGACGTTCGCCGAGGTCCGCCCGTACGCGACGGCGTGCGGGCCGCACGCGTCGTTGCCGATCATGCCGCCGAGGGTGGCGCGGGTCCACGTCGAGGGGTCGGGGCCGAACCGCAACCCGTGGGGTGCTGCGGCGGCCTGCAGCGCGGCCATCACCACACCCGGTTCGACGGTGGCGGTCCGGCCGTCCGGGTCCAGCGCGACGATCCGGTTGACGTGCCGCGAGAAGTCGAGCACCACACCGGGGCCGATCGCGTTGCCCGCCACGGACGTGCCGGCACCGCGCGACGTCAACGGGACCCCGGCCGCGCGCGTCACCTCGAGGGCGGCCAGCGCATCGTCGGTGTCCCGCGGAAAGACCACCACCTGCGGCACCACGCGGTAGTTCGACGCGTCGGTGGAGTACTCCGCGCGGCGCCGGGTCGAGGCGTCGACCTCGCCGCGCACGGCCGCCCGCAGCTCTTCGACGAGGTCGGTGGCCAGCGTGGTCGCCATGGTGGGCAGTCTCTCACCCGGTCCGCGGGCCCCGCGTCGACGGTCCGGCGCCTGGTCGCGCAAGGTTCGGGTGTGCCCCGGTGTGCTCCGGGCCGCTCCGGTCAGCGGGCCAGGGGGCACCCGAAGCAGGCCGGGGGCCGGTCCGGCCCCGTGGGGCACCCGGTGGCGCACGACGAGCCGCCGGTGGAGCGCACCACCAGCCCGATCCGCTCCGCGTGCTCGAGGGCGAGCTCGACGACGTCGTCGGAAAGCCCGAGCCGCCGCGCGATCCGGTCCGCGGTCAGCCCGTCGTCGGCGGCGCGCAGCACGTCCGCGAACACGGCGGTCACAGCAGCCGCCCGATCTGGAAGGCGAGGACGGCCAGCACCCACGCGAGCAGCAGCTGGGCACCGATGGCGCCGGCGGTCCACCTCCGTCCGAACAGGCGGGCCTGCTCGGACATCGTCGCCAGGCACGGCGTGTAGGCGAGGACGAACACCATGAACGCGAACGCCGCCGCGCCGGCCGCGCCACCGGACGTCCGCTCGAACGTCGCGTGCAGCTGCGTCCCGAGGTCGCCCGGCAGGCCCGGGTTCTCCGGCTCGGCCACCGCGTAGGTCTGCGCCATCGAGCCGACGACGACCTCCTTGGCAACGAACCCCGTCATGAGGGCGGACGCGGCGTGCCAGTCGGCGAAGCCGGCGGGGGCGAACACCGGCGCGATGCCGTCGGCCACCCGGCCGTACACCGAGTCCTCCACCGGCACGTCGGCGATCGCGTGGCCCTGCGTGGCGGGCAGTGCCATGAGCACCCACACCACGGCCAGCGTCATGACGATGATCGATCCGGCCTTGTGGACGAAGGCCCAGACGCGCACCCACGTCGAGGTGGCGATGGCGCGCAGCCGCGGCCGCTGGTAGGCGGGAAGCGCGAGCACGAAGGGCTCACGGGCCAGGTCCTTGAACGCCGTGCGCCGCAGCAGCACCCCGAAGCCGACGACGAGCAGCGCCGACAGCACGTACATCGCGAAGACCACCGTGCCCGCGTCGTGCGGGAAGAACACCGCGGCGAGCATGAGGTACACGGTCAGCCGCGCGGTGCAGCTGGTCAGCGGGATGAGCAGCCCGGTGAGCAGGCGCTGGCGCGCGTGCGGCAGCGTGCGGGTCGCGGCGAGCGCGGGCAGGTTGCAGCCGAAGCCCACGACGAGCGGCAGCACCGCGCGCCCGTCGAGGCCGATCGCCCGCATCGCGCGGTCGGCGACGAACGCCGCCCGCGCCAGGTACCCCGAGTCCTCCAGCAGGGCCACGGCGACGAACATGATCGCCATGAGCGGCGCGAAGCTCAGCACCGTCGCCACGCCGGCGAGCACGCCGTCGACGACGAACCCGCCGAGCCACTCGGGCGCACCGGACAGCCAGCCGCGCACCAGGCCGCCGAACCAGCCGTTGACCGCGCCGTCCACCCAGTTCATCAGCGGCGCCGCGGCGACGGTCACCAGCTGGAAGAGCGCCCACATGACGGCGAGCAGCACCGGGATGCCCACCCAGGGCTTGAGGAGCACGGAGTCGACACGGTCGGACCACGTGCGGCGGACTCGGGCGGCGACCGGCGCCGGCGCGTCCTGCGCCACCGCGGCGAGCACGCCCTGGACCCATCCGAACAGCGCCTCGGCCTCGGCCAGCCGCGGGTCGTCGGCCACGATCGCCACCGGCTCCGGGGCGCGCACGCGCGCGGCGTGCTCGCCGTCGGCGACCGCCTCGCGCACCACACCCGCCAGCTCGGCCAGGCCGCGGCCGGTGCGCGGGTCGACGCCGACCACCGGCACACCGAGCACGGCCGACAGGGCGGCGGCATCGACCTCGACGCCGCGGTCGGCGGCGACGTCGCGCATCGTCAGCGCGAGGACCACGGGCTTGCCGGCCCGGGCCACCTGCCCCACGAGGTAGAGCGAGCGCGCCACCGCCGTCGAGTCGACCATGGCCACGACGAGGTCGACGTCCCCCGCCGAGCCGCGACCGGCGACCGCGTCGGCGGTCACCTGCTCGTCCGGTGTGCGGGCCAGCAGCGAGTACGCGCCGGGCAGGTCCACGAGCGCGACGTCGGCGGCCTTCCACACGCCCGTCGCCAGCTCGACCGTGGTGCCGGGGGCGTTGACCACGTGCTGACGGGCACCGGTGGCGGCGTTGAACAGCGTCGACTTGCCGACGTTGGGGCTGCCGACCAGCGCCACCGTGGCGCGCTTCGTCAGGACGGCGACCGGGAGGGCCGCCGCCGGCTCGTGGCAGCTCATACCGCGACCAGGTCCACCGGCTCGACGGCGATCAGCGAGCAGGTGCGGGCATCGAGCGCGAACCGCTCGGCCCCGAGCGCCAGGACCCGGCCCTGGCGGCCGGCGTCGTGCGTGACCTCGACCAGTGCGCCCGGACGAAGTCCCAGCTCACGAAGCCGCAGACACATCCCGGGCTCGACGTCGACGTCGAGGATCCGAGCGCACACGCCCTCGGCGCAGCAAGCCAGGTCCATGCCTCCGACGCTAGAGGTAAGCCTTGCCTTCCCTCGGCGGACTTAGGTCCCCCTTACCCGAGGGCGAGCGGGGGCGAGCGGGGTCGGTCAGGCCAGGGCGGCGTCGAGGGTGATCGTGGTGCCGGTCAGGGCCTTGGAGACCGGGCAGTTCTCCTTGGCGCTCTGTGCGGCGGCGACGAAGGCGGCCTCGTCGAGCCCGTCCACCTCGCCACGGACGGTCAGCACGATGCCCGTGATGGAGAACCCGCCGGAGCCGTCCGGCCGCAGGGTGACGTCGGCCCTCACCTCGAACGCGCGCGGCGTGCCGCCGGCGGCGGCGACCGCGCCGGACAGCGCCATCGCGTAGCACGCCGAGTGCGCGGCGCCGATCAGCTCCTCGGGGCTCGTCACCCCGCCCGCGTCGTCGGCGGCGCGACGCGGGAACGAGACGGGGAAGGTCGCGGCGTGCGAGCTGACCAGCTCGACCTGCCCGCCCCCTTCCTGCAGGGTTCCGGTCCAGTCGGTCAGTGCGGTGCGCGTGGGCATGACGGCCTCCTCGATGCGGGGTTGCCACCCACGCTAGGCGCGACCGGCCGACCGCGCGCGCTCGAGGTGGCCGGCGACGACGTGCGGGGGCGCGCCGGCCTCGCCGAGCGTGCTCGCCGCCCGGCCGTGCAGGAACCTGCGGGTGTCCGGGTCGAGCCCCGCGTACAGCGCGGTGCGCACCAGGTCGTGGCGGAACACGAGCCGGTCGCCGCGCGCCGCGACAACCCCCGCGGCCAGGGCGTGGCGCAGCGTGCGCCAGCAGTCGGTCAGCGGCAGGTCCGCGAGCGCGGCGAGGTCGGGCACGACGAAGGACGGGCCGAGCACCGCGGCCCGGGACAGCAGCCCGAGCACGGCCGGGTCGAGGTCGGCGATGTGGGTCCGGGCGACCTCATCGAGCTCGTCCTGCCAGCCGATGCCCTCGATGTCCACCACCCCGTCCCCTGACGCGCGCAGTGCGCCGGCGTGCTGGGCGGCCTCGACCACGGCGGTCACCAGCCGCGGGTTGCCGCCCGCGGTGGACAGCACACCCCGCAGCATGGGACCGACCGGGTGCCCGACGAGCTGCTCGGCCAGCTCGACGACCGCCGAGGGGGCCAACGGCCGCAGCTCGACGTTGCGGGCGCCCGCGCGGACCCACGCCACCACCATCTGCGCCACGGCGTCGCGGTGCGGCACCGGACGCTCGGTGAGCACCAGCAGCGTGGCAGGCAGGGGGCCGGAGTGTGCGAAACGGGTGAGCACGGCGAGGCACGCGCCGTCGGCCAGGTGGACGTCGTCGAGGACCACCGCCCGCGGCCTGTCGGCGGGCGCGTCGAGCAGGCGGTCGAGCTCGTCGGCCGTCGGTCCGGGGAACCGGCGCGGGAGGAGGTCGACGCCGAGCATCTCCGCGCCGTGCGCGAGCGCCTCGACCAGGCGCGTCCGGCCGATCCCGGCCTCGCCCTCGAGGAGCACCACCGCTCCCTCGCGGGACGCAGCGGCGGCGAGCAGGTTGTCGAGGTCGTCGAGCTCGGCGCTGCGGCCTACCAGCGGCAGCCGCCGCACCGCATCGTCCGGTTCGTCCACAATCCGTGATGGTAGGTGGCAGTACGCCGAAAACGGCTCAACCCACGTACTCCCAGTGCCACGGTTCGGGTTTCGACCCGTCGGCGTGGGCCCAGTCCGGAAGGTGCCAGCCGTAGGTGCCGGCGTTGGCGAGCAGCCAGTCGTGGGCGGTCGTGCCGAAGATGTGCGCCGCCCCCCCGAAGTCGACCGCGACGCCCAGGCCATGGTTGGACGTGCCCGGCACTGCGCACAGGTTGCCCTTCTCCTTGCGGCAGAGCACCTGGGCCGCGAACGAGCGGTAGGAGTCGGTGATGGTCAGGTGGGCACCGAACTGCACCAGGTAGGCCGCGTCGAGCCGGTTCATCGCCTGGGCCGCGTCGCATCGCAGCAGCGCCGACGCGTCGAACGACAGCGGGCACAGCGCCGAGGCGGGGATGCGGCCGTTGGCATAGCGGGTCAGTGACGCCTTCTCGGCGGCCGTCGTCGCCGCGGACTCGGCCTCCGCGGCGGCCTGGGCGGCGGTGGCCGAGTCCGCGGCCGCCTGGGCGGTGGCACGGGATGCCGCGGCGTCGACCTGCGCCGCCTGCGTCGCGAGCGCGAGGACGGCGGTGCGCAGCGCGGCGGCGGTGGGGTCGTCGGCGGCCGCGACCATGGGCAGTGCGGCAGCCAGGGCCGCGGTGTCGATGACGGACGACGAGACCGACGAGACGGACGAGGCCGACGACGACGCGACAGCGACGGGCGTCGAGTCGTCGGCGGCCGGCGCCGCAGAGTCGTCCGCGCCCTCGTCGGCAGCGGCGGTGGGCTGGTCGGCACGGGCTGTGGGCTGGTCGGCAGCGGCCGTTGACTCGTCGGCACCGGCCGTGGGCTCGTCGGCACCGGCTGTGGTCTGGTCGGCACCGGTGGCGGGCTCGTCGGACGCCCGCTCGGCGGACCGCGACACGGGGCCGGCCGGTGTTGCGGCACGGACCTGCGCGACGAGCCCGTTCACCTGCTGCTCGAGGGAGTCCAGCGCGGCGAGCTGGTCGGCGGGCACGCTCGCCTGGGTGGCCCTTGCACGCACGTCCGCGACCTGGGCGACGGCCTGCGTCGCCACGCCGGCAAGGTCGCGTCGCGTCGCGTCACGCTCGACCCGCCGGTCCTGCTGCTGGGCGATCCAGGTGGCGTGGCCGCGAAGTCCGGCCGTGGTGACGAGATCCGCCGCGTGGTTCACGGCAGCGGCGGCACCCGCCCCGGGATTGACGACGGCCATCACGAGGCCCGCCGCCATCGCCGTCGCGACGCCCACGTGAGCCAGACGGGTCAACGGCTGCTGCCGTCCCTTGGCGACATGCTTGCCGCCTCCGGACCGACGCCGGGGAGGCAATCTGTCACTCACCCGAAACACGTTATGCGACCGGGACGGGCGTCCAAAACCGGAAAGGGTCCAAAAGGCTGTCCGGTTGGGGAGATGCCGTGACGAACTCGTCACGGCGGCGTGACACGTCGGAATCACACCCGGCGGTAACCTCTCGGCGTGCCCGACGCCTCGCTCCGCAACGGCCTCGACGACCTCTACGACATCGCGCGGCTCGCGACCCGGCTCGGTGTGGAGCACGCGACCATCCGCGTCTGGCTCTCGCGCAAGGTGCCGTGGCTGCCGCCGCCGGACGGACGGCTCAACGGCGGGGCGGTGTGGCGTGCCGAGACGCTGGCCGACCTGGAGGACCGCCGACGGCCCGGACGGCCCGGCCCCAAGCCCCGCCCTGACGCGGCCCCGGAGCCGGTCGACGCGTCCGGCGGCGTCATCCCCGCGCCCGCGGAGTCACCGGGCGGCGACTGACCGTGGACCCCGGGCGGGCCGACGACGTCGCCGCCGCGATGGCCACGGTGGAGCGCGCCCGGTTCCTGCCTGCCGAGCAGGCCGGCCGCGCCGGCGAGGACCGCGCGCTCCCGCTGTTCCACGGGCAGACCGGCTCGCAGCCCAGCACGGTCGCGGCGATGCTGCGCCTCCTCGAGGTGCCGATCGGCGCGGCCGTCCTCGACATCGGCTCGGGCTCGGGCTGGACCACTGCTCTGCTCGCGCGGCTCGTCGGGCCCGCCGGCCGGGTGCTCGGACTGGAGATCGACCCGGAGCTCGCCGCGTTCGGTGCCGCCAACCTGGCGGCGTGCGACCTGCCGTGGGCACGCATCGACCTGGCCGACCCGCGGGTGCTCGGGCGACCCGTCCCCGGCGGCTGGGCCCGCATCCTCGTCTCCGCCTCGGCACGCCGGCTGCCCCGCGCACTCGTGGCGCAGCTGGCCGACGACGCCCGCATGGTGCTGCCCGTGGGCCGGCGCATGACGCTCGTGGTGCGGCGCGGGGGCGGCAGGCCGGTGCTGTCGACGCACGGGGAGTACCTGTTCGTCCCGTTGCTGACACCGTGAGTCCCGTTCCTGACATCGTGACATTTCGCCCGTCCGACGTCTCAGCGACCCTGGGTTCCCGGCCGATGGGACCGACATGGCGACCGATCGGCTGGAGGTGGCGCCCGAGGTGTTCCTCGAGGCGATGGCCTGGCCCGCGCCGGCACCCGCCTCGGAAACGACTCCGGTGCCCGCCTCGACCGGGACGCCGGCCACCGAGCCGGCCGCGCCCGCCCTCACGCGCACCCCGCGTCGCCGCCGCACCACGGTGCTCCTGACCACCACCGGTCTCGTCGTCGTCGCCGCCGGGGTTCTCGTCGGGCACTCCCTGACTCCGGGGCCGGCCGGACCCGCGGCGAGTGTCGCGGCCTTCTCGCTCCCGCAAGGGGCCCCCGACGTCCTCGCCGACGACGACGTCGCCCAGCTCGTCGTGCAGCCCGGCAGCACGCGGCTGCTGCTGCGCACGGCTTCCGGCGCCTACTACGCCGCGCGTTCCGCGTCCGGCGAGCTGTGCCTGGTCCGCGTCCCCGACGGCGCGCTGCCGAGCGAGGTCTGCGTGCCGGACCGCGTCGGCGCCGACGCCACGATCGGTGACGACCACGGCGGCCGGGTGCGACTCGTCGCCGACGGCGCGCCGCAGCCGTCCACCGTCGACGGCTGGCAGCCGGCCGGGCCGAACGTCTGGGTCAGAGGCTGAGCGCGGCGAGCAGTCGCCGCACCGCGCCACCCATGCCCCACCGCGCGACGAACGCGTCCAGGGCGACGGGGTCGGCAGACCGGGGCGGCAGGTGGTCGTCCACCGCCGGAACCGGAGCGTCCCGCTCCACCCGCACCACGCCGGGCGCCGCGTCGAGGTAGGCGGCCGCCTCGGTCAGCCGGCCCAGCAGGGTGGCGGTCAGTCCGGCGTCGGCACGGTCGCGCGCCGCGAGCACCCCCGCCAGGTCCCCGTAGCGCACGACGAGCGACGCCGCGGTCTTCTCCCCGATGCCGGGCACGCCCGGCAGCCCGTCGCTGGGATCGCCGCGCAGCACCGCCATGTCGGCGTACTGCGCACCGGTGGCGATCCCGTAGCGCCGCGTGAGCTCCGCCTGGTCGACAGGTCCGAAACCCTCCTTCGACGGGTACAGGACGCGCACGCGGGCCTCGTCGTCGACCAGCTGGAACAGGTCGCGGTCGCCGGAGACGACGTCGACCGGCTCTCCGTCGGCCTGCGCCCGCGTCACCAGCGTGCCCATGACGTCGTCGGCCTCGAACCCGGGAACGCCGAGCCGGGCGACGCCGAGCGCGGCGAGCACGTCGGCGATCAGCGGGACCTGGGCCGTCAACGCCGGCGGCACCTCCTCGATCCAGCCGCCGTCCGGCCGTTCGCCCGCCACCCGGTGGGCCTTGTACGAGGGGATCGCGTGGACGCGGAAGGCGGGACGCCAGTCGTCGTCCCACGCGGCGACCAGCCGTTCGGGACGGTGCTCCGTCACCAGGCGCGTCATCGTGTCGAGCAGTCCGTGCACCGCGTTGACCGGCATGCCGTCGGGCGCGCGCACCGAGTCCGGGACGCCGAAGAACGCGCGGAAGTACAGGTAGGACGTGTCGAGCACCATGAGCGTCACGGCGGCCCTCCCCTCGCGGCAGGCCCAGCCTGACACGACGGCGGCCGGTCGACGACCCTCCGACGCCGACCGGCCACCGGGCTCGTCGCCCGCTCGCCCTACTTCGCGCCGAAGTCCAGCTGGTCGTCCACGACGGCGATGACCGACCAGGTCGCGCCGCTCGTGTCGGTCAGCGCGTACGCCGGCACCAGAAGCTGCGCGCCGTCGGCGCGGTAGACCGGCGCCAGGCCGAGCCGCGCCGACGTGAGCGTCACCTGCTGCACGGGCCACGCGATCGGCGCCCCGGCCTTCGGGACCGGCGGAACGGTGGGCTCCTGGCTCGGGTTCGGCGACTCGACGGGGTACGGCGCGCTCGCCACGGACCCCTCGGCCGCCCCGTCGGCGACGGCCATCGGGTAGGCGATGCCGCCGGATCCGCCGAAGCGCGGGTCGTTGAGCCGGTCCACCGCCTGCGCCGGGCTGATGACGTCGTAGCTGCCCAGCGGCACCAGGGTGGCGAGCGGGCCGTAGATGCCGGCCACGCCGTCGCCGACGAGGCTGACGCTCCACGAGACGCCGGTGGCCTGGCCGTCGATCGCCGGGGTGAAGTCGACCTGCACCGGCGTCGCGCCCGGCAGCTCGGGCTTGCCGTCGACGGACGTCACCGCGCCCGTCAGGTCGACGCCGAGCGACGTGAGGACCCCGCGGGCCTTCGCGACGGCCGCGTCACCGGTGGGGGTCGCGTTCTCGTCGCAGAGCGAGCGGTCGCCGCCGGAGGGCACCGGCGGTGCGCTCTTCTCCGGGGACACAGGAGCAACGGCCACGCCCGGGGCCGCAGGCGCCGGCGCGAGCTGGTCGGACGCACCCGACGCGCCTGCGGGCGCCGGGGCGGGGACCGGCAGCGACGAGGCGCCGCACGTGTCCCAGGCGTAGAGCGACGGGTCGTTGTAGCTCAGCGAGCCGACGCCGTCACCGCCGATCGTCAGCGTCGGACCGGTCCCGTCGTTCGGCCCCACCACCCACGAGCCCCACTGGGCACGCGGCTCGCCGCTGAGGCCGAGCACGGCGGCGAGGCGGGCCGCCGTCTGTGCGGTCACGGCGCCCGAGGCGTCGTAGGCGTACGCGGTCGCGGCACCGCCCGCGGTCGGCAAGCCGTCGCCGGTGAACACGGTGCGGCCCACGTAGCCGCCCACGAACCCCGACGCGCCCACCGCCGCGGACGAGGTGGGGCTGCCGGCGGAGCCGGAGGCCGCGCTGGCCCCCGCGGCCTGGGGTGCGCTGTCGGCGGCGCCCGCCGGCCTGCCTCCCGGCAAGGAGATCACGGGAAGGAGGGCCGGGCCGGCTCCCGCCCGGGCATCGGCCGTCGAGCTGCCTCCGCTCAGGCCCGCGGCCAGGTAGCCACCGGTGCCGAGCACCGCCACCACCGCTGCCGCGGCGGCCAGCCGCACCCAGTCGTTCCGCCCGGGGCGGCGGCCCGCCGCACGATCGTCCACCGCCGCAGGCCCGGCGCCCGCGGGTGCGACCGGGGCCAGCGGCAGTCCGGTCGCGGCGGCGACGTCGGCGCGGATCGCGTCCAGGTCCGGCTCCGTTCCGGCCGCCGGGTCGGCCGCGCGCAGCCGGTCGAAGGCGTCGTCGGGGTTCATCGCATGCTCCGTCCGTGAGGGGTGGAGGGCTGCTCTGTCTATGTCGCCGTCGTCCGGCACCTTGCAGGCGAGGCGGGCGCGTCGTCAGCCCAGCTCGGCCCAGAGGTCGGCGAGCCGGGAGCGGGCACGGCTCAGCGCGGCGTCGGCGCCGCCGCGGCCGATGCCGAGGACCGCCGCCAGGCCGTCGCCCGTCAGGCCCTCCCACGCGTTGAGCAGGACGATCTGCCGGTCCCGTGGCGACAGCCGCCGCAGCACCTCGCGCACCTGGTCGTCGCGCACCGCGCGGACCGCGGGGTCGTCGTCCGCGACCTCGTCGGGCACGTCGCCCACCGGGATGGGACGGCCCTTGCGCCGGAAGTTCGCGACGACGAAGCCCGCCGTGCGGTACAGCCACGCGAGCGGCATCTCGTCGGGCACGTCGTCGCGGCGGCGCCAGGCGACGACCAGCACGTCGGCCGCCAGGTCGTCGGCGTCGACGAACCCGACGCGGCGGACCAGATAGCGGTGCAGCGCCGCGGTGTGGCTGCGGACGAGGTCCTCGAACCACGTCGCGTCGTGCGCGACCGACCTGGGCCGGTCGTCGGGTGCGCATGGCGAACCGGGTGCGCCGGGCTCGGCGGGGTCGGCACCGTCGTCGGGCACCACGGTGAGCCTCGGCGCCACGTCAGCTCCCCACCTCGGCCGGCTCGGTCACCTCCACTGTGTCGCGACGAGGGCCGGTCTTGCAGGCGATCCGCGCGAGTTCGCGGCTACAGGCCCTCGGCCACCGCGGCGGTGGCGTGCAGCCAGGCCGCGCGGGTCGCCGGGCGCAGCTTGCGGTAGGGGATACGTCCGCCGCCGACGAGCTCCGGCTCGTACGGCACCTCGACCACGGTGCGGGTCAGCGCCCCGAAGTGCGCCCGCAGCCGCTTGCGGAGGTCCTTGTCCACCGTGGGCGCGGGCGCGGACAGGATCGTCACGGCGCGGCGCACCGCGTCCTCGTGCCCGGAGGCGCGCAGCGCGTCGAGCGCCCACGCGGCGGACTGCGCGGTGTCCTCACGCACGGTCGACACGATGACCAGCTGGTCCGCCGCGTCGATGGCGGCACGCCAGTTCGAGGCGCGCATGTTGTTCCCGGTGTCGATCACGAGCACCCGGTAGAACTGCGACAGCAGGCGGTGCAGGTTGCGGAAGGAGTCCGCGTCGACCGAGGCCGCCGACGCCGCGTCCTCGTCGGACGCCAGCACGTCGAACTGCTCGGTCGGCTGCGTGCGGACGAACCCGTCGAGGTCGCCGATGCGCACGGTGCCCCGCGCCGCGAGCGACGGGATGGAGTTCAGCAGGTCCACCGCCGTGCGGTCGTGCTCGGCGGGGCTGGCGCGCCAGCCGAGCGTGCCGTGCGTCTCGTTGTTGTCCCACGCCAGGGTGTAGCCGCCGCGCTGCAGGCCGAACGTCGCCGCCAGGAGCATCGTCGCGGTGGTCTTGTGCGCGCCGCCCTTGGGGTTGACGACGACGACCGTGCGCGGGCCGTCCAGCGGCCGGCGCACCGCACGCACCGCGGCCCGCTCCCGGCGCTCGGCCCGGCCCGGTCCCGGCTTGACGCCGCCGAACGTCGCGATCGTCACGCCCCGGCGCCAGCCCCGGTGCGCCGGCTCACGGCGCTCCGAGCGGCGGGTGGTGACGAGGTCCTCGAGGGTGGGCAGCACCGTGCCGCCCGGGGTCGCCGGCGAGGTGGGGCGGGCCACGGCCGGCCCTGCGGCCGAGGTGGCCGGGCTGGCCGAGGTCGCCGGGGCGGCCGGTGCCGGAGCGTCGACCACCATGGGGTTGGAGTCCGCCGGCGGCGCCTGGTCCACCCGGCCGTCGGGGTGCACCAGCAGCACCCACAGGCCGTCCGGGTCACGCACCTGGAGGGGAAGCGGCGATCCCAGGCGCGCCGCCAGCGCCGCGACGCGCGCCGTCACCTCGGCTCCGGCCTCCGCGAGGTCGGATCGCGCGATCGTGTCGAGGACGCCGTCGACGAGCAGCTCGCCCGTTCCGTCGTCACGAACCTCGGCGGTGATCGTCGGGACGTGACCTGCCAGGAGGCTGCCCGCCTCGCCGCTGCCCTCGGTCATCGATGCCCCGCCCTTCGTCGCGCCGCCTCTGCCACGATCGCCGAGCGGCAGCCCTGGTACGCCATGAAACTACGCCGAAGGCATTCCCGTCGCATCGGCAGGCCCGACGACGCCGCAGGTGGCGGGGTTCAGCCGGCGGTCTCGACGTCGAACCAGACGGTCCGCTCGCCGTCCGGCAGGGGCCAGGTGCCCCACGCGTTCGACAGCACCTCGACCAGCGCGAGGCTCGTCGTCGTGGCCGGAGCCGGGAGCTTCAGGCGAGGACCGCTCACCGCGACCCGCACGTCGTCGGCGCCGATCCGCAGCCAGATCCGCACCCTGCCCTCCGCGTCGCCCTCCACGTCGCCCAGCCGCACGGCGTCCGCCACCAGCTCGGCCGTGAGGACCTCGATCAACTGGTTGACCGCGCCTCCGATCCCGGCGGCGGCGACCACGCGCATCACCCAGTGCCGAGCCACCCGCGCCGCGGCCGGCTCGGCACGCAGCGTCAGCTCGTGGTCGGCCGCGTACCCATGCGCGCTCCGCGCGCTCGACAGGTCCCGGACCTCGCCCACCGGAACAGGGTGCCCGACGATCCCCACCTCCGCTGGGCGGGAGCGTCACGCGCCAGGGTGATTCGTCTCAGGGCCGGCGCCAGTCCCCGACCTCGCTGGGCATCAGCACCCAGAGCACCACGTACACGATGAGAAAGCTTCCCGGGATCAGCAGGTTGACCAGCAGGAACAAGAGCCTCGTCAGCCACGGCCCCAGACCGAGGCGGCGCGCCAGGCCGGCGCACACCCCGGCGACGACGCGGCCGTGCCGCGGCCTGACGAGTCCTTGACGAGCGAAGGCGTCCATGCGGCCCAGCCTGCGCCACCGCCGTGGCGGGCGCATCGGGGACTTCCCCGGTTCCGCCCCTGAGGGACCTCAGAGGGCGTCGGGGACGCCCACCCGCCACCACTGGGAGACCTCCCGATGCGGACCCTGCCCCCTTACGGCGAACGTGAGGCCATCGAAGAGCAGAGAAGGAGATGACGATGCGCCGCCGACGTCAGGACCGTAGGGACCTTTCGCTCATGACAACTGGGGTTCTGGCCGATAGGTTGGGTGTGCAGGTCCCCACAAGGGACCCCCACGCCAGGACCCCACAAGGGAAGGCACGATCGACGATGATCGAGACCCAGGGCCCCGCCCTCGAGGCCGAGACGAAGTACCGCCGCGAGAAGGCTCGCGACGCTCTTGCGGTGCGCCAGGCCGCCTACCAGCGCCGTGCGGCGCGTGCCGCACAGGCCCAGGCCCAGGTCCTCGCGGTCGGCCAGACCCACGGCATCACGGCTGTGCTGCGTGGGTGGCGGCTGCCAAGATCTGGGGCGTGGCACGCAGCGCGGTGACCATCCCGTTCGTCGCCCGTGCGCCCGAGGTCTCGCGGGCGGTCGCGGCGCTGGACCGCGCGCGCTCCGGAGAGCCGTCGCTGCTGCTGGTCGCCGGTGACGCCGGGGTCGGCAAGACGAGATTTCTCGAGCACGTCGCCGAGCTGGCGCGCGCCTCGGGGGCGCAGGTGGTCTTCGGCCACTGCGTCGACCTGGGCGAGATCGGCCTGCCCTACCTGCCGTTCACCGAGGCCCTCGGCGTGCTCCAACGTCTCGACCCGGCCACGGTCGAGGCCGTGACGGCAGAGCACCCGGCACTGTGCCGGCTGCTGCCCGGTGCGGTGGCGGCCGACGACGAGGGGGCGGACCGCCGGCGGCTCTTCGAGGGCATCGCGGAGGCGCTGGCGGCGGCCGGGTCTCCCGAGCGTCCGCTCGTGCTCGTCCTCGAAGACCTGCACTGGGCCGACGCCAGCTCGCGTGACGTGCTCCGCTTCCTCGTCGCGCGGATGGCGAACCAGCATCTCGTCGTCGCCGCCAGCTATCGGTCCGACGACCTGCACGGGCGCCACCCGTGGCGCGGGGTCGCCGCCGAGCTGGCGCGGCACCCGCGCGTCGAGCGCATCGACCTGTCGCCCTTCACGCGCGACGAGCTCGGCGAGTTCGCGACGAGCGTCGTCGGCAGTGCGCTGCCGCCCGCCACGCTGGACAAGGTGCGGGCGCGGTCCGAGGGCAACGCCTACTACGCGGTGGAGATCCTCGAGGCCGGGCCGGACGACGACGAGCTGCCGTGGTCGCTCGCAGACGTGCTGCGCACCCGGCTCGACCCGCTGGACCCGGCGGTGCACCATCTGGTGCAGGTGGCCGCCGTCGCCGGACGCCGCGTGAGCGAGCCGCTGCTGCGTGCCGCAGTGGCCGCGCACGCGGATCGGGACCTCGCCGAGCCGGCCAGCGTCGACCGCGCCCTGCGCGACGCGGTCGCCCAGCACGTGCTGCGCGAGGAGGACGGCCAGATCGCCTTCCGCCACGCACTGCTGGCCGAGGTCGTCTACGGGGACCTGCTGCCGGGAGAGAAGTCGGCGCTGCACCGCGCCTACCTGGCTGCGATGCAGGAGGCCCCGGCGCTCGGCTCGGCCGCCGAGCTGGCCACCCACGCCCTGCTCGCCCCGGACCTGGACGTCGCGCTGCGGGCCTCGTGGGTGGCGGCCGAGGAGGCGGCCGGGATGCTCGCCCCGCAGGAACGGCTGCGCCACCTCGAGGTGGTGCTGCGCCTGTGGGACGCGGTGCCGGCGACGGCGGCGACGTTGGGCGCCGACCGCATCGGCGTCGTCGAGGCCGCGGCCGCTGCCGCGGTCGAGGCCGGGATGCTCGAGCACGGCGTCGCCCTGCTGCGCTCGGCCATCGAGGACACCTCCGGCGACCCGCGCCGACGCGCCGCACTGCGCACCGCGCTCACCGGCGCCCTGCTCGGGCTGGAGCGCCCGCGCGAGGCGCGCCTGGAGGTGATCGGTGCTCTGGCAGACCTGCCGGAGCCGGACGCGCACCGCGCCCGGGCGCTCGCGGCCAGCGCCCGCGTCGCGCTCGACACCGACCTGGACGAGGAGGCGGCCGCCGTGGCGTCGGAGGCGATCGAGCTCGCCCGCCGGGTGGGGGCGGCGGACGCCGAGTCGGACGCCATGACCACGCTCGCGGTGCTCGACCAGCAGTCTCCGCAGCACACGGAACGCCTGCTGCGTGAGGCTCTGGAACGCGCCCGCGAGTCCGGTGACGGCATCACCGAGCTCCGGACGTGGTTCAACCTCGCCTCGGCCCGCTTCTACGCCGGCGACATCGCCGACGCCGCCCGGCTGGCCACGGAGAGCCTGGCGCGCGCCGACCGGCTGGGCCTGGCCTGGTCGAGCCACGGGATCTCGCTGCAGTGGCTGGCCCAGCTGGTGCGGTACACGTCCGGGGACCTGTCGCCCGCACCGCCGCACGGCGTGGCGCCCCCCGGGCTGGAGACGGCCACCGTCGTCATCACCGCGATCGGCCTGTACGCCGCGGTGGCGCGCGGCGACGCGGACGCCGTGCCACGTGGCACCGAGATCATGGGCGAGTGGCACCGGGACCCGCTGATCCTGCACGCGGCGGGCGGGGCGATCGTCGACGCCCTGACGTGGGCCGGCCGGTACGACGAAGCCCTGACCCTCGCCGGCCGGGTGCTCGAGGACCTGTCGCTCACGTGGTCGGAGAACTTCCTCGGCGGCATCTGGCAGTGCGCCCTCGCGCTGGCCGCGCTGGCCGACGCGGCGGCCGACGACCGCCTGCACGGCCGCGACCCCGCGGAGCGCGTGGCCGCCGGTGACGCGCTCGTCAAGCGCGCCCGCACCATCGCCGACCTCGGCCGTCCGCGCGGCGGCAAGCTGGGGCCCGAGGGGCGCGCGTGGTTGATGCGGGCGCAGGCCGAGCATGCCCGTCTCCTGGGCCAGGACGACCCCGCGCTGTGGGAACGGTGCGTCGAGGAGTTCTCCGCCGGCTTCCGTTACGAGGTGGCGCGCTCCCGGTGGCGGTGGGCCGCGGCGCTGCTGTCCGGCGGGGACCGCTCCGGTGCGCGCGAGCAGGCCGCCGCGGCCCTGGCGGAGGCCGAGACGATCGGAGCCCGGCCGCTCGCCGACGCGGTGCGGGCGCTGGGCCGCCGTGGCCGCCTCGACCTGCCGGGCGTGCGGCTCACCAGCGCCGACGTCCTGACCGCGCGCGAGACGGAGGTGCTCGGCCTCGTCGCGCAAGGCCTGACCAACCGGCAGATCGGCCAGCGGCTGTTCGTCTCGGAGAAGACGGTCTCCGTGCACGTGTCGAACGTGCTGGCCAAGCTCGAGGTCTCCGGGCGCGCCGAGGCCGTGTCCGTCGCGCACCAGCGGGGGCTGCTGTCGCCGCAGTGAGCCCGCGCCCGTACCGTGAGGGGATGGCAGCGCACGACGAGCCCGCGGTCGAGCTCGACGTCGGTGGTCGCACCGTCCGCGTGTCCAGCCCCGACAGGGTGTACTTCGCCGACCGCGGGCTGACCAAGCTGGACGTCGTCCGGTACTTCGTCGCCGTCGGGGACGGGATCCTCGCCGCGCTGCTGCACCGCCCGACCACCCTGGAGCGCTGGCCGCGGGGGTACTTCCCCGAGGCCAAGCGCGCCACCCGCGCCGACCCCAAGGGCGACGCGTTCTACCAGAAGCGCGTTCCGACGGGCGCTCCCGACTTCGTCGAGACCGCGCGTATCGCGTTCCCCAGCGGGCGGGTGGCCGACGAGGTCGCCCCCACGGAGCTGGCGGTGGTCGCATGGGCCGCGAACCTCGGCACCTTGACGTTCCACCCGTGGCCCGTGACGCGTGACGACGTGGAACGGCCCGACCAGCTGCGCATCGACCTGGACCCGCAGCCGGGCACGTCCTACGTCGACGCCGCGTTCGTGGCGCCCCACCTGCGTGAGCTGCTCGCCGAGCACGGCCTGACCGGCGTGCCGAAGACCTCCGGCGGTCGGGGCCTGCACGTCTTCGTCCCCATCGAACCGCGGTGGACGTTCACGGACGCCCGCCGGGCGACGATCGCCCTGGGGCGCGAGCTGGAGCGCCGCCTGCCGCAACGTGTGACCACCAAGTGGTGGAAGGAGGAGCGCGGGGAGCGGATCTTCGTGGACTACAACCAGATGGCGCGCGACCGCACCATCGCCTCCGCCTACTCGGTGCGTGCCAACGCCCGGGCCACCGTCTCCGCACCGCTGACCTGGGACGAGGTCCCGGACGTGCGCCCCGACGACTTCGACGTGACCACCATGCCGGCGCGGTTCGCCGCCGTCGGCGACCTGTTCGCGCCACTCGTCGCCGGCGGCTCGCCCCGCCACAGCCTCGACTCGGTCCTCGAGCTGGCCGACCGCCAGGAGCGCGACGACGGCCTCGGGGACCTGCCCTACCCGCCGGAGTACCCGAAGATGCCGGGCGAGCCGCTCCGGGTCCAGCCGAGCCGCGCCCGCAAGGACGGCTGACTTCGCGGCCGCTCAGACGACGGTGCGGTGCCTCGGCACCGCCAGCGCCGCCAGCAGCGCGAGCGCCGAGAGCCCGGCCATCACCAAGAACAGGACCGACGAGCCCGCCGCCACGGCGTCGCGCACGGCGGCCATGGCCTCAGGCGGCAGGCCGGCGACCACGGAGGGCGTCAGCGTGCCGGCGTCGAGCCCGTGCGGGAGGCGTCCCTGGACCGTCGCGGAGAACACGGAGCCGAGGGCACCCGTGCCGACCGCCGCGCCGAGCATCCGCACGAAGCCGGCCGTGCCGGAGGCGGCGCCGACCTCGGCGCGCTCGACCGAGTTCTGGATGAGCACCATCGGCGTCTGGAACAGCATGCCGATGCCGACGCCGGCGAGCACCTGGTAGGTCGCCGTGAGCAGGCCCGGGGTCGTCGGGCTCATGCTGGCCAGCAGCGCGGATGCGACCGTGAGCGCGGAGGTGCCCACGATCATCGCGGTGCGCATCCGCCCGCCCGTCGTGGTCCAGCGCCCGACGAGCAGGCCGGTGGCGATGCCGGGCAGCAGCAGCGGCAGGAGGAGCAGGCCGCTGTCGGCGGCGGACCGGCCGCGGACCAGCTCGAGGAACATCGGCAGGTAGTTGGTCGCGGTCATCAGCACCGCGCCCATGCCGATGGCGAGGATCACCAGCGCCAGCACCACCGACCGCTGCCGGAACAGGGTCAGGGGCAGCACGGGCTGCTCGGCTCGTCGTTCGACGCCGATCAGCGCGACGAGCGCGGCGACGGCGACAGCCGCCGCGGTCAGCACCTGCCACGAGTGCCACGCGTACTGGTTGCCGCCCCAGGTGACGGCGAGCACGACTCCCGAGCCCGTGACCGCCGCCAGCACCAGGCCAGCGATGTCGAGCCGGCCCCGCGCCACGGGTGCGGGCAGCCGCACCAGCGCGGCCACGCCGAGCAGCGACAGCGCGACGAGCGGCACGTTGAGCCAGAAGATCCATCGCCAGCTGAGGTGATCGGTGATCAGGCCACCCACCCAAGGGCCCACCAGCATCGACACGGGTGCGATCGAGGCGACGATGCCGTGGTAGCGGGCGCGCTTCTCGGGCGGCGCGACGTCGGCGACCACGGCCAGGAGGTTGGTGAACGTCATGCCGGCACCCAGGCCCTGCAGCGCGCGGGAGGCGATCAGCACGCCCATGCTCGGGGCCAGGCCGCTGAGGGCGGATCCGATGCCGAACACGGCGAGCGAGGTCAGGAGCATGGTCCGACGACCCGTGAGGTCGCCCAGCCGGCCGGCCACGATGGTGCCGACCGCCATGGCCAGCAGGTAGGCGGTGGCGATCCAGGCGAGCATGCCGAACCCGCCGAGATCACCCGCGATGGTGGGCAGGGCGGTGGCGGCGACGAGGGCGTCGAGCTGCACGGGGACGATCGCCAGGATGAGGCTGACCATGATCAGCGCGATGCGCGGACCGGCGGAGCGTGGGGTGTGCGACGGGTCCTGAGGAGGGGCGACCCGCAGTGCGGACGTTGACATGAGGGACCTTACTTGCCGACCGGCTAGGAACGGCACCAGCATGAGCGACAACTTGCCGGTCGTCAAGTAAGCTTTGTCGGAGCAGACGAGAGGGGCGCCCATGCCGCGCGACGGCAGCGAGACCAGACGGCGCATCGTCACCGCGGCGATGCGGCGGTTCGTCGAGCACGGCTACGACAAGACCTCGCTGCGCGAGATCGCCGACGACGTGGGGGTCACCAAGGCCGCGCTCTACTACCACTTCCGCACCAAGGAGGAGATCGCCGCCGCCGGGATGGCCGACTTCGCGGGCGCTGTGACGTCGCTCCAGGAGTGGGCGAGCGCGCGCGAGCCGGGCCATGCCGGCGACGCCGAGCTCGTCGAGCGACTGGTCCGGTTCGTCGCCGACGACGCCGGCGCGGCGCTGCGGTTCGCCCAGGCGAACCCGACGGTCGTGGCCGGCTCCGACGACAGCGTGCGGCCGGCCGACGCGATGTCCGCCATCGTGCGAGCGGTCGCCGGCGAGGGCGCCGGCACCGAGGGGATGCTCCGCTCCCTGCTCGCCGTCGGCGCGGTGATGCTGACCTCGCTCGGCGACACCCCTCTGCCCATCCCTGGCGACGACACCGAGCGCGGTGAGGCCGCCCGACGAGTCGCCGTGCAGCTCCTCGGGGGAATCCCCCGCCCGGCAACGCGCCCAGGTCGGACGCCGCCGGCCCGGTAGCCCGTCACGACCCGTCACGACCCGTCACGACCCTGACGGTCCGGCGCGACGAGCTACTGCTGGTGGGCGGGCGTCCGGCCGCTCGCGCGCCGCCACTCGATCACCCAGACGCCCGGCACGGGGTCGTCGTGGTGCAGCGCCAGCCAGGACCACCACTCCTCGGCGTCCTGCGGGTGCACGCGTGGCGCGTCGTCTCTCATGGCTTGTAGTCGAAGTGCCAGTACTCGTTGGGATCC
>DASWOL010000086.1:0-33928 GCA_036398695.1 Cellulomonas sp. | reverse complement strand
TGGCAGGTCAGGAGAAGGCCAGAGCAGGCCGGCGCGGCATCACGCGCTGGCTGGCGGACCGCCCGTTGGCGCAGAAGTTCGTTCTCTGCCTCGGCCTGATGGCCGCCGTCGCGATCGGGATCGGCGCCTTCGCGACGTACTGGTTCGCGGACCTCTCCGGCGACCAGAAGACGATGACCGACTCGGTCGCGGTGCCGCTCCAGCAGCTGAACCAGATCAACCTCGACATCGCCTCGGTGCGCGCCAAGGCCGGCTCCACACCGTCGGTGACGTTCTACGCCGACGGGCAGGACGCGTGGATCACGGGTCTGAAGACGGCCCTCGACACCGCGACGCAGGACGTCGCCGCCTACAAGAGCCACGCGACGAGCGAGGACCGCTGGCGGGCGATCGACAGCGCCCTGCAGCTGTACGTCGACGCGACGAACACCAAACTCATCCCGATGGTGCAGACCGGAGACCTCCAGAGCGTGGGCCGGGAGGTCATGGGTGAGATGCAGGGTTATGCGACCACGGTGATGACCGCGGTCCAGACGGAGGCCCAGGCGCTGGCGGACTCGTCGACGGCGCAGGCGGCGGACAGCGCCTCGCAGGTGCGCTCCGCCGAGGTGGAGGTCTGGGTGATCCTGGCGATCGCGCTGGTCCTCGTTATCGTCGTGTGCGCCCTCGTCGTCAAGCCTGCGGTGGCCACCTCGGGCGACGTGCTGCGGGCCATCAAGGCGATGGCCGAGGGCAACCTCACCGTCGAGGTCCCGGTGCGGTCCACCGACGAGCTGGGCGCCATCGCCTCGTCGCTCGGCGACACCCAGGCCGAGCTGCGCACGGTCCTCGCCGAGGTCGTGGAGCTGGCGGAGAAGGTCGCCGCGTCGGCCGAGGAGCTGTCCGCCGCCTCGTCGCAGGTCGCCGCCGGCTCCGAGGAGACCTCGGTGCAGGCCGGGGTGGTCGCTGCGGCCGCGGAGCAGGTGAGCCGCAACGTGCAGACCGTGGCGGCCGGCGCCGAGCAGATGGGTGCCAGCATCCAGGAGATCTCGCAGAACGCGGCGTCGGCGGCGAAGGTGGCGGCCCAGGCCACGGACGTGGCGGCGGCGACCAACGAGCAGGTGCTGCGGCTGGGGGAGTCGAGCGAGCAGATCGGCAGCGTGGTCAAGGTGATCACGTCGATCGCGGAGCAGACGAACCTGCTGGCGCTGAACGCGACGATCGAGGCGGCTCGTGCCGGTGAGGCGGGCAAGGGCTTCGCGGTGGTGGCCGGCGAGGTCAAGGACCTGGCGCGGGAGACGGCCCGGGCGACCGAGGACATCGCTCGCCGGGTGGAGGCGATCCAGGCGGACACCCTCAGCGCGGTGGGCGCGATCGGTCAGATCTCGAACATCGTGGCCGATATCAACAACTACCAGATGACGATCGCTTCGGCGGTCGAGGAGCAGACCGTCACCACCTCGGAGATGAGCCGGAACGTGGCTGAGGCCGCCACCGGATCAGGCGAGATCGCCGGCAACATCACCGGAGTGGCGTCGGCCGCCTCGACCTCCTCGGGGGTCGTCAACCAGATGGGCACCGCCATCAACGAGCTCGCGCAGCTGTCGGTCGACCTGCGCGGCCAGGTGTCGCGGTTCCGCGTCTGACCCGCAGGTCCGGTTCAACCCAGCACAGAAGGGTCGGTGGCGATGACTCCCGTCCGGGTGCTCGTCGTCGACGACTCCGTGGTGGTCCGCAGGCTCGTGTCGGAGACCCTCGCCCGGGACCCCCGGGTCGAGGTGGTCGGCACGGCCTCCAACGGGCGGCTCGCCCTGGCCAGGGTGGAGCAGCTCGCGCCCGACGTGGTGACCATGGACATCGAGATGCCGGAGATGGACGGCATCGAGGCGGTCCGGGCGCTGCGCCGGGCGGGCCAGCGCATGCCGATCATCATGTTCTCCACCCTCACCGAACGGGGCGCCGAGTCCACGCTCGACGCTCTGGCGGCGGGCGCGACGGACTACGTCACCAAGCCGACCGGCGGCACCTCGGTCACCGACTCGCTCCAGCGGGTCGCCGAGGAGCTCATCCCCAAGATCCTGGTGCTCGCCGGAGTCCGTGCGGCCCGGCAGGTGCCCGCCCCGTCGCGTGCCGGCATGCTGGGGCCGGCGCGGGCGACGGGGCCTGCAGGGCCGGCGGGGGCGACAGGGCCGGCGGGGCCTTCGGGGCCGACGGTACGGGTGGCGGCCGGCGGAACTCTGCCGACCCATCCCGTGCGGCTGGTCGTCGTCGGCTCGTCCACGGGTGGCCCGGAGGCGCTGTCCCGGTTCGTCGGCGCGCTGGCGGCACCGCCCCCGGTGCCGCTGCTCGTGGTCCAGCACATGCCGCCGGTGTTCACCCGCCAGCTTGCGGCGCGGCTCGACCGCCTCGGCCCGACGAGCGTCGTCGAGGCCGCCGGCAGCGAACAGCTGTCCCCGGGGACGATCTACGTCGCGCCCGGGGACCACCACCTCGTGGTCCGCTCGCGCGGTGCCGGCCTCGCCACCGGGCTGCAGGACTCCCCGCCGGTCAACTTCTGCCGGCCGTCCGTGGACGTGCTCTTCTCGTCGGCCGTCGACGTGGTGGGCGGCGAGATCGTCGGGGTGGTGCTGACCGGCATGGGCGCGGACGGGCGCACCGGCGCCGGGCGGATCGTCGCCGCGGGCGGCACCGTGATCGTCCAGGACGAGCCGACGAGCGTGGTGTGGGGCATGCCGGGTGCCGTCGCCAACGCCGGGTTCGCGCACCGTGTGCTGCCGCTCGGCGACATCGCCAGGGCGGTCGAGACCGTGCTCGCGACGTCCGTCAGGACTGCGCGATGAGCCTCGCGCCCGAGACGTTCGCCTTCGTCGCCGACCTCGTCGGGCGGCGCAGCGCCATCCGCCTCGACCCCGGCAAGGAGTACCTCGTCGAGAGCCGGCTGGGGCCGGTGGCGCGTGAGCGCGGCCTGGGCGTCGACGAGTACGTGCGGCGCCTGCGCGCGGCTCCCACGGAGGACGGGCTCGCCACCGTCGTCGAGGCATTGACGACGAACGAGACGTCCTGGTTCCGCGACATCGCGCCCTTCGCGGCGCTGCGCCCGCACGTGCTGCCGATGCTGCGCGCCGCCGGCGCGACCGACCGGGTGCGCATCTGGTCGGCGGCGTGCTCCACCGGCCAGGAGCCCTACTCCATCCTCATGGCGCTCGCGGACGGCTTCGACGTGCCCTCCGTCGAGATCGTCGCGACCGACCTCAACGAGCAGGTGCTCGCGCGCGCCCGGGAGGGTGCGTACAGCCAGCTGGAGATCAACCGCGGGTTGCCCGCCGCGATGCTGGTGCGCCACTTCGACCGGGTCGGCGCGCACTGGCGGGTGCGCGCCGACCTGCGGGCCAAGGTGCAGTTCCGCCGTCACAACCTGCTGGACGCCCCGCCGCCCGGCCCGTTCGACCTCGTCTTCCTGCGCAACGTGCTCATCTACTTCGACATGCCGACGAAGCGCGCCGTGCTCGACCGGATCGCCCGGGTGCTGCGTCCGGGCGGGTTCCTGGTGCTCGGCGCGGCGGAGACCACGCTCGGCGTGCACGACGGGTTCGAGCGCGTCGAGGCCGGCAACGCGGTGCTGCACCGGCCGCTGCGGGGGCGGGTAGCGACGGTGCCGTCGCCGGTGGGCGGGTTCCCCGCCACCCCTGCTGCTCCCGCAGCCGGAACGTCGGCGTCGGCGGCCTGGGGGTCTTTCGGCACGCCTGCCGTGCCCGCTTCTGCGGCCCGGACCGGGACGACCGCGATGCGCGGGTTCCCCGCCACGGCTGCCGTCCCCGCCGGGACGCCGACGACGCCCCTGCCAGGTACCGCGCCGGTGACGCAGACCGCCGCCCGGAACCCGGCAGCTTCCGCGACGCCGCCCAGGGCCCCGTACACCGCGCCGACGGTCCCGCAGTCCCCGCGCGTCCTGGCGTTCGCCAAGCCCACGGACCCTCAACCCACGCGCCCCACACCCCAGCAGCGAGGTCTGTCATGAGAGCGCTCGTCGTCGACGACTCCAGGACGATGCGGCGCATCGTCGCCGGCACCCTGCATCACCTGGGGTTCGCCACCAGTGAGGCCGAGGACGGCCGAGCCGCTCTTGCCCTGCTCGAGTCCGGCCTCGAGGTCGACCTCGCCTGCGTCGACTGGAACATGCCCGTCATGGACGGTCTGGAGTTCGTCACCCACGTGCGGGCCGGGAAGGCCTGGCGCGCGATCACGCTGATGATGGTCACCACCGAGGGCGAGCAGGAGCAGATCGTCCGCGCGCTCGCGGCGGGTGCCCACGAGTACCTCATCAAGCCGTTCTCGCCGGACGCGCTGCGCGAGAAGCTCGACCTGCTCGGGCTGCTGCCGATGCCGTCCGCCGAACCAGCCGAACCCGCCGAGCCCGCCGAACCCGCCGACTCGAAGGTGGGGGGTGCGGCGTGAGCGCCGTGGCAGCCGAGGAGGTCTTCGCGATCGCCGGTGACCTGTTCGCGGCGATGGTGGACGGCGAGGACGGGACTGTCACCCCGTGGCCCGACGGGGTTCCGGTGGACGAGCACGACGTGGCCGCCTGGGTCGACGTGCGCGGCCCGTGGATCGGTCGTGCGTCCCTCGAGACGTCGTCGGGCGCGGCGTGCGACCTCGCCCGGGCCCTGCTGCGCATCCCGCCGTCCGCACCGGTGACCGACGACGACCTCGTCGACGCACTGGGCGAGGTCGCCAACGTGGTCGGCGGGAACGTGAAGGCGCTGCTGCCGGACCACGGGACGCTCAGCCTGCCGCAGGTGGGCGGGGCGTTGCCGGACGACGGGGCGGTTCATCCGGTCCAGCGGGTGCCGCTGGGCTGGCGGGGGCGGTCGCTCGTGCTCACCGTGTGGGCGGCCGACGACGAGGGGGAGTGGCACGCGGCCGCCGAGGCGGTCGCGGAGACGGAGGACCGATGATCCGGGTACTGGTGGCCGACGACAGCCGCGTGATGCGGCAGATCGTCGTCCGGACCTTGCGGCAGGCGGGATTCGACTGGGACGTGAGCGAGGCGGCCGACGGGCAGCAGGCGCTCGACGCCGTGCGCGCCCAAGAGCCCGACGTGGTGCTGTCCGACTGGAACATGCCGAACATGTCGGGGCTCGAGCTGCTGCAGGCGATGCGCGCCGAGGGATTCGGCACGCCGTTCGGCTTCGTGACCTCGGAAGGGTCCGCCGAGATGCGCCAGATGGCCGAAGCCGCGGGTGCGCTGTTCCTCATCGCCAAGCCATTCACCCCGGAGGCGTTCCGGGACGCGATCGAACCCTGCCTCGCCTAGGAGGACACCGATGACCGTCGCCACGCCGCTGCCCGTCGCGCAGGAGGTCCGTGAGCTCGTCGAGGGCCTGCTCGGCAGGACCGTCGAGGCGCGTCCGGCCCACCTGGGCGTCGACCTCAAGCAGAACCGCGAGAACCTCGTCGGCACCTACGTCACGGACGGCGGGTACGTCGCCGCGCTGGTGCTCGTCGACCTCGCCGCCGCCGCCCGGCTCGGTGCCGCGCTCGGCCTCGCCCCTCGGTCTGCCGCCGACGACGCCGTGAAGTCCGGGCTGCTGCCCGTCCAGCTCGGCGACAACGTCGCCGAGGTGCTCAACGTCGCAGCGTCGCTCTTCAACGCCGACGGCGCTCCCCACCTCCGCCTGCTCTCCGTCTACGGAGGCGACGTTCCCGCGCCCGCCGACGTCGCCCAGTGGGCCAGGTCCTTCGCGCCGCGGGTCGACCTGGAGCTCGACATCAGCGGCTACGGCACCGGCGGCTGGTCGGTCGTCCTGCGCTGACGGCGTGAGGTTGGTGGGCGCGCGCCCCTCGTCGGCGGCGTCGCAGCGACCGCTGCACGGGCGGCAGCGTGCGGGGACGTGCCCAGGCCGGCTCTGAAGAGCGCGGGGGCTTCGCCGCACCCGCCGTTCTCAGGTCCGTCGGCCGGGTCCGGCGGATCTCCCAGGGGCAGGGCCCCGCCGGGCATGGCTCCGCCAGGTAGGGCGGCCTCGCGGCGAACAGTTCCGCCAAGCGCTGTTCCGCCGGGCAGGGCTCCGCCGCGCGTGCCGCCGGGCAGGGCTCCGCCGAGCGTGCCGCCGGGCAGGGCTCCGCCGAGCGCGCCGCCGGGCAGGGCTCCGCCGAGCGCGCCGCCGGGCAGGGCTCCGCCAGGCTGGGCTCCGCCCAGCGGCGCACCGCCGTAGAGCCGCCCGTCGGGGAGCCGGTGCTCGTAGCTGCCGTCGGTTCGCCGCGTCACGGTGATCCCGAGGCGATGGATCTCGTGGTGGTGGAAGGTGCACTCCGGGGCGCAGTTGGCCATGTCGGTGCGGCCGCCCTGCTCCTCCCACCAGCGCATGTGGTGCAGCTCGGTGAACATCAGCGGCATCCCGCAGCCGTCGACCGCACACGTGCGCACTCCCGAGGCGTGCAAGGCCAGCCAGTGGGCCCGCTTGAACAGCCGCTCGTCGCGGCCGAGGTCCAGCCTCTGGTCGGCCGCGCCGACGACTGCGCGCGTCAAGGTGCAGTCGCACAGCGCCCGGGCGATCTCGCTGGCCGGCCACGGGTGCCCGCCTTCGTCGAGCACCGGGTCGACCCCGCGCAGCCTGTCCAGCACGTCCAGCGCAGAACCCCGCGCTACGTCTTGACCCTGCGCTGCGACCGAACCCTGCGCTGCGATCGAACCCTGCACAGCCGCCGACCCCTGCACAGCCGCCCACCCCTGCACAGCCGCCGACCCTGGCGTCTTGCCTGGCTTCCGGGTTCTGGCGAGACCACCCGTGACCACCAGCCCCGCGTCACGACCGCCCGCGCCGCCGTCACCGGCGAGCGGCCCGCGGCCCCGCGGAGCACGCAGCGCGGCCCAGGTCTCCGCAGTGAACGTGATGACCGCCTGAGCCGGGGCCGTGGAGCCCGCCGAGGTGGTCCTGTCCGACAGCAATCGCCTGGCCATGGTGCCCAGGGCGTCGGCGAGCCGCTGCTCGCGGGAACGGTCGTCGTCCTTGGCCGGCCTCGGGTTGTGCGCCTCCAGCGCCTTGGCGACCTCCCGGCCGGCCACGCTGTCGAGGCGGGCCCTGACGAGCGTGCCGCTCGGGGTGTGCGCGATGGTGAGGTAGCGGCCCGCTCGCTGCTCGTCGTGCTCGCGCTGCCGCATCGCCGGGTCCAGTGCCGCGCTCATCGCCTTGAGCTGCTTGCCGAACTCCGAGCCGTCGAACCGGCGCGCCATCTCGACGAGGCGAGCCTGTCCCTCGGCGCTGGCCAGCTCGGCTCCCAGCCTGGGCGAGACCGCCGTCGCCCTGGCGATCTGCTCGACGTGCTTCGCCGTCACCGGCCCCTCCACCAGCGCCTGGGCCACCTCCGGCAGCGTCGCCAGCGTCGTCGCCTGTCCCACCGCCGCCAGCCCCGCGCCCCGCCCCTGGTGCGACACCCGACCCAGGAATCCCGCGAGGTCCCGATCGCCCTTGAGTCCCCAGGTGCCGGCCGCCTGCTCGGCGCTGACCACCTTGGCGCGAGCCGCGGTCGCCGTGTCGACCACCTTGTCCCACACCCGCAGCACCCGCGCCCGCGTGGATCCGTCCCACCCGTCGGCCGCCTCCGCCGCTCGCAGCGCGGCCAGCGCCGCCGTCTCGAGCGCCTCGAACTCCACCGGCAGCGGCGGGCCCGACGAGTCTGCTCCCATCGCCGCGCACCCCCTGCCATAGCATCGAACTAGTGTTCGAAGACTATCCCAGGAAGCTCCCCCACGCAACCCCTATATGCCACCTGATCTGCGACGATGCTGTGGACAGCCACGCCGGCACCGTGGGCTGTGGAAGGCTCACCACACTCACTGGAGCACGGTGATCGACCCGTCCGGCCGCTCTGCGCTGAGGCGCCGAACCACGTCCAGTGCCGCGACCCCGGCCAGCGTGCCCGATGTCACGCCCTGCGGAGACACGGCGTCCCGCAGGTCGTCCTGCCACAACGGCCGTCCGTCGTCGAGGGCGTACGCCTGGACGGCATTCGGGGACCCGTCGGGCGCCGGGGCCACGAGGACGGTTCCGTCGGTCGCCAGCAGGCCGGACCCACCGCTCGGCCGGCTCCACACCGTCGTGCCCGTGGTCGCGTCGTAGGCGATGACGCGGCTGTCGTCCGTCGCGTCCGGGTTCTGGGTGGCGATGTAGAGCCGGCCGCCGAAGAGCACCCCGTTCGCGATGTACAGGGTGGTGGGCGAGGCAACGCTCCACAGCGTCGCGCCGGTCCGCACGTCGACGGCGTCGACCGTCGCCGCGCTGCCGTCGTCGTTCTGGGAGGCGAGGAGCACGACGCCCGGGGCCGAGCCGTCGTCGACCGCGAGCCACATCTCCTCGCCCTTGACGGCCTGCCACGTGCCGTCGGCGCGCAGCAGCTCGATCGGCCCGGCCGCCCCGTCACCGGCCGAGGCCGGCTGCCGCATCACGGCGCCGCGCGCCTCCCACACGGTCCAACCGCCGGGGCGTGCGACGTGCGTGCGCACGGCGCCGTCCGGTGAGAGCACCCACGAGTCGTCGCCGACGTTCAGCACCACGTCGTGGCCGGGCGCGGGGCTGATCTGCGGCGTGTAGATCGACGAGGCGTAGTCCGCCGGGTCGTGCGTCAGGTTCTGGTCCTCCGCGACGGCGGCCACGTCGACCGGCGGACTGGTCCAGGACCATCGGACGGCGCCGGTGGCAGCGTCCTCCCCGGACACCCGCCACGTGACGGCCCAGGGACCCGAGGCCGGGGCGCGGTCCGGGCCGTCCACCTGCTGCGCGACGACCAGCTCTCCGCCGGCGGCAGCCGCTCCGCCGTGCTCACCGACCGTCGCGCTGCGCAGCACCCGCCCGTCCGTCGGGTCGAGCACCCACAGCGACGTCGGGTACGCGCCCGCAACCTCCTCCTGCGCGACGCACACGGCGACGGCTGCCGCCGCGGCGCACAGGGGAGTCCCGGTGATCGTGCCGCCGAGGTTCACCGCCGGCACGACCGTCGACCAGCGCCGCTTGCCGGTCGCTGGATCGAACCCGACCACCGGTGTGGCTCCGTCCGATTCGGTCGAGGTTCTCTGCGGCACGAGGGAGGACACCACGGTCCCGCCGACGAGCGTCCCCGACGTCAGCTGGACCCCGTCGTCGTTGTCGAGGGTGTAGAGCCGCGTCATGCCCGGGTGCAGCGGTCTCAGAACGCCGGGGATCTGCGCCAGCGCCGCCAGCCTGGTCCGCTCACGCGACGCGTCCGCCACGGGCACGGCCACCAGAGCGGCGACGACGCCGAGCGCGACCCATCGCGTCGCCGGCCGGCGCCACGCCCGCGCCGCGGGTGGCACGACGACCGCGGCAGCTCGTCGGCCGCTCCGGACCACGGCGGCGAGAGCGCGTGGCACCCGCTCAGCCACCGGTTCGGGCTGCGGCCCGGCCCCGGGCGGCTCGTCGCCGACGAGCTCGACCTCGACCATCCCCCTGGCCACGGCGCCACCCTATGTCCGGCGCACGGCGGGACACGGTGGTTCGGCGAGGCAACCCGGTGCGGACCCGCGGCGTCTCCCGCAGCCCGCGCGCCTGGCGCCGTCAGGCCCGGTGGCTCAGCGCGTCGGCCAGGACCGCGAGCATCGCGACGAGGTCGTCGGGCCCCGCGAGCCGGAACCGCGCGGCGGACTCGCCCGGGCCCACCTTGATCCCCACGTCACCGGACCCCAGCACCGCGAACGCGTGCTCGTCCGTCAGGTCGTCGCCGGCGTACAGCACCGCCGCAGCGCCCAGCTCGGCGCGCAGCGCCGCCACCGCGGACCCCTTGTCCGCGTCCAGCACGGGCAGCTCGACGACGTCCTTGCCGCGCAGCGGGCGGATGCCGGCTAGGTGCGCCAGCGCCAGGGCCTCGGCGGCCGCCGCCGCGGCGACGTCCGGCGGCGCCAGGCGCGTGTGCACCACCACCGCGGCGGGCTTGCTCTCCACCCAGACGCCGTCGCGGCCACGGGCGATCGCGGCCGCCCGCCCGCCGAGCGAGGCGAGAGCGTCGGCCTGCGCGTCGGACAGCGTGGCGACCGCCCGGTCCAGACCGTTCGCGGTGACCCGCGCCCGCTCCGCGCCGTGGCTGCCCACGAGCAGCGCGCCGACGGGTAGGTCGACGAGCACCGGGAGCTGGGCCATCGCCCGGCCGGACACGAGCGCCACGTGCACACCCGGCGTCGCGGCGAGCCGCGCCAGCACCGCCTCGCCGCCGGGGGCGACCCGCGAGGTCATCGGGTCGTCCCGCAGCGGCGCCAGGGTGCCGTCGAGGTCGAGCGCGACGAGCAGCGGCCTGGCGGCCGGGTCGGCGCCGAGAGCCGTCAGCCGTGCTGTCAGCTCAGCGACGCCGCGCGCGGGCACGTCCACGGGTCCGGCCCCCGGCGCGTCGACCGGTCGGGACGCCAGCGCGTCCGCCGGTCGCGCCGCGGGCGCGCCGGCCGGCTCCGGTGACATCGCCTCCCGCGGATCAGTCACCGGTTCCCCGCAGCGCCTCCAGGTACGACGACGACCACGCGGCGACGTCGTGCCGCAGCACCCGCCCGCGCAGCTTGCGCATCCGCCTGCGTGCCTCGCGCGGCTCCATCGTCACTGCCGCGACGATCGCGTCCTTCATCCCGTCGATGTCGTGCGGGTTCACCAGGAGCGCGGCCGTCAGCTCGTCGGCCGCGCCCGCGAACTCGGACAGCACCAGCGCGCCGCGCTCGTCGGACCGCGCCGCGACGTACTCCTTCGCCACCAGGTTCATCCCGTCGCGCAGCGCGGTGACGAGCATGACGTCCGCCGCGAGGTACAGCGCCGCCATCTCGTCCATGGGGAACGACTGGTGCAGGTACTGCACCGGTGCGCGCCCCACCGTGGCGAAGTCGCCGTTGATCCGGCCGACGAGCACCTCGACGTCGTCGCGCAGCTGCTGGTAGGCGCCCACCTTCTCCCGGCTGGGGCTCGCCACCTGGACCAGCACGGTGTGCTCGGGGGACAGCCTGCGCTCCTCGAGCAGCTCGCCGTAGGCCTTGAGCCGATGCCTGATGCCCTTGGTGTAGTCGAGCCGGTCGACTCCGAGCAGCACCACCTGCGGGTCGCCCAGCTCGTTGCGCACCTGCCGGGCGCGCTCCTCGACGGCAGGCGTGCGGGCGAGCTCGTCGAAGGCCCGCGCGTCGATCGAGACCGGGAACGCCGACGCCCGCACGGTCCGGCCCCGCGCGTCCACCAACGGCCCACGCGTCTCGAGGTCGGTGAACCGGCGCACCACGCGCAGGAAGTTCGAGGCGTCGCCACCACGCTGGAACCCGACGAGGTCCGCACCGAGAAGCCCCTCGACCACCTGCCGCCGCCACGGCAGCTGCGCGAAGATCTCCAGCGGCGGGAACGGGATGTGCAGGAAGAAGCCGATCCTCAGGTCCGGGCGCAGCTCGCGCAGCATCGCCGGCACCAGCTGGAGCTGGTAGTCGTGCACCCACACCGTCGCCCCACGGGCGGCCTGCGCGGCGGCGGCCCGGGCGAACACCCGGTTGACCCTCCGGTACGCCTCCCACCAGGGGCGGTGGAACGCAGGGGCGGAGATGACGTCGTGGTACAGCGGCCACAGCGTGTCGTTCGAGAAGCCCTCGTAGTAGGCCGCGACGTCGTCCTCGGTGAGCGTCACCGGCACCAGGTCGATGCCGTCGACCTCGAACGGTCCCATCTCGAGGTCCGGCGCCCCGCCCCAGCCCACCCACGCGCCCTCGGCGGCCGACATCACGGGCGACAGCGCCGTGACCAGCCCGCCCGGCGCGCGGGTCCACGCCACCTCGCCGTCCGCGTCCGCGCTGACGTCGACGGGCAAGCGGTTGGCGACCACCACGAGATCGTGGCCGTCGTCGGGCATCAGGGTCACGGCGCTCAGCTCCTCGCAGGGTTCGCCCTGGTGACAGTAGCTGCCGCACGCCCGCGGCGCGCACCATGCCGGCCCTCGTGGATGTGCCGGCCGCACCGCGGCACCGGCGTGAACGTCGAGCCCGTCCCTGGCGCGGTTTGCCGTGTGCACCCGGCGGGGTGTGGATAGGTTGCCCACGTGGAGCGGATCGGCATGGCGCCCGGTGCGGAGATCGGCGGCTACACCGTCGTCGCGCCGCTGGGCGCGGGGGGCATGGGCACCGTGTACCGCGCGCTGGACGGCGGCGGGAACCCGGTTGCGCTCAAGCTGCTGCACACGGACTCGTCCGACGCCTCGTCGCGCGCCCGTCTGCTGCGCGAGGTGGCGGCGCTGCAGAGGCTGCGCCACCCCGCGGTCGCCGCGGTGCTCGACGCCGAGACGGACTCCACGGAGGCGTTCCTCGTCACCGAGCTGGTCGACGGCCCCGACCTCGAGGAGCTGGTGCGCGAGCGCGGCCCGCTCGACGCGGACGGGTTGCTCGCGCTGGCGACCGGCCTGCGTGACGCGCTCGCGGCGGTGCACGCGGCGGGCGTGGTGCACCGCGACCTGAAGCCCTCCAACGTCCTGATGACCGACGCCGGCCCGGTGCTCATCGACTTCGGCCTGGCGCAGGCGGAGCAGGACACCCGGCTGACCTCGACCGGGCTGGTCGCCGGCACACCGGGCTACCTCGCCCCGGAGCTGCTCGACGGCGACGATCCGGGGGAGTCGGCCGACTGGTGGGGCTGGGCCGCGCTGCTCGCCTTCGCCGCGACGGGCCGCCCGCCTTTCGGGCGCGGACGCGTCACCACGGTGCTGGCGCGGGCGAGAGCCGGCAAGCCGGACCTCACCGGGCTGGGCGCGCTCACCCGCACGGCGATCCGCGGCGCGCTGGTCCCGGACCCGGCGGAGCGCACCGCGCCCGACGACGTCGTGGCCGCGCTCACCGTGGTCGCCGCCGAGGGCGACCGGCTGCCACGCCCCCGCCGGCCGCGCACCGGTGAGACGGCGGTGGTCACGGGCCGCGACGGCGACGAGGACGGGGCGACGGCCGTGCTGTCCGGCGCCGACGCCGTCGGCACCACGGCGCTGGCCGGCGGAGCGGCGGCCTCCGGGCCGGCTGCCGGAGGCGTCGCCCTGACCGCCGTCGTCCCGGCCCCGCACGACGGCCGCACCCGCCTGGTCCCGGCCGGCCCGCTGGCGGCCACGGACCACGCCGCCTCCGACGACGGCGCGACGACGGTCGTCGCGCCCGGCGACCCGGGGTACGACGAGGGCGACGACTGGTACGACGACGCCGTCTGGGACGACGACCCCGAGTACCAGGCGGTCGAGTGGATCGAGGAGGACCTCGACGCCTCGTCGGGCGAGCCGGGCGAGGACACCGGGTACGTGCGCCCGGCCACACCCGGGCGCTGGGTGACGCAGCTGGTGCTGGCGGCGCTCGTCGTGGCCTGCGGGGCCCGGCGCCCCGGCCTGACGCTCGTCGTCTCGCTGGCGTTCCTGCTCCTCGCGCGGGCCTACGGGTCCACCGTCGAGGCGATGCACGGGCGTCGTGAGAAGCGCGGCGTGCGGCCCTCCGACGGCTGGGTCGCCCTGCTGACCACGCCGTGGCACCTGCTGCGCGCGACCCTCGAGATGGTGCCCGCCGTGCTCGTCGCGGCGAGCGTGCTCGTCATCTCGGTGGGGGTGGCGTGGTGGTTCGTCGGCCAGGGCCGCTGGACCATCGGCGACAACCTGCCGGGGCAGGAGCTCGCCGGCACCACGGCGTCCTGGCTCGTCGGCCTCGCGGTGCTCGTCGGCGTGCTGCTCCTGTGGTTCGGGCCGGCGTCGCGGATGACGCGCGTGGGCACCCGGCGGCTGCTGGAGCTGGCCTCGCCCCGGCGCCTCGGGGCCCTCGTCCTGGTGGTGGTGCTCCTGGCGGTCACCGCAGCCGTCGCGTCCCGCGTCCTGCACGGCGGGCCGCTCGTGTGGCAGCCCTTCCCGGTGCCCACGGTCCCTGACCGCTAGCCACCCGGAGCCTCGGGACGAGAAATGAGGCGCTGGCCACAGGGGTGTGCACAGTCCCAGGCCCTACCCTGGGGGGCGTGATCCGGACGGGACCTCGCGGCAGGGCTGTGCTCGCCGCTGTCCTGGCCGTGGCCGCGATCGCCGTCTCGGCCCAGGGACACGTGCTGCTGCACCGGTGCGTCGAGGCGGGCGGCTCGTGGGCGGACTCCGCCGTGAGCCTGGCACTGTTGCGCGACGCGTCGTCGTGCCCCGACGGGGCGCTCGGCCTCGGCGCGGTACCCACCGGTGCGATCGTCCTGATGTCCGTCGCGCTGCCGGCACTGGCGGTCGCGCTCTTCGTCGGCGCCCTCGGGATCAGCCTGACCGCCCTCGTGGTCCGGGCCGGCCGGATGGTCGCCGGGCTCGTCGGATCCTGGGTGCGGCTGCCGCGCCCGCGCGCCGCCGTGCCGGTGCCGAACCTCGCCCGCGCTCCCGCCGTGCCGCCCGTGGCGCCGCGACCGGCGCTGGGACTGCTCGTGGCGCGTCCGCACCGGGCGCCGCCGCTGGCTGCCTGACACCCGACAGCCAGCAGCCACGACGTCCCAGGAGACCCTCATGCCCAGCAACGACCCCCGTCCCACCAAGGCGCAGCGTCAGGCCGACGCACGCGCCCGCGCCGCCGAGATCCGGCGCCAGCAGGAGAACGCCCAGAAACGCAACCGCTTCCTCGCCATCGGAGGCGCGATCCTCGCCGTCGTGGTCATCGTCGGCGCGGTGGCCTTCGTCCTGGTCCAGAACCGCCAGAACGCCACGACGTACGGCTCGGTCGCCTTCGGCGGCGTGGACTCGGACAACTCGGCGCTGGTCGCCCCGGCGCTGGCCGACGTCAAGGCGCCGTCCACCGCCGACGCCTCCGGGGGCATCCCCGTGTCCAGCGCGGGCGTCGGCAAGACGACTGACGGCGACACGGTGCTGCAGGTGTACTTCGACATGCAGTGCCCGGTGTGCCAGCAGTTCGACTCGATCAACTCCGGGGACCTCCAGGCCCTCGCCCAGGAGCCCGGCATCACCGTCCTGTACCAGCCGCTGTCGTTCCTCGACGACAAGTCGTCCGGGACCCACTACTCGAACCGTGCCGCCAACGCCCTCATGACGGTCGCGGACCAGGACCCGGAGCACTTCGAGGCCTTCATGACGGCGCTGTTCAAGAACCAGCCCGCCGAGAACTCCCACGGCATTACCGACGACCAGATCGCGTCGATCGCCACCGGTGTGGGGGTGCCGCAGGCGGTGACCGACCAGTTCACCACCGTCACCGGCGGCACGTACCAGGTGAAGGACGCCAGCGGGAACACCAGCGACAAGACAGGGAACTGGCGCACGTTCGCACCGTTCATCGCGGCGGCGACCGCGCACGCGGCCACCCTGCCGGCCTTCCCGAACGGGATCGGCACGCACACCCTGGTGCTCAACGGCACCGTGATCGGCAACGGTGGCAGCGACGGCGTCAACTGGACGCAGTCCGGCTCCCTCAAGTCGGCCGTGGAGGCCGCGGCGGCCGCGAAGGGCTGACCTGACGCACGACGAGCGGCGCCCGGCGGGCTCGGTCCCGGCGGGCGCCGCTCGTCTACGCTGGGCCCTGCTTCGGCGGGCGCGTTGCGCCGCGCCCGCCGCGCCCCCTTAGCTCAGATGGCCAGAGCAGCCGCCTTGTAAGCGGCAGGTCGTCGGTTCGAATCCGACAGGGGGCTCTGCCCGGGCCGTCAGGCCGCGGCGCGCTGCGCGAGCGGGCGGCGGCGCCGCTCGGTCTGCTGGATGGCGGGCGGCACGTACGCCTGGTCGAGCACGCCGATGTCGGTGCCCGGCGCCACGATCTCGTCGATCCGGTCCAGGACGTCGTCGTCGAGGACGACGTCGATGCCGGCGAGGAGGTCGTCGAGCTGTTCCATGGTGCGGGCGCCCAGCAGCGCGCTCGTGACGGCGGGGTGCGTGATCGTGAACGCCATCGCGAGATGTGTCATCGACAGTCCCGCCTCGTCGGCGAGCGGGACGAGCCGCTCGACGGCGTCGAGGCGACGCTCGTCGCCGAACGCCTTCATGAGGCGCGCCCGGCGCACGTCGGTCTCCTGCCCGCGGCGCACCCGGCCGGTGAGCATGCCCTGCCCGAGCGGGCCCCAGACGATCGCGCCCATGCCGTGCTGCTGGAGCGTCGGCAGCACCTCGCGATCGATGCCGCGGCTGAGCAGCGAGTACGGGGACTGCTCGGTGCGCAGGCGCTGCAGCCCGCGCCGCTCGGCGACCCACTGCGCCTCGACGATGTCGCTGGCCGGCGTGTTCGACGAGCCGATGGCGCGCACCTTGCCGCTGCGCACGAGGTCGGTCAGTGCCGACAGCGTCTCCTCGATGTCCGTCTCCGGGTCGAGGCGGTGCACCTGGTAGAGGTCGATCCGTTCGGTGCGCAGGCGGCGCAGCGAGTCCTCGACGGCAGTGATGATCCAGCGGCGCGAGGCGCCCCGGCGGTTGGGGTCCGTGCCCATGGGACGGCTGAACTTCGTGGCCAGCACCACGTCGTCGCGGCGGCCCTCGAGCGCGCGGCCGACGACCTCCTCCGAGTCGCCGTACGCGTCGGAGGTGTCGATGAGGTTGATGCCGGCGTCGAGCGCCCGGTGGATGATCCGGGCGGAGTCGTCCGGGTCGGGGTTGCCCACCGACGTCGCGAGCATGAGGGCGCCGAGCGCGTACGGACTGACCTGGATCCCGGTTCCGCCGAGTGTCCTGTACCGCATGTGAGCCTCCGTGCCCTAAGGTCTTAACCGGAATGATGTTCCGGAACAAGAGGAACGATACGGAACGTGATTCCGGATCGCAAGCGGGAGGGGCCCGGCATGGACACCAGCGCCGCGCCGCGCCGCCCGCGCTCCGACGCGCAGCGGAACGTCGCCGCCCTGCTGGACGCCGCGAAGACGGTGTTCGCCGAGGCCGGCGTCGACGCCCCCGCGAAACGGATCACCGACCTCGCGGGTGTCGGGGTCGGCACGCTGTACCGGCACTTCCCGCTGCGCTCCGACCTCATCGTCGCGGTGCTCCAGCACGAGATCGACGACTGCGTCGCGGCCGCGACGACGCTGGCGGCAGAGCTTGCGCCGTGGCAGGCGCTGACGGCGTGGGTGGACCAGTTCGTCGCCTTCGTCGGGACCAAGCACGGCTTGTCGCAGGCCCTGCACTCGGGCGATCCCGCCTACAGCGGGCTCCCGGGCCGGCTGCTCGCGCAGCTGGAGCCGGCGCTGGACGGGCTTCTCGGCGCGGCGCGCGCCAGCGGTGAGCTCGCCGCCACGATCGGCGGTCGCGACGTCCTGCTCGCCGTCGCGCGCCTGTGCCAGCCGGTGCAGGCCGACGATCCCGGGGAGAACCAGCGCATGGCTCGCATCTTCGTCAACGGCCTGCGGCACGCCTGAGACCGCCGGAGGCCGCCTGGGGCCGCCGGAGGACCGCGGCGGGGCCGCCGCACGGCCTGCGTCTTCGTCGGCAGCCCCGGGCTGAGCTACCAGCCCAGCTCGCCGTCGTCCTCCTGGAAGGTACCCGTCGGGCCGTCGGGGCCGATCGTGGCGAGCTTCGCGACGATCCGGGCGCTGAGGGCGGCCGGACGGCCGGGATGGCTGCCCGGGTCGCCGCCGCCGAGCTCGGTGGCGGTGATGCCCGGCTCCACGGCGTTGACCTTGATCCCCGGGTAGGCGGCGGCGTACTGGACGGTGAGCATGGACACGGCCGCCTTGCTCGCGCCGTACACGATCGAGACGAAGTGCGAGGCCGGCCGGGACGGCTCGTGAGTCGCCCAGAAGGAGCCGAGTGCGCTCGAGACGTTCACGACGACGGGGTTCTGCGACTGGTGCAGCAGGGGCAGCGCGGCCTCGGTGACGCGGACCACGCCGACGGCGTTCGTGTCGAAGACCTCCCGGACGCTCGGACCGTCGAGCGCCTCGCTTGTGCTGGCCCCGCTCGCGCGCCGAGCGATGCCGGCGTTGTTGACGAGGACGTCGAGGCCGGTGGCGCCCGCGATCGTCGCGAAGGCGGCGGCGACCGAGGCGTCGTCGGTGACGTCGAGCTGGACGTACCGTGCGCCGAGCTCCTCGGCGGCGGCACGGCCGCGCGCCTCGTCGCGGGCGCCGATCCAGACGGTGTGGCCCGCCTCGACGAGGAGCCGGGCAGTTTCCTTGCCGAGGCCCTTGTTCGCCCCGGTGATCAGTGTCGTGGTCATGCCTCGATCCTGCGCCGCGCGGGCGACGACAGGCAGCCGTCCGCCGGTCATAGGACTCGCAGAGCCAGGACAGCCCGTGCCCGCCGGCGCACACTGGCGGCGTGGGGGACTGGGAGTTCGGCCGGGCGGTGCGCCGCTGGCGCGAACGCATCGCGCCGGAGGTGGTCGGCCTGCCCATCGGCGGCCGCCGCCGCGCGTCCGGCCTGCGCCGCGAGGAGCTCGCCGGACTTGCCGGCATCTCCGTCGACTACCTGACCCGGCTGGAGCAGGGTCGCGCCACCTCGCCGTCGGCGCAGGTGGTCGAGGCGCTCGCCCGCAGCCTGCGGCTCGCCGACCCCGAGCGCGACCACATCTTCCGGCTCGCCGGCCTGTCCGCGCCCGGTCCGGGCATGGTGCCGACGCGGATCACGCCGAGCGTGCAGCGGCTCCTCGACCGCTTCGCGGGCACCCCGCTGGTGGTCTACGACGCGGCGTGGAACCTCGTCGTCGCGAACGCGCCGTACGACGCCCTCATGGGCGAGACGTCGGCGCTACGCGGGAACGAGCGCAACGGCGTGTGGCGGAACCTGGTGGGCAGCGGCTCGCGCGCAGCGCAGACAGCTGAGGAGCAGACCGAGCAGAACACGGCCCTGGTCGCCGACCTGCGGATGACGGCCGCCCGCTACCCGGACGACATGCGGCTGCGCCGGCTCGTCGCCGACCTGCGGGCGGCGAGCCCGCGGTTCGTCGAGCTCTGGGAGCTGTCGGCCGGCCCGGCCTCGGCCGAGCGGTCGCGCCACAAGGTCATCGAGCACCCGGTGGTGGGCCCCATCCTGCTCGACTGCGACACGCTCGTGGTGGCCGGCGACGACCTGCGCATCATGGTCTACACGGCCGAGCCGGGCACGCAGGACGCCGAACGGCTGGAGCTCGCCGTCGTCCTGGGCACGCAGTCGCTCGTCGAGTAGCCGTCGTCCACGCCGTACCGGGCGTCAGGCCGGGCCGGTCTCCTCGAGCAGCCGGAGCGTCGCGCACACGCGCGGGTTGTGCTCGCGGTCGGCGTCGATGCCCAGCGTCGCGTAGATCGCGTTGACGTGGTTCTGCACGGACTTCTCGGTGATGGCGAGCCGCTCGCCGATGCCGGCGTTCGACAGCCCCTGGGCCAGCAGCCGGAGCACCTCGAACTGGCGGTCCGTCAGCCGGGAGACGGCCGACCCGCGGCGGGGGTGCATGCCCGCGAGCAGGGCCGGGTCGAGCACGGTCTGGCCGCGCGCGGCTGCGAGCACCGCGTCGACGAGGAACGTCTCGCTGGTCGACGAGTTCTTCGACAGGTAGCCCCAGCCGTGCGAGACGTCCTTCGGCAGATCCAGCAGCAGGTCCATCGCGTCGTGCGCGGACAGCAGCAGGATCCCGAGGTTCGGCTGGCGGCGGCGCAGCTGGACGCCGAGGGCGATGCCGTTGCCGTCCGGCAGGTCGATGTCGAGCACGGCGACGTCGAGGGCGCCGGGCGCCAGCGCGGTGCGGGCCTCGGTGACCGTGCCGACCGCAGCGACCACCCGGAGCTCGGCGTGCGTCTCGAGGGTGCGGGCCAGCATCGCGCGATACAGCGGCTGGTCCTCGACAACCGCGACGCGCAGCACTGAGACAAGGGTCTGGTCCACTGCGGACAGTATGGTCTGCCTCATCGGCCGTGGGGGACGACGTGGCCGAGGAGGCGGACATGACCGATCGGCTCGTCGAGCTGCCCGCGATCGGCGCCGGCTGGCGCGAGGACCGGCGGGTGATGCTCACCACGGGAGCCCTGGCCGCGGGGTCGTTCGCGGTGGGCTCCGTGGTCCAGTCGACGTACATCTACGTGGCCGTCGCACCGGGCTGGTCGGCCGTCGACGTGTGGTCGCGGATCGCAGCGAACGCGGTGGCGGTCGCGATGTTGCTCGGCGCGCTGCTGGCGTGGCGCCAGCACCGGCGGTCCCGTGCCGGCGACCTCACCGTGGGCATCCTCCTCGCGGGGCTGGCCGGCGGCGTGGCGCGAGCCCTGGTCCAGGTCCCGTTCGGCGTGTACCAGGGCTACTCCCGCTCGACGACCACCGCCGAGCTGGGCAGCGGTGTGGGCGTCGGCGCGGTCTGCGCCGCCTTCGCCACCTGGGCGATGCTGTCTCGCCGCCGCGTGCGCCAGCAGGCGCTGGTCAACGAGCTCCTGGCGGTCCAGCGCGCGATGGCGGTCCGCGCGCTGGAGGACGAGGAGATCCGCGTCCGCCGGGACGTCGCCGAGGGCCTGCACGCCAGCGTCCAGCAGCGGCTGGTGCTCGCCGTCGCCCAGGTCGCCGAGGTGGCGCGGACGCTGCGCTCCGGCACCGCGGGTGAGCAGCAGGCGCAGACGCTCGACGAGGTGTGCGCCGGCCTCGACGCGGTGCGCGACCAGGACGTGCGGGACGTGAGCCGGCTGCTCTACCCCGATCAGCTCGAGGTGGGCCTCGTCCCCGCGGTGCGCGCACTGCTGCGGCGCGTACCGACCTCGGTGGCGACGCGGCTCGACATCGACCCCGCCGTGCGCGAGATGGACGACCCGGTGTCTCCGCGCTTCGCCACCACCGAGCGGCTGCTGGCGGCGCGGGTGGTCGAGGAGGGCATCGGCAACGCTCTGCGGCACGCCAGCCCGTCGAGTCTGACCGTGAGTCTCGGGCTGGACGGCTGGCTGCTGACCGTGGCTGTCGAGGACGACGGCGTCGGCCTTCCGGGTGACGTCGTGCGGTCTGGTACCGGCCGCCTGGCGGAGCGGCTCGGGGTGGTAGGCGGCACGCTCGAGCTCGCCGACGTGGCCGGTGGCACCCGCTTGGTGGCCCGACTGCCGGTGACTGCCGCAGTTCGGGCATGACGGGAGAGATCCCTCAGGGGTGAAAGAACGGGACATTTCGGACACCCGTTAGGTGGTGTGACCTAGACGCTCGTCCAGATCTCCCGGGAACGCGCCGATGAGGCCCGTACGTTAGGCCCGCTCGCCGCGGCCCGGTGGCTTCCATGGGGGTGGACGCCGGGTCCGGCGGCGGGCTGACCAGCGCGACTGCCGCATCGGCGCCGCGCTCCACATCAGCGGGGACGGGGACATGAGCACTGGCATGCACACGGAGGCGGCGACCGACGGGCGCAGGCGGCGTCGCGGCGTCGTATTCCTCAAGTTCGGACTCGCAGGAGCGGCCCTGCTCGGTGTCGCCGCCGCGGCGACCTCGGCGGCATGGACCGACGACGCGTGGTTCTCGGCCACCGCGCAGGGTGCGACGGTCCACCTGCAGGGTGCCATCGGCACCAACCCGGCCAGCACCGACTGGCAGGACGCCGACACGTCGACCGAGTCGCCGACCCTGACCGTCAGCTCGACGGTCTTCGGCGACCTGCTCCCTGGGGACCACCGCACGGTGGTGCTGAACCTGCGCAACACCGGCTCCACCAACCTCACCCTCGGCACGCCGGTCATCGGGCTCGTCGCGGGCGGGGACCCGATCCTGTCGACCAACACCTCGGACACCACGGACGTCGTCGTGCGGGTGGTCGGGACTGCGACCAGCCCGCTGGCTCCCAGCGCCACCACGTCGGTCACGCTGGACGTCACGGTGCCCGCCGGCTGGAGCTCGTCCAACGAGGGCAAGTCCGAGAGCTTCACGGTCGCCTTCACCGGCACCGCCACGCACTGATCCAGCCGGCCCCGCGGGCGATCCCCAGGCCGAGGCCTCGGGATCGCCCGCTGGACCACAGCAGCAGGAGACGGTCATGCGGTCGCTGAAGCTGGTGGGCGACGCCATGCTCTGGCTCGTCGCCGCCCTCGGGCTGGTCAGCGTGCTGGTGTGGGGCGCAACCCAGATGGGCTACGTCAAGCCGCTCGTCGTGATCTCCGGGTCGATGGAGCCCGGGATCATGACGGGCGACCTGCTGATGGACGTCCAGCGACCCACCGCACAGGTCGAGGTGGGGCAGGTGACGTCGATCCACAGCGACGTCACGCACAACCTGGTCTCGCACCGGGTCGTCGGCATCGAGCGCACCGATGACGGCCAGTGGTCCATCCGCATGAAGGGCGACGCGAACAGCTCGGAGGACGGCGGGACCTACGTCGTCGGGGACCACGTGTGGCAGCCGGCCCTGCGGATCCCGGCCGGCGGCCTCGTCGTGACCACGATCACGCGACCCTCCGTCGCCCTGCCCCTGGGCGTCACGCTCCTGTGCCTGTTGGCACTGAGCATGCTGCCCTCCCCCTCCGGTCCGCGGCGCACCGGCCGGCACCGTGACCATCCGATAGAAGTGAGCACCGGAACCACCCCATGAGCCGACGTCTCGACACCGGGGCCGCCACGAGCCTTGTCCTCGCGGCGGTGCTCGCGTGCGCGTGGGTGGTGCTCGGCGCCGGCTCGGCGCAGGCGCTGCCGCGATCGTTGCCGCTCCAGGTGTCGTTCACCGACCTGCAGCCCGGGCAGACGCGCAGCACCTCGTGGCCCGTGCAGATACCGACGCGGGCCCGGATCACTCAGGCGATGCTGCGCCAGGACGGCCCCGGGGGCGTCCGGTGGACGGCCCGGTTGTGCCCGGTCAGCGGCGCAGCCTGTCTCGACGTGATGACCGCCGCGGTGGGCACCAGCATCACTGCGGGCGACTACCTGCTGACCGTGGGGCTCACCGTGGTCGACCTGCAGCCCGGCCAGAGCCAGAGCCTCGAGGGCCGCTACACGCTGGTCGAGGACGACGACGGCGTGCTCGCCGACACCGGCGGTGACGGTCCCAACGGCGGTCTTGCCTCGACAGGCCTCTCCGTGCTGCCGCTCGGCGTCACGGCCCTGGCCCTTGCGGCCCTCGGCGTCCTGCTCGTCGTTCTCGCCCGTCGTCGCCACGAGGAGCAGGCCAGCGACCCACCGGCGGAGGGCTCCCCGTGACGCGCCCCGCCACACCCTCGACCAACCGCCACGAAGGACCTGCAGGAGACGAGATGGACACCATCGGCACACCACGCCATGTGCGCCGGACCGCGTCAGGACCGCGGCGCTGGAGGACCGCGAGGCTCGTCCTCGCCGGAGGGGTGCTGCTCGGGGTGGGAGCAGGGATGACCAGCGCCGCGTGGACCGATGGCGCGTGGTTCACGGCCGGAGCCACCACGCCGACGATCCAGCTCCAGGGCGGAGCCGGCCAGTCGCCGTCAACGTGGTCCAACGCCGACACGTCGGCCCAGGCGGTGACGATCTCGGCGACCGCCTTCACGAACCTCGCCCCCGGCGTCGTCGCGCAGGCGCACGTGGGCCTGATGAACGTCTCGACCGTGCCCCTGATCGTGGCCGTGCCCACGCCGACCTGGAGCGGCGACTTCGCGAGCGGAGCGTGCGCGCTGGGTGCCTCGACCACCGTGACCATCAACGGTGGATCGGTGCCGGTCACGCTCGCCGCGACCACTGGCAAGACCACGGACGTCCTCGTCTCGGTGACCCCGCCGGCCAGCTGGAACGGGGCCTCGACGTGCCAGAACAAGTCCGGCACGTTGACGCTGACGTTCACCGGGTCGACGTCCTGACGACGAGCAGGCGGTCTTCGGTCGAGGGAGGGACGAGCCATGGCGACGGGGCGCAGGGCCACCGGCCCGGCGACGGGCGCAGGCGGGAGGGGGCGCACGTGGGCGCGGCGTCCGTCCGGCCGTGTGCGCCGGACGCCGTTGGCGGCCGCTCTCGTCGGCGTCCTGGCGGTGCTGTCCGTGCTCTTCTCGGTGCAGCCGACCTCCTCGGCGTGGACCGATCCGGCGTTCATGACGTCCTCCGGCGCGACGGGCTTCTGGCTGCCGTGGTACGGCCAGGCGAGGCTGAACAACACGACGCTGTGCCTGGACGTGCCGTCGCGCACCGACGCCGCGGGTCAGGCCCTGCAGCTCTACGCGTGCAACTCGACGCCCGCGCAGATCTGGTTCTTCGACGCGGACCATCGGGTCCGTGTCTTCGTCATGGGCCAGTACAGCGCGACCGACGGAGCGACCATCCGCTGCCTTCGGTACAACGGCTCAGGTTCGGCTGTGACGATCCAGAACTGCACCACGGCGAACAACGAGAAGTGGACGGTGACCGCGGTCTCGGGGGGCTTCCAGATCAGCAGCGTGGACACCCCGACGCAATGTGTCGACGTGCCGAGCAGCTCTCAGACGCAGGGCACCGCCGTGGTCACCACCAGCTGCACGGCAGCGAACCGGACACGGGTGTGGGACCTCGAGTTCGTCGCGACGATCAGCTACGCGTGATCAGGGCGAGAGCCGGCAGCGGGTGCCGATGAAGCCCCGCGGCCGCTGGGCGGCGGTGGTGATCACGGCATGCGTCATGCTGCTCGGCGACGGCGCGCTGGCCACCATGACTGGGCCGACGAGCGCGGCGTGGACGGACCCGGCGCTGCTCTTGAGCACCGCGTCGTCGGGGATCTGGTCCGCAGGGCCGGGGGCCTGCTCCGTCGAGAGGCTTCCCGGCTACACCGGAGCGTGGAACAACCCGGCGTGCAGCGTGACGGCGCTGCGGGTGGACACGCCGTGGGACGCGCCCGGCGATCGCCAGACCTACGTGTACGTCACCGTGACGTTCACGGGCTCGGTCCAGGGCGGGCAGGAGCCGTACTTCCGCATCGACATGACGGCCAACCTGGCCACGGCCGCCAACCTGCCTGCCGACTGGAACTGGGCGACCACCGGCGTGGCGCAGGGCAACCTGCTGGGCAAGGCGGACGACTACCAGTGCAGCTCCCTGACGCAGCCGGGTGCGCCCTTCGAGGCGTACGTCCACGGGAACTACTTCCGGTCCGGCCACTCCGTGGTGGTCGGGTTCCCGATGTACGAGAACCACGGGAGTAGGACCAGCCTCATCTGCCCGTGACGTGCCGGGCCTGCCCGGGGCCCGTGTTCGCCGTGCGCGATCGTCGGGAACATCCCAGGAGTGCCACGCGTTCCGCTCGGCGAGATGAAGCGATACGAAGACTTGGAGCAGGACGACGGAACGGTCGTCCGGTATCGCCGCCACGAGAACGGTGGCGGCCTGGTGGCGACGGGCGCCTCGGTGGCGCCGTCGGCGTTCGTCGCGGCCTCGGCATGGGTCGACGCCGGCGCCGAGGTGGGCGCCAACGCGCGCATCGGCGAGCACAGCTGGGTCGAGCCCGGTGCCAGGGTGCAGGCCGGAGCGCGGCTCGGCACGCACGTGCACATCGGCCGCGAGGCCGCCGTGGGCGCGGGCGCCAGGCTCGGCACGCGCGTGACCGTGGGAGCCGGTGCGGTCGTCGACCGCGGTGCGGTGCTGGAGGCGGAGACGTCCGTTCCGGCGCGCACGGTCGCCCACCGCTCGCGGCAGGCTGCGGCGTGGACACCGGCCGCCTGACGGCCACGTCACCGCGCGGCGCGATCCTCGGCAGGAGGATCTGAAGGAGCGAGCGCGCCCTCCCCGCCTGGGAAGGGCGCGCTCGTCGCGTTCGGGGCGGACTCAGCCGCCCAGAAGATCCTCGAAGCTCGGCACGTCGTCGTAGGGCCCGGCGCGGTGCGACGGCGCCTTCGCGACGACGCGATCGGCGAGCTCGGCCGCGGCTCGCCGGATCCGGTCGGCGAGCGGGTCGGTGTCCACGACGCCGCCGGCGTCCCCGGTGTCCCCGGCGTCGGCCCAGTCGTCGGTCGCGGCGAAGACGCTGGTCGCCACCACGTCGGCGTGCAGGTAGGTGAACATCGGCCGCACGCCGTACTCCAGGACCAGCGAGTGGCGGGCGGTGCCGCCCGTCGCGGCGAGCAACGTGGGCGTGCCGCGCAGCGCCGAGGTGTCGAGCACGTCGACGAACGACTTGAACAGCCCGGCCGGGCCGGCGGTGAACACCGGAGTGACGGCGATGACGCCGTCGGCGGCGGCGATGGCGGCCTGAACCTGCGCGAGCGGCGCGGCGGCGTAGCCGGTCAACGTCATGTTGACCACCTCGTGCGCCAGCTCGCGGACCTCGATGACGCGGACGTCGGCCTCACGGCCACGGCCCGCGAGCTCGTCGGACACCGCCCGCGCGAGCCGGTCCGCCAGCAGCCGAGTCGACGAGGGCTGCGACACCCCCGCCGAGATCACGACGATCGACGCGTTGGCCACCCGCGCGCTCCTTCCTCGATGGGCCCGCTGCTCACGGGCACCTTGCCTGTTCCGTCCACGCAACGTCCGAGGAACGCGAGGTCAGGGCCTCACATTCCACGACGTCCACGGCGCGACCGGCCGGCGCCAGACGCGACGCGAGCCGGGCGGCCGGCCCCGGACGCGGTGGTGACGGGTATTGCGTGCTCCTGTGGGCGCCAGCGGGCGCCGGTGGGCCTCAGTGGGTGTCGGCCGTGACGGCGTCGGCCGCCGCGGCGTCGTCCTCGGCCGTCGTGCCGGTCCAGCGGTCGGCGGCGGCGAGCCTCTGCTCGTGGACCTCGCCGGCGGCACGGGCCGCGGCCACCATCTCGGCATGCGTCGGAGGGTTCGCCGGCACGTCCTCGGGGCGCCGGGCCTCCGCCTCGCGGCGCAGCACCGGGACCACCTGGTCGGCGAGCAGGTCGATCTGCTCGAGCACGGTCTTCAACGGCAGGCCGGCGTGGTCCATGAGGAACAGCTGGCGCTGGTAGTGCCCCACCTGCGCGAAGAACGCCCCGTACCGGTCGATCACCTGCTGCGGTGACCCCACGGTCAGCGGGGTGTCACGGGTGAACTCCTCCATGGTCGGGCCGTGCCCGTACACCGGGGCGTCGTTGAAGTAGGGCAAGAACTCGTCCCACGCGTCCTGCGACCTCGCGCGCATGAACACCTGACCGCCGAGCCCGACGATCGCCTGGTCGGCGCGGCCGTGCCCGTAGTGCTCGAAGCGCTGCCGGTAGAAGTTCACCATCGTCGCCGTGTGCTCCATGGGCCAGAAGATCGCGTTGTGCAGGAACCCGTCGCCGTAGTAGGCGGCCTGCTCGGCGATCTCGGGCGAGCGGATCGAGCCGTGCCAGACGAAGGGCGGCACCCCGTCCAGGGGCCGCGGCGTCGAGGTGAAGCCCTGCAGCGGCGTGCGGAACGTGCCGGACCAGTCGACGACGTCCTCGGTCCACAGCCGCCGCAGCAGCGCGTAGTTCTCCACCGCCAGGTCCAGACCCCGCCGGATGTCCTTGCCGAACCACGGGTACACGGGCCCGGTGTTGCCCCGCCCCAGCATGAGGTCCATCCGCCCGTCGCTGATCACCTGGAGCATCGCGTACTCCTCGGCCAGGCGGACCGGGTCGTTGGTGGTGATCAGCGTGGTCGCGGTGGACAGCGTGATGCGCGAGGTCCGGGCGGCGAGGTAGCCCAGCATGGTCGTTGGGGAGGACGGCACGAACGGCGGGTTGTGGTGCTCGCCGGTGGCGAAGACGTCGAGGCCGGCGGCGTCGGCGTGCTCGGCGATCGTCAGCATGGCGCGCACGCGCTCGGTGTCGTCCGGGGTGCGGCCGGTCGTCGGGTCGGTGGTGACGTCGCCGACGGAGAAGATGCCGAACTGCATGGTGTCCTCACGATCTATGCGTCTGCATGAACGGTGCCTTCAACGGGCGTGCCGGACGCCCTATTCCCGCCGGTGGGACGTCAGTCCCGGGGTTCGTGTATCTGACGCGCCGTCACCCGTCTCCTGTCACCCCGGTGCGCCGAGATCCGGCGCCGCGGAAGGAGTTTCACGATGTCGATCGCCACCGGTGCGACCGCCCACGCGGCGGCAGGCGCCGCCCTCGACACCGACGCGCTGACCCGAGCCCTCGCGGCCGGCGTCGCGCGCGTCCACCTGCCAGGCTCGCTCGGGTACGACGAGCTCACCTGCGCCCACAACCCGCTGGTGCGGCCGCGTCCCGTCGCGGTCGTCGAGCCGCTGTCCGCCGACGAGGTCGCCCGCGTGGTCCGCATCGCGGCCTCGTTCGGCGCACCGGTCGCCGTGATCGGCACCGGCCACGGCACCGAGGACGTCATGTCCGGCTCCGTGCTCGTCGCGACCCGCTCGCTCGACGAGCTCGTGGTGCGACCCGCACAGCGGACCGCACGGATCGGCGCCGGGGTGCGCTGGCGTGCCGTGCTCGACGCGGCCGCCCCGCACGGACTGGCCGCCGTCTGCGGCTCGGCGCCCTCCGTCGGGGTGGTCGGCTTCCTCACCGGCGGCGGCCACGGCCCGGTGGTGCGCACGCACGGCCTGTCGTCGGACCGTGTGCTCGCCTTCGAGGTGGTCACGGGCGACGGCGTGCTGCGCCGCACCACCGCCGACTGCGAGCCGGACCTCTACTGGGGCCTGCGCGGAGGCAAGGCGACGCTCGGCATCGTCACGGCCGTCGAGCTGGAGCTCGTCGAGCAGCCCGAGCTCTACGCCGGCGCGCTGTGGTTCGACGAGCCGGACGTCCCGGCCGCGCTGCGCACGTGGGCGGTCTGGTCGCGCCTGCTGCCCGACGAGGGCACCACGTCGGTGTCGATCCTCCGGCTGCCGCCCATGCCCGACGTCCCGCCGTTCCTCACCGGCAAGGTGGTGCTGCACCTGCGGTTCGCCTGGACCGGCGACCCCGCGGTGGGCGAGGAGATGATCCGCGCGATGCGCGCGGTGGCGCTCCCGCTGCTGGACACGGTGGCCGTCATGCCCTACGCGCGGATCGGCGAGGTGCACTCGGACCCCGAGGAGTTCATGCCGGCGCACACCGAGCACGTGCTCCTGGACGACCTGGGCACCGTCGGCGCCGAGCTGCTGCTCGGCCTCGTCGGCCCCGGCACGCCGACCGCCCAGCTGATGGTCGAGGTGCGCCGGCTCGGCGGCGCGGCACGGCACCCGCTGCGCGGGGAGTCGGCCTTCACGGCGCGGGACGCCGAGTGGTCGGTCTTCACTGTCGGGCTGGCGTTCCCCGAGGTGGCCGAACAGGTCACGGCCGATGCGCGACGGATCGTCGCCGGCCTGGCACCGCTGACGCGCGGCGGCGGGCTGCCCAACTTCGTGCCCGGCCACGGGCCGGACTGGGCGCGGCGGGCGTTCCCCGCCGACGTCGCCGGCCGGTTGCGCGAGCTCGCGCGGCGCTACGACCCGGCGGGCGTGCTGCTCGCCGGCCGCGCGGTGCGGGAGGTCTAGCGACCCGGGTGTTGCGGGAGGTGGTGCGGCCAGACGGGCCAGGGCGCGGGCGAGCCGCCCTGGCCCGTCTGCTGCGTCGGTGAGGGTGCCGGCGTCGAGGGCGTCGTTGCCGCGGCGTCGTCGGCCGCGGTCGGTGCCGGTGCGGCTGTCGTGGTGGGCGCCGGGTCCGGGGGGACCGGGGCAGCCGGGCCAGCCGGCACAGCCGGAGCCGGAAGCGTCGCCGCCGCCTCGGACGGGGCTCCGGCTGGGACGGTAGCCGGATCCGTCGGTGCGGCGGTGGGCGGGTCGGTGGGCGGGTCGGTGGGCGGCGGCGGGCTCGGGATCAGGTCGAACCCCGCCGTCTCCGAGTCGGTGTAGATCGCACCGGTCGCCCCGACCGTCCCGATCGCCGGCGCTGCGAGCGCGCCCGCGCCGAGCGCGACGACGATCGACAGGCGCGCCCAGGCCCCGGCGTCGCCGGGCCAGAACGCCCGCTTGTCAGTCGAGGAGGATCGCATCGAAGCTCCGCCCCTCGGCCGGCCGGCGCGCCGGCACGCGCCTGTGCCGGTCCTCCAGGACGGCGACGAGCTCGAGGAGCCCGAGCGCCACGAGCGGAGGGACGAGCATCAGCGCCCGACCCTGCGGCGAGCTGGTCCACGCCAGGACCGTGCCCCAGTGGTGGTGCCAGCCGATGACGACGCCGCGGACCCGGCTCACCGGGGTGGCGTTGGGATCGGGCGACGAGTTCGCGTCGCCCTGCGTCACGATGTAGGGCTGGAGGATCGGGTTGCCCGACCCGTCGAGCACCGGCACCATCCGGCCGGTCGCGGCGTCCTGGCGGAGCGCGGGCAGCTGGTGCAGCTCGACGATCCGGTGCGTGACCAGGCTGTCGCTGCCGACCGGCCGGAACGTCACCACCTGGTCGACCTTGAGCTCTGAGGCGTCGGTGATCGCGCGGAGCACCACGACGTCGCCGGCGACGAACCGCGGCGCCATCGACCCCGAGGTGACCACGAGCAGGCGCTGCCCGTGCACCTGGTACCAGAGCGGCACCGCCAGCGAGGTCGCGTAGGCCGCGCCGCCGACGGCGACCACGGTCCACAGCACCGCCACCAGCGCGACCTTCCACCAGGCCCGGCGCACCTTGGCTCGCGCGACCTTCACCGTCGGCGGGCGCGGCGCGCGCCGGTCCGCGAAGCGGGCCAGGTCCTCGGCGGTCACCATGCGGTGCTAGTCCTCAGGGGGTGGTCGGAGCCGGAGTGTTGTTCACCACCTGCTCCGCGTCGAACCGGAGCGTGATCTTGGTGCCGGACGCCTGGAGGGCGTTGCCGGCGTCCAGGTCCAGCGTCGCACGGGCGCAGAGCTGCTCGCTGCGCGTCGCGTCGCTGACGCCGAGCGTACGGCCGTCCGTGAAGGGCGTCGTCTGGTAGCTGCCGAGGATCGGCGTGAAGGCCGTGGCGTCCTTGGACAGAGGATCGGCCGGCGGGGCGTCGTCGCGGGTCGTGTCGTTGACCGCCACGCAGGGATGGGTGGCGTCGACCACGAACACCTCGAGGGACGTCCAGTCCCGGATGTCCTCCGTGCCCGTCGGCGCCGCGTCGGGGCCGAGCGTCGGGCCGGGAGGCAGGGCCGTGGTGGGGTCGCTCGTCTGGTAGGACACCGCGTAGCGCAGCGCCAGCGAGCCGTTGTTCACCACGGTGATCGGCTTGGCGACCGAGTCCCCGGGCGCCAGGCCCTCGGCCGGCAGGGAGAACGTGTCCGTGCCGTTCAGGCCCACGTCGACCGTCCCGGTCAGCAGGTCGCCGGCGGTGGTCTCACGGTCGGTGAAGAGGGCGTTCGTCGTCAGCGAGGTGATGCCGAGGCCGGCGAGCGCGAAGATCGCCGCGGTCGCCCCCAGTCGGCGCCACCGGGAGACGTCGGCCCGCTGTGGCGCGGGGTCGATCATCTCCTGCAACAGGTCGTCCATCATGGCGAGCACTCCTCGGGGCCGTCGCAGACGTCCGGTACGTCCTCTCCGCGAGTATCGACACCATCATCCAGGTCGATGAGGGCGTTCCGGTCAATTCACCTTGATCGAGGGCTGCGTGTCGACCTCCTCGTCCCGTCCGGCTGCCGCCCGTCGCGGCCGCACCAGCCGCCGGCGCGCCGCCGCCACGTCTCCCGCCGGCGACGGGTGCGCGTAGAAGAAGCCCTGCGCCTGGTCGACGCCCAGGCGGCCGAGGATCTCCGCGGTCTGCTCGTCCTCCACCCCCTCGGCGATGACGTGCAGGCCGAACGAGTGCGCCAGGTCGACCATCGCCCGCACCACCAGCTGCGAGCCCTCCCGGTTGTCGTCCCGCAGGTCGGAGACGAACAGGCGGTCGATCTTCAGGTCGTCGACCGGCAGCTCGCGCAGCTGCGCGATCGAGGTGTTGCCGATCCCGAAGTCGTCGATCGCCACCTTGACGCCGAGGGCGCCGAGCCGCTCGAGGACGGGGACCACCCGCGAGGTGTCGGCGATGAGGGCGGTCTCGGTGATCTCCACCTGGAGCAGCGACGGAGGCACCTCGTACTCGGCGAGCAGCCGCTCGATCAGGTCCACCACCGCGCCGTTGCCCACGTCGTGCGCGGACAGGTTGACCGCGACCGGCGTAGCGCGGCCGGCCGCGCGCCAGGCGGCCAGCTGGCGCACCGACTCGCGCAGCGCGAACGCCGTCAGCACGTGGATCAGCCCGGACTGCTCGGCCAGCGGGATGAACGAGCTGGGCAGCAGCATCCCGTGGACCGGGTGCCGCCACCGGACCAGCGCCTCCAGCCCCACGACCCGCCCGGACTTCAGCTCGACCTTCGGCTGGTAGTACATCTCGAGCTGCTTGATCCGCTCGTCGTCCGCGCCCAGGGCCATCAGGTCCGCGCCGGCGGGCGCCGCCGCAGGCTCGCCGGGTGCCGCGTCGTGCTGCTCGTCGTGTGGTTCGTCGCGCAGATCGTTGCGCTGGTCGTCGCGCACGGCGCTGCGCGCTGGGTCTCTCGCTGGGTCTCTCGCCGTGCCTCGCGTGGTGCCCCGTGCCGTGCCGTGCGCTGTTCCGTGCGCTGTTCCGTGCGCTGTTCCGTCCGCTGTTTCGTGCGCCGTGCCGTGCGCCGCGCCGACGGGCCGGTCCGGATCCGGCGGCGCCGGGGTGACCACCGCCGGTGCCGCCGCCGCGTCGGCCCCCGCCCCCTGTGCGTCGAGCGCGCGGTGCAGGTCGCCGAGCAGCTGGAGCCGGGCCGGGGAGGAGTGGTCCTCCTCGGGGTCGTAGACCGCCACGCCGGAGCGGCGCACCTTGGCCGAGTACATCGCCACGTCGGCGGTCCGCATGAGGCTCGACGCGTCGGCGGCGTGGTCCGGCAGGCAGGCGACGCCGACCGAGGGCTCGACGTGCAGCTCCATGCCGCCCAGCCGGAAGGGGGTGGCGAACAGCGAGCGGATGCGCTGTGCCAGCCGCTCCGCGTTGGCGACCGTCCGCACGTCCGGCAGCAGCACCGCGAACTCGTCGCCGCCCAGCCGGGCGACGATGTCCTCGTCGCGCAGCGCGTCGCGCATCCGGTCGGCCACCTGCTCGAGCAGCTCGTCGCCGCGGTCGTGGCCGAGCGTGTCGTTGATGTCCTTGAACCGGTCGATGTCCAGCAGCACCAGGCCCACCCGTGTGCCCTCGTCGCGCGCCTGCTCGATGCCCCGGCGCATCCGGTCGGCCAGCAGGCGGCGGTTGGGCAACCCGGTCAGCGAGTCGAGCAGGGCGAGCCGGGCGTTCTCCAGCGCGGTGGACTGCAGCCGGCGGGAGGTGGTGTGGACCGTGCGGAACAGCAGCAGCCAGAGCAGGGCCAGGCCGGCGACCACCACCAGCGTCACGGTGCGCACCGCGTCGGCCAGCGCCTGCTGCGACACCGTCTGGTCGATCATCACCTCGGCGGCGCCGACGATCGCGGACGGCGGCTGCGTGCCCACCGCCGTGTCCGGTGACGCGGTGTCGCCCGCCTTGACGGGGACGTAGACGTCGAGCACCGGACGCTCGGTCGAGGTCAGCGTCCCGCCGCCGGGCATGCTGCGCACGTCCGTGATCAGCTGCGCGTCCGGCTGACCGGTGGAGCGCACGCGCTCGAACCGCGTGTTGTCCGGCAGGCCGGTGGTGGTGTTCTCCGCGGTCGAGTACATCAGCCGGCCGTCGCTGCTCCACAGCCGCAGCTCGACGAGCTTGTCCGCGAACCCGGCGGTCGCGGCGGCCACCGCGGCGTGGGTCGCGTCGTCGATGATGCCGGTGCGGAAGTTCTCGGCGGTTACCGGCGCGACGGCGTACGCGCTGACCGAGGTGGCGGTGACGGTGCCCAGCCGCACCGCCTGCTGGCGCATCACGGACGACGAGACCCACACCAGGGCCAGCCCGAGCGCGACGACGGAGACGAGGCTCACCACGACGAAGTACCGGGTGAGACTCAGTCGGCGTCGGGCACCTCGTGGCACTTGGACCTCTCCCTGCCGGGACCGCTGTCGATCAGGGTAGATACACGTCGGCGGAACAGGCGAGTGCGGAACGTGACGCCGTGCCGTGTTGTTGGTATCGGCATGACGTACCACGTGAGCAAGAGCGACGAGCAGTGGAAGGTCCAGCTGGACCCGCAGGAGTTCGCGGTGCTGCGCCTGGCCGCCACGGAGCGGCCGTGGACCGGCGCCCTGCTCGACGAGAAGCGCGAGGGCGTGTATCGCTGCCGCGCGTGCGGCAACGAGCTGTTCCGCTC
>DASWOL010000085.1:0-14590 GCA_036398695.1 Cellulomonas sp. | reverse complement strand
CGCGGTGACCTTCGTCGAGTCGTACGTGTTCCGGTCCGCGGTGCCGCAGGCGACCGTGGAGCGGCGCGCCGTGACCGTGCTGCACGAGCTGGCGCACATGTGGTTCGGCGACCTCGTGACCATGCGCTGGTGGGACGACCTATGGCTCAACGAGTCGTTCGCCGAGTTCCAGTCGACGCGGGCGGCCGCGGAGGCGACCCGCTGGACGAGCGCGTGGACCACCTTCGCGTCGCTCGAGAAGCGCTGGGCCTACGCGCAGGACCAGCTGCCCTCCACGCACCCGATCGCCGCCGACATCCGCGACCTCGAGGACGTCGAGGTGAACTTCGACGGCATCACGTACGCCAAGGGCGCCTCCGTGCTGCGCCAGCTGGTGGCGTGGGTGGGGCAGGACGAGTTCGACGCCGGCGTGCGCGCGTACTTCGACAAGCACGCGTGGGGGAACACGTCGCTGGCCGACCTGCTCACCGAGCTCGAGACCACCAGTGGCCGCGACCTGTCGTCGTGGTCCCGGCTGTGGCTGGAGCAGGCGGGCGTCACGTTGCTGCGGCCCCGCATCGAGACCGACGCCGCCGGTGTGATCACCGCCTTCGAGGTGCTCCAGGAAGTGCCCGACGAGCACCCGGTCGCGCGTCCGCACCGCCTGGCGATCGGCGGCTACGACGTCGACGAGCACGGGCGGTGCGTCCGCACGTGGCGCGAGGAGCTCGACGTCGACGGCGCCATCACCGCGGTGCCGGCGCTCGTCGGCCGTCGGCGCCCGGCGCTGATCCTGGTGAACGACGACGACCTGGCCTACGCGCGGGTGCGGCTGGACGAGGAGTCGCGGGTGGCCGCGACCGACCACCTCGGCGGCTTCCAGACGTCGCTGCCGCGCGCTCTGGTGTGGTCGGCCGCCTGGGACGCGACGCGGGACGGTGAGACGCCGGCGCGCGACTTCGTCGACCTGGTACTGGGCAACATCGAGCACGAGACCGACTCGACGGTGGTGCAGGTGCTGCTGCGGCAGCTGCACACCGCGCTCGACCTCTACGTCGCACCCGAGCATCGCGAGGCGACGCAGGTCGCGGCGGCGGACCGGCTGGCCGCGCTCATGGCGCGGGTCCCCGGGGGTTCGGACACCCAGCTCCAGCTGCTCAAGGCGTTCGCGATCCGCGCGTCGAGCCCGGCGCAGCTCGACCTGGTCGCCGAGCTGCTCGACGGCCGGCGCTCCTTGCCCGGCCGGACGATCGACACCGATCTGCACTGGGAGCTGACGACCTCCCTGGTCGCCGGTGGCCGCGCGGGAGAGGCCGAGATCGCGGCCCAGCTGACGGCGGACCCGACGGCGACCGGCGAGCGTGCCGCGGCCAGCGCGCGGGCCGCCGTGCCGACCCCGGAGGCGAAGGCGGCCGCGTGGTCTGCCCTGCTCGACCGCGCCGACCTGCCGAACGCCGTGCAGAACGCGACCATCGCCGGCTTCGGCCGCGTGCACGACCTCGGGCTGCTGGTCCCCTTCGTCGAGCCGTACTTCGCGTCGCTGGAGACGGTCTGGGCGTCCCGCACCAACGAGATCGCACAGAACCTCGCGTTCGGCCTGTACCCGCTCGAACTCACGGGCGACGCCCGCGTGGACGTGCTCGGCCTCACCGAAGCGTGGCTCGCGGAGCACACCGACGCCGCCCCCGCGCTACGCCGGATCGTCTCCGAGCAGGGCGACGACGCTCGTCGTGCGCTCGCCGCCCAGGAGGCCGACCGCCGCCGGCCCTAACCCGCGCGGCGGCCCTAACCCGTGCGACCGCCCTCCGCGGGCGGGCTGCCTGACCCGCGCCGCCGCCCACCGTGCGCTGCCCCAACCGTGCGGCCGCCGAACCGTGCGGCCGTCCAACCGTGCCGCTGCCCCAACCATGCCGCTGCCCCAACCATGCCGCTGCCCCAAACCGTGCGGCTGCCCCAACCGTGGGCCGCCTAACCGTGCGGCTGCCCCAACCGTGCGGCCGCCTAACCGTGCGGCTGCCCCAACCCGTACCTGCCCTGGCCCGCACCTGGCGTCACTCGTACCTAGCCCAACCCGTACGTCTGCTTGCGGACCGGCTGGCCCGCACTCATCCGAACTAGCGCGTCGAGGCAGTTGTGCCCCTGGCAGGGTCGCTGTGTGCGAACAATGTTCGCTCCAGGAAACCACCGCGAATGATGAACCCTCGCAGGCTGGCGACCACCATGACGTGGCCGTACCGCCACGACCGGAGCAGCCGCACAGCGACGTGGCTACCCGAGACCACATCCGAGACCGCACCCGAGAGTGCAGCCAAGACCGCAGTCAAGGCTGCACCAGAGACCCGGACCCGAGACCCGCACCCGAGACCCGCACCCGCGACCCCATCCGAGACGGCAGCCGAGATCGCATCTGAGGCCGGTCGAGGCGTCCCGCGCCCCGCGGGCGTCGTGCGGGCGACGCAACCGGTCTCACCGGTGGGCTGGTGGGGACCGCAGGGTCGTCGCGGGCCCCTCGGGGTCATCCGCGGTCCAGGACGGCCGCCAGCGAGGTCAGCCGGGCGTTGTCGAACAGGTCCTCGAGGAGGACGACCCGGCCGCCGGAGTCGGCCAGCGGCACCTTCCAGTTGGGGTACTGGCGGTCGGTGCCGGGCTGGTTCTGGGCACGACGCTCGCCGACGGCGTCCGCCAGCGAGACGCCGACGAGCACGGCGGGCGTCGCCAGGATCCAGCGGTGCAACGCCTCGACGACCTCCCGCTCCGAGGGACGCTCGCCGATCAGCCCCCGCGAACGCAGCGCGGCGAGCATCCGCTCACGCTCCTCCTCGGCCTCGGCGGCCACCACCTCCACCGGCTAGGTGAGCAGGCCGAGGCGGGCGCGCAGGGCGACGTGCTCGCCGGCGAGGTAGCCGGCCGTCGGCGGCAGGTCGTGGGTCGTCACCGAGGCCAGGGCCAGGCGGCGGTAGTGCACCGGCGCCAGGGGCTGGCCGGCGTAGTCCTTCTCGAACCACAGCACGGACGTGCCGAGGATGCCGCGCTCCGACAGGTAGTCGCGCACCCACGGTTCCACGGTGCCGAGGTCCTCGCCGATCACGACCGCACCGGCGCGATGCGCCTCGAGCGCGAGGATGCCGACCAGTGCCTCGTGGTCGTAGCGGACGTAGGCGCCCTCGGTGGCCGGGTGCCCGCGCGGCACCCACCACAGCCGGAACAGCCCCAGCACATGGTCGATCCGGACGGCTCCCGCGTGCCGCAGCAGGGTGCGCAGCATGTCCCGGTACGGCCCGTACCCGGCGCGGGCGAGGGCCTCCGGCAGCCACGGCGGCTGCGACCAGTCCTGCCCCTGCTGGTTGTACATGTCCGGCGGCGCGCCGACGGTCGCGCCGGACGCCAGCACGTCAGCGAGCGCCCAGGCGTCGGCACCCTGCGGATGGGCCCCGATCGCCAGGTCGTGCATGATCCCGATCCGCATGCCGGCCTCACGCGCGGCGCGCTGCGCCGCGGCCAGCTGCTCGTCGGCCACCCACTGCAGCCACTCGTGGAACCGCACGCGGTCGGTCAGCTCGTCGCGCGCGGCGTCGACGAAAGCCGACGACGGGTCCAGCGCCTCGGCCGGCCAGCGGTCCCGGCTCCCGTAGCGCTCGGTGAGCGCGCACCACAGGGCGAATGTCTCCACGCCCGGGCTCTCGGCGGCGACGTACTCGTCGAACGCCTGCTGGCGTGCCGGCGAGCGCGGCACGGCGAAGACCACCTCGAGCGCCGCCTTCTTCGCCGTCCACGCCACGTCCCGGTCGATCTGCCGTGGGTCGTCGTCCAGCGCGAACGCCGGCTCGGCGGACCACTCGACGAGCGAACGGTCGGCCGAGGAGAGGTAGCCGGACTCCCTGACGTCCTCGACGCGGATGTAGAGCGGGTTGACGAACCGTCGGGTGGTCGGCAGGTACGGGCTCGGCGTCATGGGCGCCGTCGGCTCGGCCGCCGCCAGCGGGTTGACCAGCACGAAGTCGGCGCCGCTGCGCCGGCCGGCGAGCGCGACGATCTCCGCCAGGTCGGCCAGGTCTCCGACGCCCCACGACGCCCGCGACCGCACCGAGTACAGCTGTGCCATGTAGCCCCAGGCGCGGCGCCGCTCGAGGTCGCCCGGGAGCTCGAGGCGGTCGGGCGTGACGACGACCGGGCTGTGCGCGGTGGCGTCCGGCAGCTGCACGTACATCTCGTGCCAGCCCAGCGGCAGGTCGTCCGGCAGCGTGAAGGTGGCGCGGCCCACGGTGCGCCCGTCGACGGTCCGGGGCTCCACCCACACGTCGGCCTGCACCAGGTCGCGGCGGCCGCCGCCGGCCTCGTCGTCCAGCTCGAGCCACGCGGTCACCGCCTCGCCGTGCGTCACGTGCACCGGCACGTGCACCCGGCGCCCGGCACGCACGACCACCACCGGCGGCAGCACCCGGCGCCAGGGGCTGTCCTCGACGTTCCGCAGCGCCACGGCGATCCGGGCCGGCGAGGAGGCGTCGACGCCGAGCGCGGCGAGCACCGCGACGAGGGTGTCCGTGGACGCGGCGTGGTACTGGCCGTCGTGCCCGTGGTAGTCCGGCACCACCCCGTACGCCGCGGCGAGCCGCAGCAGCGGCTCGCCGGGCGGCGTGACCTCGTCGGACATGGCGCTCATCCTTCCATCGCGGGCTGGCGACGTGCCTGCGCCACCCGGGTGGGACCGCTGCTCGGGCGCACCGGACACCTGCCGGCGGCCGGCACGTAGCCTGCGGTCATGACCCTCGTCTACCCACGCGCGCGCGTCGACGCGCTCGTCGAGCAGCGGCACGGCCATGCCGTCGCCGACCCGTACCGCTGGCTCGAGGACGCCGCGTCCGACGAGACGGCGGCGTGGTCCGCCGCGCAGGACGAGCTGTACTGCGCCTACCGCGCCGGGGCGGCCACTCGCGCCGAGGGCACGCGGTTCGCCGAGGGCGCCCTCGAGGCCCGGCTGCAGGGGCTGCTCGGTGCCGGCGCAGTGGGAGCTCCGGCCTGGCGGGGCGAGCGGTACTTCATGACGCGGCGCGAGCCGGGCGCCGAGCACGGCGTGGTGCTCGTGGTCGAGCCGCACGCCGACCGCCCCGGCACGACGCGGGAACGGGTGCTCGTCGACCCGATGGCGCTCGACCCGGCGGGCACCACCACCCTGGACGCCTGGCAGCCCTCGAAGGAGGGGGACCTGCTGGCGTACCAGGTGTCCACCGGCGGCACCGAGGAGAGCGTGCTGCGGGTGCTCGACGTCGCGACCGGCGAGGACGTCGAGGGGCCGATCGACCGGGCGCGCTACTCCCCGGTCGCCTGGGAGCCGGGCGGCGAGTGGTACTACTACGTGCGCCGCCTGGCGCCGGAGCTGCTGCCGGCCGACGAGCGGCAGTTCCACCGGCGGGTGTGGCGCCACCGGGTGGGCACGGACCCGGCGGTCGACGTCGAGGTGTTCGGTGCCGGGCGGGACCTGTCCACGTACTACGGGGTGTCGGTGTCCCGCGACGGGCGCTGGCTCCTCGTGTCCGCCTCGATCGGCACGGCGCCGCGCACCGACGTCTGGCTCGCGGACCTCCGGGCGCCGGACGCAGGCGGAGCACCCGTGTTCCGCGAGGTCGCCGTGGGGCTCGACGCCGAGGTCGGCGCGTGGGTGGGTCGCGACGGGCGCCTGTACCTCCACACGGACCTGGACGCACCCCGCGGCCGGCTCGTCGTCACCTCGCCGGCCGATCCGGGGCCCGAGACGTGGCGGACGCTGATCGCCGAGGACCCGAAGGCCGTGCTGGAGGACGTGGCGGTCCTCGACGGCGGCGGCGACCGCACCACGCCGACCGCCTTGCTCGTGTCCTGGCGGCGCCACGCCGTGAGCGAGGTCGCCCGGCACCACCCGGTGACCGGCGAGCGCCTCGGCGCTGTGGCCCTGCCCGGGCTCGGCTCGGTGTCCGGCCTGGTGGCGCGCCCCGACGGCGGACCGGACGTCTGGTTCGGCTACACCGACCACGTCACGGTGCCGGCCGTGCACCGCTTCCGCGGGGACAACGGCGAGGTGACCGTCTGGGCGACGCCTCCCGGCACGGTGCCGGACGTGCCGCGTGTCGTGGTTCGCCAGGTGGTCGCCACCAGCAAGGACGGCACGCCGGTGTGCGCCTTCGTCGTCGCCCGCGCCGACGCGGTGGCCCACGATGGCGCCCCCGCGACGCCGGCGCCGACGATCCTCTACGGCTACGGCGGCTTCCAGATCAGCATGGATCCCGCGTACTCGGCGGCGACGCTCGCGTGGGTCGAGGCCGGCGGGGTGTACGTCGTCGCCAACCTGCGCGGTGGCGGCGAGGAGGGCGAAGCCTGGCACCGCGACGGCGAGCGCGGCCACAAGCAGCACGTGTTCGACGACTTCTTCGCGGTCGCGCAGCTGCTGGTCGCCGAGGGATGGACCACGCCGGACCGGCTCGCCTGCTGGGGCGGGTCCAACGGCGGTCTGTTGGTCGGCGCCGCGGTGACGCAGCGGCCCGACCTGTTCGCCGCCGCGGTCTGCTCGGCGCCGCTGCTCGACATGGTGCGCTACCAGCTGTTCGGCCTCGGCCGCACGTGGTCCGACGAGTACGGCGACGCGGAGGTCCCGCAGGAGCTCGGCTGGCTGCTCGGCTACTCGCCCTACCACTGCGTGGTGCCCGGCACCGCCTACCCGGCCACCCTGTTCACCGTGTTCGAGGGCGACACCCGGGTGGACCCACTGCACGCCCGCAAGACCGCGGCCGCGATGCAGGCCGCCACGTCGGCGTCGCCCGACGAGCGGCCGGTGCTGGTGCGCCGCGAGACGGGCGTGGGCCACGGCGGCCGCGCGTTGTCGCGCACCGTGGCCCTGACCGCCGAACAGCTGCGTTTCGTCGCCGACCGCACCGGCCTGCTCTGAGCGCGCGCGCCGCCACTCAGGGAACCGGCGGCTCGGCCCACTCCAGGAGCGGCTGGCCGGCGGCGACCGTCTCGCCGGGCTCCAGGAGCAACGTCACCTCGTCGGGCCGCGCCTGCAGGGCCACCACCGGGCAGATCGTCGCCAGCCCGGCCGCGGCGACATCCACCGGCGACCACGTCACCATCCGCTCCCCCGCACGCACTCGCTGGCCGGCGACGACGTGCGTCTCGAACCCGGCTCCCGCCAGCGTCACCGTGTCCACGCCGAGGTGCACCAGCACCGACCGGTCGTCGGACACCCGGATGGCGAACGCGTGCGGGTGCAGCGAGGCGACGACGCCGTCCACCGGCGCGAGCACGTGCTGGACGGCCGTGCGCACCGGCTCGACCGCAGCGCCGGGGCCCACCATGCCCTCCGCGAAGACGCGGTCAGGCACCGAGTGCAGGGCGCGCACCGTGCCCGCCACGGGACTCGTCACCTGCACCGTCGCACCCTCAGCGCATCGAGTCGATCTCGGCGGCGAGCCCGTCGGCGTCCGGGCCGACGATCACCTGCACCACGCGCCCCGACCGCACCACCCCGAAGGCGCCGGAGGTGCGCAGCTCCGCGTCGTCGACCAGGCCCGCGTCCGTCACCTCGACCCGCAGGCGGGTGATGCACGGCTCGACGTCGACCACGTTGCCGGCGCCGCCGAGCGCGGCCAGGATCTGCTCGGCCTTCGTCATCGATCCTCCGTCCGCGCAGCAGTCCCAGGCGTCGGCCCAGCGTAAGGCGACGTCCGGCGGTGCGCGAGGGCGTGTGAGGATGGCCAGGTGCGCACTGACAGCTTCTACGCGGCGGTCGGAGGACACGACACCTTCGTCCGGCTCGTCGACGCGTTCTACCGCGGCGTCGCCGACGACCCCGTGCTGCGCCCCCTCTACCCCGAGGACGACCTCGCCCCCGCGGCCGGGCGGCTGACAGCGTTCCTCGAGCAGTACTGGGGTGGTCCGACGACGTACTCGGACACCCGTGGCCACCCGAGGCTGCGGATGCGGCACGCGCCCTTCAGGGTGGACCCGCAGGCCCGGGACCGATGGCTGAGGCACATGCGCGCCGCCGTCGACACACTCGACCTGGCGCCGCTGCACCGGGCGGAGCTGTGGGACTACCTGGAACGAGCGGCGCACTCGCTCGTCAACGCCTCCGAGGAGCGGGCACAGCCGTGAGCACCCCCGACGCCGACCCCATCACGCCGGTCCTCGACGTGCTCAACCTGCGACCGGGTGCCGAGCCGGACACCTTCACCGGCGACAGCCTCCAGGTGCCGACCGGCCGGGTGTTCGGCGGCCAGGTGCTCGCCCAGTCCCTGCTCGCGGCCGGGCGCACGGTGGACCCGGCCCGGCTACCGCACTCGCTGCACGGGTACTTCCTGCGAGCGGGCGACGTCACCGCGCCGATCGAGTACGACATCGAGCGGATCCGCGACGGCCGCTCCTTCAGCGCGCGGCGGGCCCACGCCCGGCAGGCGGACGGGCCGATCCTGTCGATGATCGCGTCGTTCCAGGAGGAGCAGCCCGGCATCGACTTCGCGGAGAGCGCGCCTCGGGGCGTGCCCGACCCCGAGGACATCCCGTCGGCGCAGGAGCACCTCGCGGCGGTGGACCACCCGGTGGCGCGGTTCTGGACGGAGAGCGCGTTCGACCTTCGGCACGTGGGCGGGGCGGTCTACCTGCGGCCCGACGACGAGCGGACCGGCCGGCAGCTGCTCTGGATGCGCACCCGCGGCGCGGTGCCGCACGACCAGCTGCTGCACCGCGCCCTGCTCGCCTACGCCTGCGACCAGGTGATGCTGGAGCCGATCCTGCGCCACGCCGGGCTGTCGTGGTCGTCGCGCGGGCTGTCCATCGCCTCGCTCGACCACGCGATGTGGTGGCACCGGGACGTCCAGGTGGACGACTGGCTGCTGTTCGTCCAGAACTCGCCGTCCGGGCAGGGCGGGCGGGGACTCGGCGCCGCCCGGGTGTTCGACCGGGGCGGCAGGCTCGTCGCCTCGATCGCCCAGGAGGGCATGGTCCGGGTTCCGCTCGACTGACCTGGCAGCTGCCTCTGTCTTGCCCGGCCCTCCGCCTGCCCGTCGCGGGGCTCCCACCGCGCGCGAGGCGGCGTGTCGCGGCATGGCGGCCCCGCCGGCACGGGACCCGTCAGTGGCTGCGGCGGAACCTCACGGGCTCGTCGAGATAGGGCTCCCAGGCGGCGCGCTCGACGTCGCCGATGCGGCGGGGGCGGCCGGTCGCGGAGTCGACCAGCACGATCGTCGCGGTCGCACGCGCGTAGACCAGGGGCTCGTCGCCCTCGTCGCGGATCTCGTAGCAGACCTCGATGCTCGCCCCGCCGAGCCGACCGATCCACAGGTCGACGATCACCGGCGTCCGCCGGTACCCGAGCGGCGCCAGGTACTCGATCTCCTGGTGCGCGACGAGCGTCGACACCTCAGCGCCGGGTCCGGCGTCGAGGACGGCGGTGGGCCACGGGTCCCGCACGTCGTCCGGATGCCGCCAGAACGCCTCGATCCGGGCCTCCTCCAGCAGCTGGAGCATCGCCGCGTTGTTGACGTGCTGGTACGCGTCGACGTCGCCCCAACGCAGCTGCACCGGCATCGCGAGCCTGCTCATGGTTGCCTCTTCCCCCGCAATCCGTCGCCGCACGTTCGTCGGGCCCAGCCATCCTGCTCCTGCCACCGCCGGACGACCCGGCGCCGCCCACGCCCCGGACGCCTCCCGGACGCCTCACCGCCGCATCTCCGCCGACTCTCCGACGCGGGCCGGACGGTCCGCACGTTCCGGATGGCCCCGAGCGGGTCAGCGCATCAGTCGCGAGCGGCGGCGCGCGCGGCCTGGCGACGGCAGGTGTCCAGGGCGGCGAGCTCGTCGGCCACCGGGTCCAGGACACGGGTACGCGCCACCCGGGCGACGGCCTCGGACAGGCGCCGGCCGGCGGCACGGGCTCGGCGGCGGCCCCCGAGACGGCCGGCGAGCGACCCGAGACCGGCCACGACCCAGCCGACGACGACACCACCGACCGCCAGCCACGTCGGCACCGCCAGCGCCCCCCAGTGCGGCATGGGCAACGACGGCAGCTGAAGGTAGCCGAGCAGCCACACGAGCCCGAGCCACAGCAGGCCGATCACGGCGACGGCGAGCAGCAGCCACTGGAGCCAGCCGACCGCGCGCCACCAGGCCGCGGGCCGGGCCGGCAGGAGGGGCGTCGCGGCGACCGCACGGTCGAGGTCGTCGGTCAGCCCGTCGGTGGTGGTGCGCTCCCGTGCGGCGACCTGCCAGGCCTCGGGCGCTCCAGCGAGGGCGTCGGCGACGAGGTCGCGCACGGCGACGCCGGCGCGGGCCTTCGCGGCGGCACCGGCCGGCGGCAGCGAGGTGCGCTCCGGCGTGCCCGACGAGCCTGCCGGCCCTGCGCCCGGCGAGCCACCGGTGGCCGACACTGTCGCCTGCGACCGGCCGGGCGCAGACCCGAGGGTGTCGCCGAGGTGGAGTCGTCGCAGCGGGTCGGGCCGCAGGCGTGCCAGCCACCGCAGCGGCGGCCAGCCGGTGCGCGCCCGGGCCCTGCGGATCGCGGCGCGCCGGACGGCGTCGGTGACGACGTCCACGCCCGCAACCTGCTCGAAGGAGGCGACGAGCCGGTCGGTCGCCCCAGCGGCGACCTTCGCCGGAACCCCGGGCCCGCAGGCCTCGACCACGCGCGCGGCGATCGCCCGCTCGTCGGCCGCCCAACGATCCGTGGCCGCACGCCGCCGTGCCGCTGCCTCTCCGAGCAGCCCACGCAGCTGGTCGATGCCCTCGCCCGTGGTCGCGGAGACGGCCAGCGCCCGCACGTCGCGCAGCCCGTCGTCGGCAGCCAGACGCCGCAGGTCGGCGAGCACGGCGGAGGTCTGGCCGGCGTCGAGCCGGTCCGCCTGGTTGAGGACGAGCACCGTGACCGACTCGTGGCCGCCCCAGCCCCGCAGGTAGCCGGTGTGCAGGGCCGCGTCGGCATACTTCTGCGGGTCGACCACCCACACCAGCAGGTCGGCGCGCTGCACCAGGCGGTCGGCACGCACCCGGTGCTCGTCGACCACCGAGTCGTGGTCGGGCAGGTCGAGCAGCACCAGGCCGCTCGCCGGGGCCGAGGCGGCACTGCGCCGTCGCAGCCGTGCCGCGACCCCCGGCCCCATGTCCCGGCGGTCGCTCACCTCGAGCCAGTCCAGCAGCGGCCCCGCACCCGGCCCCCACACGGCGGCCAGCGCATGGGCGGTCGTCGGCCGGCGCACGCCCGTCGTCGCCAGGTCGGCGCCCGCGAGCGCGTTGAACACCGACGACTTGCCCGAGCCCGTCGCCCCGGCCAGCGCGACGACGGTGTGGTCCGCGGACAGTCCGGCGCGCTCGGCCGCGCGCTGGAGAACGGCGCGTCCCTCCGCGACCAGCTCGCCCGGCAGCCGCCCCTCACCTGCGTCGAGCGCGGCACCCAGCGCCTCACCGCGGTCCGCGAGTGTCAGGCCCACGACTCCCCCTCGCCCCGCCACCCGGCGCCGCCACGACCCCACCCGCCGCCCGCCACGCTCCCGCCGGCCACCGTCCCGGCCACCGTCCCGGCCACCGCGGCCCCGGCCGCCACCGCCCCAGCCGCTGCGGTCCCAGCCGCTGCGGTCCCATCCGCCACGGTCCCGGCCGCTGCGGTCCCAACACGTGCGGTTCCAACACCCGCCAACCCAGCACCCACCAACCCAGCAGCTGCCGGGTCGGCACTTTCGTGCCACCTCGTGACAAAGATGTGCCGACCCGGCACGAAAGTGCCGACCTGGCGGGAGCGGACGCACGCCGTCGCCGGCAGACCCGGCACGAAAGCGCCGACCTGGCGGGAGCGGAGGCACGCCATCGCCGGCAGACCCGGCACGAAAGTGCCGACCTGGCAGGGACGGACCGAGGCCGTCATCGCCGGCCTCGACCGAAGAGGCGGGTCCAGAAGCCCGGGCGCGCGGTGCCGCGGTCCGTCGACTCGTCGCCGGGACGCCCGCGGTCCGCGCCACGGAGCGCCCGCTCGGCGCCGCGGGTCGCTGCCCGCTCGCCGGCGGGCCGGGCGCCACGCTCGGCCCGTGCCGCCCGCCCCACCGCGCGCGCCACCGCGCGCAGGCCGTCTCCCCCGGCCGACGTGCCGAGCGCGTCGAGCAGGCCGGTGTACCGCGCCGCCTCGGTGTCCAGCAGCTCGCGGACGCGCTCGTCCAGCCGCTCGCGCGCCTGCGTGGTCAACCGGCGCACCGCGTCGTCGCCGAACACCGCCTCGAGAAGCTTCTGCGCCACCACCGCGGTGCCACTCGCGATGCCGACCTCGATGCCCGTCAGCCCACCGGTCGAGGCGAACGCCACCACCATGAGCGCAACACCGGCGGCGTTGACGCCGAACGACAGGTACCGCGCCGTCCCCCTCCGGCTCGCCCCCTGCTCGCGCACCAGACCCAGCACATCGCCCTGCCATGCGCGCACCTGGTCGCCCGCCCGGGCGCGCAGCCCGGCCGACGAGCGGCCGAGATCTGCGCCGGCGACGAGCGGCGCCCCCGCGGGGTCGGTGCGCCACACGGCATGGGTCCGCTCCGCGGCCTCGTCCGCGGCGTCGAGCAGCACGGCCTCGAGGCCGGAGGCGATCGCCTGCTCGACGCGCGGCTGCGCCGCAGGCCGGCCGCGGAACAGGTCGGTGATGCGGTCCCGCAGCCGCCCCACACCCTGCTCGATCGCCCGGAACAGCTCCCCGGTGCCGACGAACTCCTGCCACCGCGCCAGCACCTCGCCGCGCAACATCGCGCCGTCCGAGGTGACGTCCTCGACGCGGGCGACCGCCTCGGCGTACCGGCGCTCGACGACGTGCCGCAGCCGTTCGTCGGCCACCACCTGCTCGTCCCCGGCGCGCGCCAGCGCGACCGCCCGGCGCACCAGGTCGTCGACCACACCGTCGCGGGTGGCCAGCGCGACCGCGCGCCGCGCCGGAGCGTCGGCGCCCAGCGCGGACAGCCAGGAGGCGATCCGGCCGACCGCGTCCTCCGGCAGCAAGCCGTCGTCCAGCTCGATCTCCGGAACGACGAAGAGCGGGGCGCCCGCCAGCTCGTGCTCGTCCATCATGCGACGCAGGTCGTCGACCACCGCCTCGGCGCCCGGGTCGACGCGGTCGACGACGAGCGCCACCTGCGCGTGCCGTGCCGCCGCCCCGCGCAGGAGAGCCCACGGCACGGCGTCGGCGTAGCGGGCCGCTGTGGTGACGAACAGCCAGAGGTCCGCGGCGGCCAGGAGCCGGTCGGCCATCGCCCGGTTCGACTCCTCGACGGAGTCGACATCCGGCGCGTCGAGCAGCGCCAGCCCGGGCGGTACGGCTTCGCTGGCCACCACCCGCACACGGAAGCCGCCGACCATCCCCTCAAGCATTCCCTCAAGCATCCCGCCAGCCGCTGCCGCACCCTGGCTCGCCTTCTCCGGAAGCGACGGGGTGGACGGAGAGGGCGTTGTGGGCGTTGCAGGCGTCGACGGCGCCGTGGGCACCGAGCGCAGGGGCGCCGGAGAAGGCGCGCCGGCGTTGTACCAACCGGCATCCTCGGGGTTGTACGCGAGGACGGGGGCGCGGGTCGTGGGGCGCAGCACGCCGGGCACCGAGACCTGCTCGCCGAGCAGCGAGTTGACCAGCGTCGACTTGCCCGCCCCGGTGGACCCGCCGACCACGACGAGAAGCGGCGCGGCCGGCGCCGCCAACCGCGGCAGAAGGTAGGAGTCCAGCTGGTCGATCGCGGCCACCCTGTCGGCTCGCGCCGTGTCGACACCGGGGGTCGTCAGCGGCAGGCGCAGGGCGGCAAGCTCGTCGCGCAGGTCCCCCAGCACGGTCGCGAGGGCCAGCTCCACGCGGGCGGTGCCGTCCGGGGGCGTCGCGTCGTCAGGCGAAGCGTCGGTTCCGCCGTCGGTCGCGTCATCGGGCCGGCCGTCGGTCGCGTCGTCAGGCGGGCCGTCCGTCGCTTCGTCGAGCGGCGGGCCGTCGGTCGCGTCGTCGGGCCGGCCGTCGGTCGCATCGTCAAGCGGGCCGTCCGTCGCGTCGTCGAGCGACGGGCCGTCCGTCGCGTCGTCGGGCCCGGCACCGGTCATGGGCCAAGTCTGCCTGTGGCACCCGGTTGCCGCAGGTCAGCGGCCCGACGAGCGGCGAGCTGGTCAGTCGCGCCGCAGCTTGCGGTACGTCACCCGGTGCGGTCGGGCGGCGTCCTGGCCGAGCCGGGCCACCTTGTTCTCCTCGTACGAGGCGAAGTTGCCCTCGAACCAGTACCACCGCGCCGGGTCGTCCTCGGTGCCCTCGTAGGCGAGGATGTGCGTCGCGACGCGGTCGAGGAACCACCGGTCGTGGGAGACGACCACCGCGCACCCGGGGAACTCCAGCAGCGCGTTCTCCAGCGAGCCGAGGGTTTCGACGTCCAGGTCGTTGGTGGGCTCGTCGAGCAGCAGCATGTTGCCGCCCTGCTTGAGCGTCAGCGCGAGGTTCAGCCGGTTGCGTTCGCCGCCGGACAGCACGCCCGCGGGCTTCTGCTGGTCCGGACCCTTGAACCCGAACGACGCGACGTAGGCCCGCGACGGGATCTCGACGTTGCCGACCTTGAGGAAGTCGAGCCCGTCGGAGACCACCTCCCACAGGGTCTTCTTC
>DASWOL010000084.1:0-3056 GCA_036398695.1 Cellulomonas sp. | reverse complement strand
AGGTCGTCCCACCAGCGCATGGTCACGAGGTCGCCGAACCACATGTGCGCCAGCTCGTGCAGCACGGTCACGGCGCGCCGCTCCACGGTCGCCTGCGGCACCGCGGACCGGAACACGTACGACTCGACGAAGGTCACCGCGCCCGCGTTCTCCATGGCGCCCGCGTTGAACTCCGGGACGAAGATCTGGTCGTACTTCTCGAACGGGTACGGGCGGCCGAACACGTCCTCGTAGAAGGAGAACCCGGCGCGCGTGACGTCGGCGATCTCGTCGGCCTCGAGGTGCGGCGCCAGCGAGGCGCGGCAGTACACGCCGAGCGGGATGGTGCGCCCGTCGACGCTCTCCAGCTCGCGGTGCTCGCCGTGGTACGGCCCCGCGACGACGGCGGTGATGTAGGAGGAGATCCGCGGCGTCGGCACGAACCACCAGCGGCGCGCGCCGGTGTCCCGGCCGTTGAGGTTGACCGCCCCCGCGACGGGCTCGGGCTCAGCAGCCGTCGGGGAGTTGGAGATCACGGTCCAGTGCCCCGGGGCCGTGACGGTGAACGTGAACCGGGCCTTGAGGTCCGGCTGCTCGAACACCGCGAACACGCGGCGCGAGTCGGACACCTCGAACTGCGAGTAGAGGTAGACCTCGCCGTCCACCGGGTCGACGAACCGGTGCAGGCCCTCGCCGGTGTTCATGTAGGCGCAGTCGGCCTCGACCACCAGCTCGTTGTCCGCCGCCAGGTCGCTCAGCTCGATCCGCGAGTCCGCGTACACGGCGGCCGGGTCCAGGTCCCGGCCGTTCAGCCGCACCGTGCGAACCACGGGCGCGATCAGGTCGACGAACGTCGAGGCGCCGGGCGTGGCCCCGAACCGGATCGTCGTGCGCGAGGCGAACGTCGTCGTCGACGTCGTCAGGTCCAGCGCGACGTCGTACGACGACGTCTCCACGATCGTGGCGCGCTCGCGCGCCTCGGCACGGGTGAGGTTCTGACCGGGCACGCGCGTCTCCCTGGCATGGTGTTATGGGGTTGCTGCCGATCATGGCACGGCAGGGCAGCGCACTCGGCCCTGTTTCGCGCCCCGGCGCGCGTCCTGACGCGGACCGGCGTATGCAGGACACAGCCGACGTGGGCAGACTCGACACGTCCGTGTTCAACCGTGTTCCACCGTGTTCCACCGTGTTCCAGCATCTTCCGCCGCTGTGAGAGGACCGTGTGCCGTGCCCCAGACCGTCGACTTCTGGTTCGACCCGCTCTGCCCCTGGGCCTGGATGACCTCCCGCTGGATCGACGAGGTGGCGCGCTTGCGACCGGTCGACGTCCGGTGGCACGTGATGAGCCTGTCGGTTGTCAACGAGGGCCGTGACCTGCCCGAGTCGTACCGGCGGCTGATGGACGCGTCGTGGGGACCGGTGCGTGTGGTGGTCGCGGCGGCGCAGGCCCACCGCGACGGCGTGGTCAAGCCGCTGTACGACGCGATGGGCACGCGGCGCCACCCCGGCGGCCGCACGGACACCGAGGCGATCGTCGCCGAGTCGCTCGCCGAGGTGGGCCTGCCGGCGTCGCTGGCGGCCGCCGCCCGGTCCGACGAGTACGACGCCGCGTTGCGCGCCTCGACGGCCGACGCCCTGGCGCTCGTCGGCGACGACGTCTGCACGCCGGTGGTCGCGATCGACGGCGTCGGCTTCTTCGGCCCGGTGGTGACGCCGGCGCCGCGCGGCGCGCAGGCGCTGGCGATGTTCGACGGGCTGGCGCTGATGACGAGCGTCCCGGGCTTCTACGAGCTCAAGCGCAGCCGCACCCAGGGGCCCGTCTTCGACGGGGAGGGAGCCGCGGCGTGAGTCCCCGGCGCTGGGTGCCGACGCTCGTCGCCGTCGACGCCGTGCTGGTCGCGGCGCTGCTGGTCGTCGTGCTGCTCGTCGTGGTGATCCGCCCGGGCGGATCGACGCAGAGCCCGGTCCCGGGCGGCTCCGGAACTGCCGCGGCGCCCGGCTCCGGAGGCGGGAACGCGGGCCCGGGGCCCGCCGCGACGCCCGGCCCGCCGCGGTTCCGGCTGCCGAGCGGCAACATCGCGTGCGACATGACGGCCGACGGCGTCACCTGCACCGTCGCGAGCGCCACGTTCACGCCGCCGCCGGCCACGGGCTGCACCGGGACGGTGGGTCACACGGTGGTGCTGGACGCCCACGGCGTGTCCGTCCCGTGCGTCCAGGGGCCGGCGCCGACGGTGGCGGGGGACGACGTGCCGATGCTGTTCTACGCGTCGACCAGCACCGTGGGGCAGTACACCTGCACCAGCGCGACCAACGGCGTCACCTGCACCAACGCGAAGGGCGTCGGCTTCCGCTTGGCCCGGGCGTCGCTGACGACGCTGCCGTGACGGCTACCAGATGCTGACCCGCTCGTCGGGCGCCAGGTAGAGCCCGTCGCCGGGCTGGACGTCGAACGCGGCGTGGAACGCCGCGAGGTTGCGCACCACGCCGTTGCACCGGAACTCGTCGGGGGAGTGCGGGTCGGTCGCCAGCCGGCGGATGAGCTCCTCGTCGCGTGACTTGGTGCGCCAGGCCTGGGCCCAGCCGACGAAGACGCGCTGCGCCGCGGTCAGGCCGTCGATCACGGGTGCGTCCTCGATGGGGCCGCCGAGCGCGAGCTCGTACGCCTTGAGGGCGATCGCCAGCCCGCCGAGGTCGCCGATGTTCTCGCCGATCGTCAACGCCCCGTTGACGTGGTGGCTGCCGTCCAGCTGCTTCGGCGAGAACGACGAGTACTGGTCGATCAGCGCCGTGGTGCGCGCCTCGAACGCCGCGCGGTCAGCTGGCGTCCACCAGTCGGCCAGCAGCCCGTCGCCGTCGTACTTGCTGCCCTGGTCGTCGAACCCGTGACCGATCTCGTGACCGATCACCGCGCCGATGCCGCCGTAGTTCGCGGCGTCGTCCGCCTCCGCGTCGAAGAACGGGGGCTGCAGGATCGCGGCCGGGAAGACGATCTCGTTCATGCCCGGGTTGTAGTAGGCGTTGACGGTCTGCGGCGTCATGAACCACTCGTCGCGGTCGATCGGCTTGCCGATCTT
>DASWOL010000083.1:0-2036 GCA_036398695.1 Cellulomonas sp. | reverse complement strand
GAGCCGAAGTCGTACACCGCGACCTTGAGCACCTCCTCGTCCCGCACGGCCAGCAGGTCGTCGACACGCGCGAGCTGGGCGTAGTACGGCGCCACCTGGGCGAGGAAGGGCTCGTCGGTCCGCTCCACGTACGCGGAGCCCTTGCCGCACAGCACCGTGCCGACGTCCGCACCGCCGGCGGCGAGCCGGCGGACGGCGGCGACCACCTGCGCCGCGTGCTCCCACGGCACGGTGTCCGACGAGATCTCCCGGCCGTGGTGGACCACGTACGCGCCGTTCTCGGCGATGTAGACGAGGTCGTCACGGCCGAAGTCGCGGCGCAGCGTCGCGTACTGGCGCCCGGAGGCGGGGCACAGCAGGATGCCGCGCTCGTCGAGCGCGTCGAGCAGCCGCCAGAACGACGGGTGGATCCGCTTGGCGTCGTCGAGCAGCGAGCCGTCGAGGTCCACGGCCACGAGGCGCACGTCCGGAACGATGCCCAGGTCCGGTGGTTCGAGACTCACGGCACCAGTGTCGGGGCGGTGGCCGGTGGGCGGCGCACCGCGGCGTCGAGGAACGCCTTCCAGGAGGCCGGCAGCTCGCGCAGGTGCCACACCACCCAGTCCTTCGGTGTCGCGCTGGTGCTGGCCACCCCGACGCCGACCACGTCGATCCCCGCGGCGTCGCAGGAGAACAGCATCCGGCGCACGTGGTAGTCCTGGGTGACGACGATCGCGCTGTCGACGCCGAACACCTGGTGGGCGCGCACGCACGTGTCGTGAGTGTCCAGCCCACCTCCGTCGCGGACCACGGCCGAGGCCGGGACGCCCTGGCCGACGAGCCAGTTGAGCATGGCGGTGGGCTCGTCGTGGTACCGGGTCGAGGCGTCGCCCGACACGAGGATCTGCTGCACCGTGCCGGCCCGGTACAGGTCGCGCGCCGCGGTCAGCCGCCGCTCGAGGTACACCGACGGGCTGCCGTCGGGCTTGAGCCCGGCGCCCGGGACGATCACCGTGGGGCGGGCCTCCAGGCCGTCGATGGAGCCGCGCACCTTGGTCTGCCCGACCACCTGCACGACGACGACAGGCACCACGCCGACCACCACCACGACGGCGACGCACGTCCACAGGAACCGGCGCAGCAGGCGACGACGACGCAGGGGACCGGCGGACACGCCACGAGGCTAGCGGCGCCGTGCCCCGCGCCCGGCGAGGTCGGCGTGCAGATCCGGTGGACGTCCGCGCCGCGGTGCGCTACGCATGCGCTGGGATGGCCCGGCCGGGCCGCCCCACGAACCACGGAGGCGCACCATGACGGTCACGGTCCGCAACGTCATCGCCGGCGAGCTCGTCGACGGGTCCGGGCCCACGGCGCCGCTCGTCGACCCCGCGACGGGCGAGGAGTTCGGCACCGCGCCCGTCTCGACGGAGCAGGACGTGGACCGCGCCTACCGCGCCGCCGCCGGCGCCTTCGCAGGGTGGAGGCGCACCACGCCCGGGCAGCGCCAGAAGGCCCTGCTTGACTTCGCGGACGCCGTCGAGGCCGCCGCACCCGAGCTGGTGCGCCTCGAGGGCCAGAACACCGGCAAGCCCGACCACGTCACCGCGGCGGAGGAGATCCCGCCGATGGTGGACCAGATCCGGTTCTTCGCCGGGGCCGCGCGCGTGCTCGAGGGCAAGGCGGCGGGCGAGTACATGGCCGGCCACACGTCGTGGGTGCGGCGCGAGCCCGTCGGGGTCGTCGGGCAGGTGGCGCCGTGGAACTACCCGATGATGATGGCGATCTGGAAGTTCGTGCCGGCGATCGCCGCCGGGAACACCGTGGTGATCAAGCCGAGCGACACGACGCCGGTGACCACCGTGCGGCTGGCCCAGCTGGCGGCGCCGTTCCTGCCGCCGGGCGTGCTCAACGTGGTCTGCGGCGACCGTACGACCGGTGCCGCCGTGGTGGCTCACCCGACGCCGTCCATGGTGTCGATCACCGGCTCCGTCGGTGCCGGGCGCGCGGTGGCGGTGTCCGCCGGCGAGCGGCTCAAGCGCACGCACCTCGAGCTGGGC
>DASWOL010000082.1:0-9121 GCA_036398695.1 Cellulomonas sp. | reverse complement strand
GGATCTGGTGCCTCGGCAACGAGATGGACGGGCCCTGGCAGCTCGGCCACCGCTCGGCCGAGGACTACGGGAAGCTCGCCGCGCAGACCGCCCGCGCCATGAAGGCGTTCGACCCCGACCTGGAGCTGGTGGTGTGCGGGTCCTCCGGGTCGAGCATGCCGACGTTCCTCGACTGGGAGCGCACCGTCCTCGCCGAGACGTACGACGCGGTGGACTACATCTCCTGCCACGCGTACTACGAGGACAGGGGAGACCTGGCCAGCTTCCTCGCGTCCGGCGTCGACATGGACAGGTTCATCCGCCAGGTCACCGCGGTGGCCGACGAGGTCAAGGCCGAGCGCGGCAGCGACAAGACCATCGACATCTCGTTCGACGAGTGGAACATCTGGTACAACACCCGATTCGAGACGGTCGAGAAGATCACCGGCGTCGACAACTGGCCGGTGGCGCCGCGGCTGCTCGAGGACGTCTACTCCGTGGCCGACGCGGTGGTCCTCGGCAGCCTCCTCATCACGCTGCTGCGGCACGCCGACCGGGTCGCCAGCGCCTCGCTCGCCCAGCTCGTCAACGTCATCGCGCCGATCATGACCGAGCCGGGCGGCGCCGCCTGGCGGCAGACGACGTTCTTCCCGTTCGCCGAGACGTCCCACCACGCGCGGGGCGTCAGCCTCGACGTCGGCCTCGTCTGCGAGACATACGCCACCGAGCAGTACGGCGACGTGGAGGTCGTCACCTCCGTGGCGACGTACGACGCGGCCTGCGGCGAGGTGAGCGTGTATGCCGTCAACCGCAGCGTCGACGCGCCGGTGACCCTCGAGATCGACGTCTCCGCGCTGCCGGCGGACCTGGCCGCGGTCGCGGTGTCGCTGCACGACGACCACCTCACGGCGGCGAACACCGCCCAGCAGCCGGACCGCGTGGGTCTGAGGGCCAACACGACGGTCTCGCACGGCGGCGGCGTGGTGCGTGTCGAGCTGCCGCCGGTCTCGTGGACCCAGATCTTGCTGCGGCCGGCAGGCGACCCGGTCGCGATGTAGAGCAGGACCGGCGGCCCGCAGGCCGCGACCGGGTCCGGCGGTGCCCGCTCGTCGGAGTGGCGACGAGAGCGCGGACCCCCGTCAGCCGCGGGCGGTGAACTCCTGGACCGGCCACCCGACGCGCTCCGCGTGGCGCCGCAGCCGCCGGTCCGGGTTGATCGCCACCGGGTTGCCGACCAGCGACAGGATCGGCACGTCGTGCGTCGAGTCGCCGTACGCGTACGACGCGCCCAGGTCGATGCCCTCGCGCAGCGCGAGCCGCTCGACCGCGTCCGCCTTGGCCGTCCCGTGCAGCAGGTCGCCGCACAGCCGGCCGGTGTAGTGCCCGTCCTCCTGCTCGACGACGGTGCCCAGGGCGCCGGCGGCGCCGAGCTTGCGAGCGATGATCTGCCCCACCTCGAGCGGCCCGGCGGTGACGAGCCAGATGCAGTGTCCGGCGGCGCGGTGCTCCTCCAGCAGCCGGCGGGCACCGGGGAAGATGCGCAGCGTCATCACCTCGTCGTAGACGTCCTCGGCGATGAGGCCCATCTCGACCACCGAGTAGCCGCGCACGATGGCCAGCGCGGCGGCCCGCACCTCGTCCATCTGGCGCCGGTTCTCGCCGAAGGCGCGGTAGCGCGCCTGGTGCACGGCGAACGCGAGGATGTCGGGCACGCGCAGCAGCCCACGCCGGTACAGGCCGACGGCGAGGTGGAAGGCGCTCGCGCCGCGGATCAGCGTGTTGTCGACGTCGAAGAAGGCACCGACTCGGCCCTCGGCGCCGGCCGTGCCGGACCGGTCGGGGCGCGCGAGCACCCGGCCACTGTACCCACCCAGGGTGAGCGTTCCGTGCACGGCGGGTGTCTACCGTGGTGGGGTGACTTCGCCCGATCGTCGCGTCGTGCTCTACGGACGCGTGGCCTGCCACCTGTGCGACGAGGCGCGGGCCGTGGTGGCCAGGGTGTGCGACGAGGCGGGCGTGCCGTGGGCCGAGGTCGACGTCGACGACCCGCCGGTCGCGGGAGCTGCGGACCTGTTCGAGTCGTACGGCGAGCGGGTCCCGGTGGTGGCGGTGGACGGCGTGGACGTGGCCCAGTGGCGGATCTCCGAGCGCGTGCTGCGCGCCGCGCTCGCCTCGGGACCCACCGGCCCCGTAGCGTGAGCCCGGGCGCCGGGCAGGGACGTCCGGGAAAGGGTGGTGCCAGGTGACGACCGCAAGCGCGGAGGGCGCACGCGAGCGTCTGCCGCGGGCTTCGGTCGCACGGCTGCCGGCCTATCTGCTCGCCCTCGACGGCCTGTGGTCGGAGGGCACCAAGCTGACGTCGTCGCAGGAGCTGGCGACGCGCTCGGGCGTCAGTCCCGAGCAGCTGCGCAAGGACCTGTCGTTCCTCGGCTCCTACGGACGCCGTGGCGTCGGGTACGACGTGGCGCGGCTCCGCGGCCGGATCGGCGCGGTGCTCGGCCTCGAGGTGCCCAACCGGGTGGTCATCGTCGGGGTGGGACACCTCGGGCACGCGCTGGCCGCGTACGGCGGCTTCGCCGAGCGCGGGTTCTCGATCGTCGGCCTGGTGGACGACGACCCCACGGTGGTCGGGATGACGGTCGCCGGCCTGGTGGTGCGCCCGGTGGCGGAGCTCGCGGACGTCGTCGCCGCCGGGGGCGCGACGATCGGCGTCATCGCGACACCCGCCGCGGTGGCCCAGCAGGTCGCGGACGCCCTGGCCGCCGCGGGCGTCAACGGGATCCTGACGTTCGCGCCGCAGACCCTGCAGACGCCCGACGGTGTGCAGGTGCGTGCGGTGGACCTGGCCTCCGAGCTCCAGCTGCTGGCGTTCCACGGCCGGCACCGCGACCGGGCGGATCGCACCGACAGGCCAGATCGCGCGGACCGCGCGGATAGGGCGCGGGCCTGAGCCGGCCCGGTCGCGGGTGCGGCCGGGTGGCTGCAGGCGGGTATGGCCGGGTACAGCCGGGTCAGGCCTGCTTGACGGCTGCGATGTCGAGGTTGATGACCACCTTGTCGGAGACGAGCACGCCGCCGGCCTCGAGCGCGACGTTCCACGTCATGTTGAAGTCCTTGCGGGAGACGGTGACGGTCGCCTCGGCGCCGGCGCGCGTGCCGCCCCACGGGTCCACCACGACGCCGCTGAACTCGGTGGCGAGGTCGACCGACTTGGTGACGCCGTTGACCGTCAGGTCGCCGGTGATGACGTAGGTGTCGTCGCCGGTCTGCTTGATGCCGGTGGAGACGAAGGTCCAGGGCTCGGCGGTCTCGGCGCTGAAGAAGTCGGCGCTCTTGAGGTGGGCGTCGCGGTTCTCGTTGCCGGTGCTGACCGTCGTCGGGTCGAGCGTCGCGGTGACCGACGAGGTCTCGAGGGTGTCGCCGAGGACGAGGGCGCCCTCGGTGACCTTGACCGTGCCGCGCACCTTGGTGACGCCGGCGTGACGGGCGGTGAAGCTCGCCTCGGTGTGGGATGTGTCGAGGGCCCAGGTGCCGGCGGTGAGCCCTTGCGGCAGCGCGGTCGTGGTGGTGGCAGTCATGGGAGCTCCAATAGTTGAACCATCAAGTTTGTAGTTCAACTTTCTACTACACTGGGCCTCCGGACGCAAGCGCTGCGACACTGGCCGCACGCATGCGAGGGGAGGGGCGATGAGCACGGCGAGCACGGACGCGGTGACGGCGATCGAGGAGGCGGTGACGACGAGCGCCGACGCGAGTGCGGCAGGTCCCGACGTCCGCTGGCTCACGGCCGAGCAGCAGCGGCACTGGCGCACGTTCCGCGACGCCACGGTGATGCTGCTGGACGTCCTGGGCCGTGACCTCGACGAGCGTTCCGGCCTGTCGCTCCACGAGTACGAGGTGATGGTCCGCCTCTCCGAGGCCGACGGTCACACCCTGCGGATGTCGCAGCTGGCCAGCACCATCGCGCACTCCCGCAGCCGGCTCACCCACACGATCGCCCGGATGGAGGCGGCCGGGCTGGTGCGGCGCGTCGCCTGCTCGTCGGACGCGCGCGGGGTGAACTGCGTGCTGACCGACGACGGTTGGGCGGCGCTCGTCGCCGCCGCGCCGTGGCACGTCGCCGCCGTGCGCGAGCACCTGGTGGACCGCCTGTCCGACCAGCAGCTCGCCGCCCTCGGCGACGCCATGGAGGCGGTGCGGGCGCACCTGCGCGGGGAGTGCTCCGCCGACGACGTCCGCTGAGTTTCGGCTGCCAGACTGAGCCCATGGTCGCGACGACGGTTCACCTGCTGCGCCACGGCGAGGTGCACAACCCCACGGAGATCCTCTACGGGCGCATGCCGGGGTTCCGGCTCTCCGTGCGGGGCGAGGCGATGGCCAGGGCCGTCGCGGACCACCTCGCCGGCGTGGGAGGTGCGCCCCGTCGCGACGTCACCGTGGTGGTTGCCTCGCCGCTGGAGCGCGCCCAGCAGACCGCGGCGCCGATCGGCGAGGCGTTCGGCCTGCCGGTCGGCTCGGATGCGCGGCTGATCGAGGCGGCGAACCACTTCGAGGGGATGAAGTTCGGCGTCGGCGACGGGTCGCTGCGCCATCCCGAGCACTGGCCCTTCCTGCGCAACCCCTTGACGCCGTCCTGGGGCGAGCCGTACACCGAGCAGGCCGCCCGCGTGCTCGCCGCCGTCGCCGACGCGCGGACCGCCGCCCGCGGCCACGAGGCCGTCCTCGTGTCGCACCAGCTGCCGATCTGGATCACGCGGCTCACCCTCGAGCGCCGCCACCTGTGGCACGACCCGCGCCGCCGGCAGTGCTCGCTGGGCTCCCTGACCAGCCTGCACTACGACGACGACGAGCTCGTCGGCATCGGCTACACCGAGCCGGCGGCCGCGCTGCTCGCCGGTGCCTCGACGGTGCCGGGGGCGTGATGGGCCCGTTCCGGCGTGCGCTGGGCGCAAGCGCGGCGGCGGTGCTCGTCGTGCTGCTCGCGGCGTGCTCGTCGTCCGCGGGGAACGGCACCGGAGCGAGCGCCGACACCGGGTACCGGTCCGACGACGGGTCCACCCAGACCTGGCCGGCCGGTTCCCGCACCGGGCCGGTGGAGCTGAAGGGCACCGATGCGGACGGCACCGCCCAGGACGTCGCGGCGTGGCGCGGCGACATCGTGCTGGTCAACACCTGGTACGCCGCGTGCCCGCCGTGCCGCGCCGAGGCGCCCGACCTCGTCGCGCTCGCCAACGACTACCGGTCGCGCGGGCTGCACCTGATCGGCGTCAACTCGACCGACGCCGCCGCGACGGCCGCCGCCTTCGGGCGGCAGTTCGACGTGCCGTACCCGTCGATCATCGACACCGACGGCTCGGCGGTCGCCGCGCTCCAGGGCGTGGTACCGATCAACGCCGTGCCCACCACGGTGCTGCTGGACCGCGACGGGCGCGTCGCCGGGCGCATCATCGGCCGCGTCGACCCCTCGACGGTCCGCTCGATGGTCGACGCGCTCCTGGCCGAGCCGGGCGGCGTGCCGAGCTCCGCCCCGAGCTCGACCCCCACGGCGAGCGGTCGGTGAGCCGATGACGCCCCTGGACGCCGCAGACACGTTCGGCCGCGCGGTGGCCAGCGGCTCGCTGCTGCTCGCCGTTCCTGTGGCGTTGCTCGCCGGAGTCGTGTCGTTCGCCTCACCCTGTGTGCTGCCGCTGGTGCCGGGCTACCTCGGGTTCCTCGGCGGATCGCTCGGCGCCCAGGGCGGCGCAGCCCGTGGAGCGGGCGGCGGCGGGGGGGCGCGGTGGCGGGTGCTGGGGGGCGTCGGTCTCTTCGTCGCCGGGTTCACCGCTGTGTTCGTCGCCTTCGGCGCGGTGGCCGGTGGCCTGGGGGCGTGGCTGGCCCGCTGGCAGGACCCGGTGCTGCGGGTGCTCGGCGTGCTCGTCGTGGTGCTCGGGCTGGCCTTTGCCGGGCTGGTGCCGTTCCTGCAGAACGAGCGCAAGGTTCACCTGGCGCCGCGCGCCGGGCTGTGGGGCGCGCCCCTGCTCGGCCTGACCTTCGGCCTGGGCTGGACGCCGTGCATCGGCCCCACGCTCGCCGCGATCCTCGCGCTGTCCCTCGGTGGCGGGTCGGCCGCGCGCGGCGCCCTGCTCGCCGCCGTGTTCTGCGTCGGGCTCGGGTTGCCCTTCCTCCTCGTCGCACTGGGACTGGAGCGCTCGCGCCGCGTGACACGGTGGCTGACGAGGCACCGCCTCGGCGTGCTCCGCGTCGGCGGTGGTCTGCTCGTGGTGCTCGGCCTCGCCCTGGTCACCGGGGTGTGGGGGCACTGGGCGGCCTGGTTGCAGGGGCTGCTCACCGGCGCCGACCCGTTCGTGCCGGCGGTGTGACGTGAGCGCGGACCGATGAGCACCTTCCGCCCTGAGGGCCTCGACGACGAGTTCACCACGCCCGCACCCGGCACGTCCGAGGCGAGAGGTGCTGACGGAGGACTGGCCGCCGACGTCGTCGACAGGGCCGGCGTTGCGAGCGTCCCGGCGATCGGGTTCGCAGGGTGGCTGCGCTGGGCGTGGCGGCAGCTGACCTCCATGCGCGTGGCGCTGCTGCTGCTGGTGCTGCTCGCCGTCGCCGCGGTTCCCGGCACGATGTTCCCGCAGCGGGGCCAGGACGCGGCGAAGGTCAGCCAGTACATCGCGGCCCACGGCGCCGTCGGCACCTGGCTGGACCGGCTCGGGTTCTTCGAGGTCTACACGTCGGTCTGGTTCAGCGCGATCTACCTGCTGCTGTTCGTCTCGCTCGTCGGCTGCATCCTCCCGCGCTCCCGCCAGCACTGGTCCGGCGTGCGGGCCCGGCCGCCGCGCACGCCTCGCCGTTTCGGCCGGTTCCCCGCGCAGGCGTCGGCCTCCTCGTCCGACGAGCCCGAGGTGGTGGTGCGACGCGCGGCCGCCGTGCTGGGACGCGGCCGGCGGTACCGCGTCGACGTGCACGACGAGACCGGGGGGGTGTGGTCGGTGTCGGCCGAGCGCGGGTACCTGCGCGAGACCGGCAACCTCGTGTTCCACCTGGCGCTCGTCGGCCTGCTCGTCTCGGTGGCGACCGGCCAGCTGCTGCACTACCGGGCCCAGGTGCTGGTGGTGGCAGGTGACGGGTTCGCCAACGCCCCGGCGGCCTTCGACACGTTCGAGCACGGGCGTGCGTTCGACGTGTCGAAGCTCGAGCCGTTCACGATGCGGCTGGACGACTTCGAGTCCCGGTTCGACCCGGTGTCCCTGCAGTCGCGCGACTTCACGGCGCACGTCACGGTGACCGAGCCGGGCGCGGCCCCGGCCGCCCGGACCATCAAGGTCAACCATCCGCTGGACGTGGGCGGCACCCAGATCTACCTGCAGGGCAACGGCTACGCGCCCGAGGTGACCGTGAAGGACGCCGCGGGGCAGGTGGCGTTCTCCGGACCCGTGCCGTTCCTGCCGCAGGACACGGTGTACACGTCGCGCGGCGTGGTCAAGGTGCCGGACGTGTCCGGCGGGCAGCCGCAGATCGGGCTCGTCGGCTTCCTGCTGCCGACCGCCGCGCAGGTGGGCACCGACCAGTGGGTCTCGACCGACCCCGAACCGAACTCGCCGCTGCTGGTGCTGTCGGTGTGGTCCGGCAACCTCGGTCTGGACACCGGCGTGCCCCAGAACGTCTACCAGCTCGACGAGTCCGGGATGACGCAGGCCGTCGGCGCCTCCGGCACCCCGGTGACGCTCGACGTGCGGCCCGGCCAGACGGTGGCGCTGCCGAACGGCCTGGGCACCTTGACGTTCGACGGGGTGCGCCGGTTCGCGGCGTTCGACCTGCGCCTGGACCCGGCGCTCGGATGGCTCCTCGGGTTCGCGCTGACGGCCCTCGCCGGGCTGGCGACGTCGCTGTTCGTGCCCCGCCGCCGGCTGTGGGTCCGGGCTGCCCCGTCCACGGTTGATCGGGACCAAGGTCCCACTACAGTGGTGACCGCCGCGGGGCTGGCCCGGGGCGACGACGTCGGGCTCGCCCCCGAGCTGGGCCGCTTGCTCGCGGCAGTGCTCGGAGCCCCGGTGCCGGTCGCCGGGCGGGCACCCGCCGAGGACGACGTGGGAGGGGAATCGCCATGACGCCGGGTGACCTGTCCACCCTGCTGGTGTGGGCCGCCGCGACGGCGTTCACCGTCGCGCTGTTCGCGTACTCGGTGGACCTGGCGCGCATCGCCGACGCCGCTGCCCGCCCCCGGCAGGCCGCCCGCGCCGCGAAGGCGGCCGCGGCGTCGTCGGTCACCCGCAAGGCGACGGCCAACCACCGGGTACCGGCCCTCGCCGGCACCGGCGGCGGCGCCCCCGCTGCCCTGGCCACGTCCGAGGAGGATCGCCCGCCGGCGCGGCCCTCCTCCGACGTCAATCACACCTCCGGCGCGGACGGAGCCGGCGCGGGCGGGGTGGCCGTCGGCCGGTCGGCGCGGGCCGAGGGGATCGCGCGCGCCACGCACCTGCTGGGTCTGGTGCTGTTGCTGGCCGGCATCGTGCTGCGCGGCATCGCGGCCGGGCGCTGGCCCACCGCGAACATGTACGAGTTCACGCTCGTCGGCGTGTTCGTGGCCACCACGGTGCTGGCGGTGGTCCTGCGGCGCCGCATGATCGCGTTCGTCGGCGTGGTCGTCACTGCGATCGCCGTGCTGGCCCTGGTGCTGGCGCTCAACGTGTTCTTCGTCCGCGCGGACGCGGTGCAGCCGGCGCTGCAGAGCTACTGGCTGGTGATCCACGTCGGCGTCGCGATCTCCGCGACGGGCGTGTTCACGGTCGCCTTCGGCACCAGCGTGCTGCAGGTGCTGTCCGCCGCCCGTGCGGAGGGGCGCTCACGCCTGCAGGCGGTGCCGGGCGGGACCGGGGTCGCGGACGGACGCGCCGCTGGGCCGCGCGGCGCGCTGTCCGGCTGGCGCGTCACCGGGCAGCGGTTCGCGTGGCTGCGCCAGGTTCCCGACGCGCTGCACCTGGAGGCGCTGAGCTTCCGGCTCAACGCCGTCTGGTTCGTGCTGTGGACCTTCACGCTGATCGCGGGCTCGATCTGGGCCGAGCACGCCTGGGGCCGGTACTGGAACTGGGACCCCAAGGAGGTGGGCACGTTCGTCGTCTGGGTGGTGTACGCGGCGTATCTGCACGCCCGC
>DASWOL010000081.1:0-4327 GCA_036398695.1 Cellulomonas sp. | reverse complement strand
AGCCGGCGCGGCGGGACCGGCCCGATCCACGGCGGGCCGCACCGCGGGCGACGCGGAGGGCGGGGTGGAGGGTGCGCCGCCGGAGCGGGCAGGCTGCGCCGGGCGGGGCGGACGCACCGAGCCGCCAGGCCCGGCCTGGCCGCCGCCGACGGGGACGGCTCCTTGCGCGGGTGGGCGGGGGACGGACGGTCGCGCGCCGCCACCGGGCGCGAAGCTCGGTGGCGGTGTCCGACCCACCTCGGCCCGCGCGCCGGGCTGCCCGTCGGCAGGCCGGGCCGACCCCCCAGCGCGCGCGCGGCTCCCGCGGCTCCTCTGCTCGTCGTCAGCCACGGGAGATCAGCCGCAGACCGCGGTCTCGTCGTTGGCCGTGAAGGCCTCCTTGCCCGGTTCCTTCGTCCCGGCGGCCGGCGTGGTCGCGGTGGTGTCGGGGACCGTGGGGTCCGTGGTCGCCGTGGTGCCCGGGGTGGTGGTGTCCGGCGCCGTAGGCGTGCCCCCCACGGGGGTGTCCAGCGGGACGTCCTGCACCATGTTCGACCAGATCTGGTCGGCGTCCGGGGTCCAGACGACCCGGTTCGGGTCGTTCGGCGCGGTCGCGAACGGGATGGTCCTGAAGGTGATGTTGCTGGTCGAGATCGACCGAAGGCTGTAGCCGAGCCCGGCGAGGTTGGTGATCGAGCCGAGGTACTGGTCGGCGGTGATCGACTCCGTCGCGGCGTCGAGGAACCGGATGAGCTGCGGGATGTCGGTCAGCAGGTTCTTGGACAGCACCTCGCGCACCGTCGCGGCGATGAGCTCCTGCTGCCGGCCGAGCCGGTTGGTGTCCGAGCCGTCGCCGACGCCGGTGCCCGTGCGGGCCCGGGCGAACGCGAGGGCGGTGGAGCCGTCGAGCGTCTGCTTGCCGGCGGTGAGGTAGAGGCCGGCCTTGGGGGAGGTCATGTCGTTCGCGATGCAGATCGGCACCCCACCGAGCGCGTCGACCATCCGGATGAAGCCGGCGAAGTCGACGACGACGAAGTACGGGATCGTCAGGCCGGTGTTCGCCTGCACCGTCTTGATGGTGCAGGCCGCGGCCGACTCCACGTTGCCGCCCTGGTCGGCGCCGATCGCGAACGCGGAGTTGAACATCGCGCTCTGCTGGGCCTTGGAGGTGGACCCGTCGGTCATCGTGCAGGACGGGATGTCCACGAGGGAGTCCCGGGGGATCGAGACCAGGTCGATCCGCTGCCGGTCCGCCGAGATGTGCACGACGATCGTGGTGTCGGACCGCATCCCGTCGACCGAGCCGCCGATCGCCGCGTTCTCCCCGTCGCGCTCGTCCGAGCCCATGATGAGGATGTTGACCTCCTGGCCCGCGTACGGGTCGTCGGGGTCGTGCGTCGTGGTCGACTCCGGCGCGGGACCGACCAGGTCGGAGATGTCGACCGCGTCGATGTTGCCCTGGATCCGCGTGTAGACAGCCGCTGCGCCCGCGGCACCGAAGGCCAGGACGGCCGTCGCGACGATCGCGACGCTGCGCAGGATGCCGTGCGAGCGCAGCCTGCGGGCGTGCCGGACAGCGCGCGGGCGCGACGGGGAGGCGTGGCGAGGTGTCACGCGACGAGCATAGGAGGGCGGGGTCCGCTACCGGCGTCAGCACGGCGGCGGAGGCGTGGAGGAACTGTGCAGAAGACCAGACTAGGCATGCAGGTCGCGGCGACGAGCGCGAACCCACAGCGCGGACCTGATCGACCACGGTACCTTCGCCTCCGTGACTGCACAGGTGGGACCGCCGACGATTCCGCGTCAGCTGAAGATCTGCCTCTCGGCGGCGTCGGTGAGCGCCGCTGTCGTCGTCCACCTGGTCGCACAGGCCGGGATGATGCTGAGGTGGCCGGGGTGGAACGGGACCGCCTTCCGCAACTACTACTGGTCGGACCAGCTGGCCTATCTCTCGATCGCGACGAACGCCGCGCACGGCGACCTCTCGTCCGTCGAGCCGCTCACGCAGACGGGGACGATCTACTACCCGCGGGCGTACTACCTCGCGCTCGGTGCCGTCGCCGACCTGACCGGGACGCACGTCGCGACGATGTGGACAGTGCTGGGTCTGCTCGCGCAGGCCGTCCTCGTCGCGATGATCGGCGGTACCTGCATCCTGCTGACGCGTCGGTGGTGGGCCGGGATCGTCGGGTTCACGCCCTTCGTGCTCGGGGCGTTCTCCTGGTTGGCCGGCGACGACGTGTGGATGACCCTGCTCGGCTCGCACGCCGTGCTCTGGGGGCCGTTCGGCGTGCTGTACACGCTGAACGGCGAGTCGGTGGCCCTCTGCGTTGCAGGCGTCGCGCTGCTGACCCTGCTGCTCGTGGCAGCGGGCCGGGTGCCACGGCGTGCGCAGTGGCCGCTCGCGGTCGCCGCCTGTCTCGCTGTCGGTCTGCTGGCGAACGTCCAGACGTACTCGTTCCTGGTGAGCGTGTTCGTCCTGGCCGGCGTGACCGCGGCGGTCGGCCTGGTGCGGTCGCCCTCGCGGTGGTCGGGCGCCGTGACGCTCGGCCTGCTGGTCCTCGTCCTGGCTCTCGGCCCGTCGATCGCCGACCGCGTCGGTCCCCTCGCCACGCTCGCCGCCGCGCTGCTGCCCGCGCTGCCGGGGCTGCTGGCCGTCGGACGGGCCACCCGGTGGCGGGCGCTGTGGTGCGCAGCGGCTGTGGCGGTCGGCGCGGCGCCACAGGTCCTCGCCACGGTCGTCGGGATCGTGGGGGACGATCCCTTCCTCCTGTACCGGGACAGCTCGTCGAAGGACCTGGGCGTGCCGTGGGGGTCTGGCCTGCTGGCGGCCGCGGGCGTGGTCCCCGCGCTCGTGCTGGTCGCGGTGGTGGGCTGGCGTCGGCGCAAGGTCCTGTGGGCCGCGGTGCCAGCGGCGCTCGCCGTGGTGTGGGTGCTGCTGGCGGGCAACGACCGGTGGGGCGCCAACCAGGAGCCGTACCGGTTCTGGCTCGACACCTACGTCCTCGTCGCTGTGGTGATCGTGCCGCTCGGGGCCTGGGTGGCGGCTGAGCTCTGGGATCAGTCGTCCACGGTCGCCGCTCCCGTGGACGCCTCCGCTCCTCGGCCGCTGTCGCGGCGCGGTCGTCTGACCGGGTTGGTCGCGGTCGTCGCAGTGATCGCAGTCGCCGGTGCCTCCAGCGCGGACTGGCCGAGGTTCCGGCGGTCGGTGACCGCCAACGGCTACATCCAGCTCGTGACGTCGCCCTATGCCGCGGCGTCAGAGCTCGCCGAGAAGACCGACGGTGGGCTGGTACTGACCGACACCTGCCTCGACCCGTTGTTCTTCAAGGTGAACTGGGGCGGGCCGGTCGCAGCGTTCAACCGCGGTCTGGCGTGGCCCGCCGAGGTGGATGCGGTGGAGGTCGTGCTGGCGGCGCGGGCAGCCGCCCAGGTGGACGAAGGCGCCGCGGCGCAGGCCGGCGTGCGTTGGGTCATCACCAACACCGTGTGCGTCCCGACGCTGGCTGTGCCGGCGGACGCCGTGCAGGTCGCTTCGCTCGACTTCGCGGCGGACGGCTCGTCGACGGCCGGGACGGTCAGGCTCTGGCGCCTGCCCGGCTGAGGCGCCGAGGTGGCTCAGCGCCCGAGCTGGGCGTACCTGGCCTCGGTGGCGTCCTTCTGCGGGCGCCACCAGGACTCGTTCGCCACGTACCAGGAGACGGTCGCGTCGAGCCCCTCGCGGAAGCTCGGGTACCGCGGCGTCCAGCCCAGCTCCTCGCGCAGCTTGCTGGAGTCGATGGCGTAGCGCATGTCGTGGCCCGGGCGGTCGCTGACCATGTCGTACGCGTCGGCCGGCTGGCCCATGAGCTCGAGGATGAGCTCGAGGACCGTCTTGTTGTTCTCCTCGCCGTCCGCGCCGATCAGGTACGTCTCGCCGAGCCGGCCGCCGTTGATGATCGCCCACACCGCGGAGTTGTGGTCCTCGACGTGGATCCAGTCGCGGACGTTCTCGCCGGTGCCGTAGAGCTTCGGGCGGATGCCGTCGACCACATTCGTGATCTGCCGCGGGATGAACTTCTCCACGTGCTGGTACGGCCCGTAGTTGTTCGAGCAGTTCGAGATCGTCGCGCGCACCCCGAACGACCGTGCCCACGCGCGGACCAGCAGATCGGAGGACGCCTTCGTCGAGGAGTACGGGCTCGACGGGTTGTACGGCGTCTCCGGCGTGAACTTCGCCGGGTCGTCCAGCTCCAGGTCGCCGTAGACCTCGTCGGTGGAGATGTGGTGGTAGCGCACGTCGTGGCGGCGGACCGCCTCGAGCAGCGTGTAGGTGCCGATCACGTTGGTGTGCACGAACGGCCACGGG
>DASWOL010000080.1:0-30185 GCA_036398695.1 Cellulomonas sp. | reverse complement strand
GAGTCGAAGGTGGCGTCGGTGACTTCTCGAGTCACACCGTCGCCTCGACGGCGACGGGCTCGGTGAGCGCTTCCGGCAAGGTCGCCGAAAGCGCGGCGAGGTAGTGCTGGGCGTCCAGAGCGGCGGAGCAGCCGGATCCGGCGGCGGTGATCGCCTGCCGGTAGGTGTGGTCGACGGCGTCGCCGCACGCGAACACGCCTGGCACGTTGGTCGCGGTGGTGCGGCCCTGCACCAGGATGTACCCGTTCTCGTCGAGGTCGACCTGGCCCTTGACGAGCTCGGTGCGCGGCACGTGGCCGATCGCCACGAACAGCCCACCGGCCGGCAGCTCGCGCTCCTCACCGGTGACGGTGTCGCGCAGCGTCACGCCGGTGACCTTGGTGTCGCCCTGGATCCCGACGACCTCGCTGTTCCACGCGAACCGGATCTTCGGGTCGTTCGCCGCGCGGTCGGCCATGATCTTGCTCGCCCGCAGGGCATCGCGGCGGTGCACCATCGTCACGGTGCGCCCGAACCGGGTGAGGAACGTCGCCTCCTCGACCGCCGAGTCCCCACCACCGACGACCACGATGTCCTGGTCGCGGAAGAAGAAGCCGTCGCACGTGGCGCACCACGAGACGCCACGGCCGGACAGCCGCTTCTCGTCGGGCAGCCCGAGCTCCCGGTAGGCCGAACCGGTGGCGAGGATCACCGCACGCGTGCGGTAGGTCTCGCCGCCGCCGGTGACGACCGTCTTGATCTCGCCGGCCAGGTCCACCGCGGTGACGTCGTCCCAGACGACCTCGGCGCCGAATCGCTCCGCCTGCTTCTGCATCTGGTCCATCAGGTCGGGGCCGAGGATCCCGTCGGGGAAGCCGGGGAAGTTCTCCACCTCGGTGGTGTTCATCAGCGCACCGCCGGCGGTGACCGAACCCGCGACGACGACCGGGGCCAGTCCCGCGCGCGCAGCGTAGATCGCCGCCGTGTAGCCGGCCGGACCTGAACCGACGACGACGAGGTCACGGACGGGGCTGAGGGGGGTCTCGCTCACGGCAGGTCCTCGGAAGGGTCGGGAAAGTGGCGTTGAGTGCAACCGATGGTAGGCGTGGTTCTGTTCCCGCCCGGCAAGCGCGCTCAGCCGAGGGTGATCTCCGCGATCTCGGCGCGGAACTGGCCGTCGGGTGTCGGCGGCAGCTGGGTGATCCAGACGATCAAGGACGTGCCGGTGGACACGGGGTCAAGCGTGAGCACCGTGTTCGCCGACATCGAGCCGGAGGCCAGCACGGCGCCCTGGGTGGGGTCGGGCGAGTCGCCTGCGTGGACCTCGACCTTTCCGCCGTCGAGGTTGGCGTGCAGGGTCACGGTGCGGACGGTCGCGGGCTCCTTCAGCGTCAGCTTGAGGCCGACCGCCGTCTTGAAGCCGGCGAAGTCGTCGCGCTTGTAGGTCATCGTGTACCAGTACGTGCCCGGGTTGCCGTCGATCGCCTTGCCGACGTCCTCCTCGTGCTCGCCGTCGCTGTCGCCCTGGTCGATCGACGTGATGCCCGCGATCACCGGCGTGGCGCCAGGACGGGCCGTCGCCGAGGGGGATGAGGAGGGGGCGGACGACGACGGGCCGGCGCTCGCCGAGCCGCTCGGGCCGCCTGACGGGCTCTGGCCGGACGTGGTGGCGGCCGCGCCGGGGTTGCCCGACGAGTCCTTGCCGGTGAACAACGCCTTCGCGGCGAAGCCGATGGCAACGACGACCAGCAGGCCGACGACCACGATGGCGATCGCCATGCCGGTGCGCCGGCGGGGCGGCTCGTCGTCCATCCGGCCGAAGTCGAAGGGATCAGGCTCGGCAGTGGGGTACTGCGCGGCGTACGACGCCGGAGCCGCGGGCCCGCCGGGACCGGCGCCGAGCGGGCCGGGCGGCGGGACGCGGGGCGGCAGGCCCGCAGGCCGGGCTCCGGCCGCTGCGGGCGGGAACGGGCTCGCCCCGGGCGTGTACGGCGGGGCCGGCACCGGTCCCTGTATGGGTGCGGGTGCGGGTGCTGGCGCGGGGGACGCCGGTTCGGGCGGAAAGGCGGGCACGCCCATCGCCGGGGTCGCCGAGTCGTCGCCTGCAGGCGACGAAGGCCCGTCCGGCGCCCAGCTCGCGACCGGGCCGGCGTGGATGCCGGCTCCCGCGACAGCACCGGCCAGCGATCCTGGCACCACCGGCGAGGATCCGGACCGGACCGGCGCCGCCGGCGGCGGTGTCCCGGGGCGGTTCACCGTCGAGGACGGGCCGGTGAAGGCCGTGCGGACCGACTGCCGCACCACCTGGCCGGTGCCGGTCGTCGTGCTCTCGGGCTCCGGCGCCGGCACGGCGAGCCTGGGCCGGCCCTGCACGCGGATCTCGCCCCACGGTTCCAGCTCGCTGACCAGGTCGGCAGGACTCAGTGGTCCGTCGTCGTCGCGGCCCAGCGTCACCGTGCAGAGCGTGTTGAGGTCGGCCGGGACCCCTGGGACGAGCTCGGCCGGGGGTACCGGCACACCGTCGACCTCCGGCGCAGTCGGCAGCCCGCCGCTCGTCGCCAGCGGGCCCGGCCAGTGCCCGGTGATTGCCGCGTACATGACTCGGACCAGGTCGGCCGCATCGGTGCGGCTCGTCGTGCGCGCGTCCCCGCCCCGGTAGGCGAGCAGGGTCGCATCGAGCGCGAGGCCGGAGACGAGCACGCGACCGTCGTCGGACACCGCCAAGGCCGATGGACGCAGCGCCAGGTGGTGCACGCCGCGACGGCGAGCAACCTCGAGGGCGGATGCCGCCTCGCCGACGACGGCACGCGCCTGGTCGGCGGACAGCGGCTCGCGTGCGACGAGCTGAGCCAGCGTCGGCCCGCTGACCTGCTCGGTGATGACGTACCCGACGGTGTCGTCCGACCCGACGTCGAGCACACGGACCAGGCGGGAGTCGGAGACGAGCGCCGCGCGCCTGGCCGCGTCGAGAGCGGGCCCGGCGCCGCCGATGGGGAAGGTCCGCACCACGACTGCGCGAACGAGGATCTGGTCCATGGCGGTCCACTCGGACACGCCGGGGAGCTCGCACGGGCGCGCCTCGGTCAGCTGATAGCGGCCTGCGAGCACCGTGCCGCGGCCGACGACGCCGTCCACCACGCCTCTCCGTCCGATCGGGCACCGCCCGGTCTCCGGGCAGGGCACATGCTACCGACGCGGACCCTCACCGGGTGCGCCGGCGGCGACGCGGCCCGTCAGTGGACGCGGGCGGTCACACCGTGCCGTCGTCGGGAGGTGCAGGGACGGTGGCCGCGCCGGCGCCCTTGTCCGGCTCCCGTGTGGTGTCGTCGGCAGGCGCGACGCCCGGTTCGCCTGCCGCGGCGACCTCGCCGCCGAGCACGGGGAGCGAGGCACCGTCCTCCGGTGCCACGCGCGCCCCGCGCCGTGCGGACTGGCCCCGCCGCACGGTGCGCACGATGCCGAGCACCAGGCCGATCGCCAGCAGCACGCCGACGACGACCGTCCCGACGTCCTCGATGGTGGGAGCGACCCGTGCGGAGAAGCCGACGGCCGTGCCCACCGCGGTGCCGTCCGCCCCGACGACGGTCGCCTCGACCGCGACCTCGCAGTTGGCGGCGGCGGCAAGGTCGACCACCACCTGGGTGTCCGAGCCGGGCGCGGCCGTCACCGTGTCGCTGCGGGCCGGTCGCAGGCATGCCTTGCGTGGCGTCACCGCCACCGCCACCTTGGCCGGGACGGCCAGCGCGTTGTGCACGACGAAACGCACCGGCGCGCTGGCGCTGATGACGTTGAGGCTGGGCGGGCCGGTGAGCGACAGGCCCGAGCGGGTGGTCGCGGTGTCGGCGAGCACCTGCTGGACCAGCGCGTCGCGGCCGGTGGTGTGACTCCGCCATGCGACGGACAGCGGCGCGACCACGCGCTGGTCCAGCCCGGCGGTCAGGGTGCCGGTGTCGCCGATCGCCTGGGCGAACGACGTGGTCCGGTCGTGCGCGTCCGCCAGGGCACGGACGTCGGCGGCCGCCAGCTCCGCCGGGTCGACCGTGCTGGCGGGAAGGGCGGCGCGCGGCGCGCCCTCGTCGTCGGCGCCGAGCAGGGCGCTCACGGAGACGAGCCGGCTCCAGGGCGAGGTGCGCAGAGCCTCGAGCAGGGCATCGGCGAGCGACGCGTCAGGGGTCCAGTCCCGCCCGGGGGCGATGAGCACGTCATGCTGCTGATCGGACCCGTCGTGGGCGAGCACGGCGAGCTCGGCAAGCATGCGCTGCACCGTGGTCGCGGTGGTGGCGCCGGGCTCGACGACGTCCGGCGACACCAGCAGGTCGGTCAGCAGGCCGTCCGGGACCAGGGCGGCCAGCGATCCGTGCCCGGTGTTCAGGTCGACCATCGCCGTGCCGAGACCGTCGGTGGCCTGCAGCGTGTCCGGGCCCACGACGATCGCATGCGCGCCGGCGGCCGCGGCCACGTCGACCGTCTGCTGGTCGAGCGACCCGTCCGGCGCCCACAGCACGTCGGTCCTGGCGTCGACGCCGGACAGGCTCGACGAGCCCGACAGCGCGATCGCCGTGCTCAGCAGCTGCGGCTGTTCCGCGTGGGCCACCGCGGAGAGGTCGGTGTCGCCCCAGGGCAGGGCGAACGTGTCGCGACGAGCGAGGTCGGCCGTGAGGTCCGCCGCCCAGGCCTTGGCGTGGGCACCGCCGGTAGAGGCCGCGGCAACGAGCGCGGGGTCGACCGCCAGCTCCACGTCGGGGTCGGACGTCGCGAGGTCCGCGAGCGCGCGCAGCCGTCCGCCGGGGCCCGTGGCCTGCTCCAGCGTCGCGTCCGTCGCCGGGCCGGTCACCGGCGCGACCACGGCGACCCGCACCTGCGGGACCACCTCGTCGCGCATCCACAGCAGGAAGGTGCGCTGGATGCCCAGGCGCGAGCCGTCGGCACCGACCGCCTCGACCGCCAGGCCGCGCGGCCCCCACGTGCCGGGCAGGTCGGACAGGCGGACGTTGGCGGCGGCCAAGGCCAGCTGCACCGTCACCGAGCCGCCGGCGGGAACTGACACCGGAGCGGCCACGGCCACGCGGCTGTCGGTCGGACCGCCCGAACCGGCCACCCAGGCGTCGAGATCGTCGCGGGAGGCGGAGCGGAAGCGATTGAGGCGCAGGTCTGCGACGACGCCGTCGAGCTGCGTCGCGGTCCGGTTGACGAGCGTGGCCGTTACCGACAGGTCCTCGCCCGGGTGGAGCACGGCGGGCGTGATCGCGCCGATCTCGACGGTCAGGGCCGTGCCGGTGCTCGTCGGTGCGGGGGTTGCCGCTGCCCCGCTCGTCGTACGGTCGGCGGCGACCGCCGGCAGCGCAACGGCGACCAGCGGCGACAGCGCCGCGGCGAGCGCGAGGGCGGCGCCGGCGACGCGGCGCCGCGCAGCCGTCACGGACACTCGGCGAGCACCACGTGGGCCGTCTCGGCGAGGCGCCGCTCGTTCGGGTACGCCAGCCGTTCGGGCAGCGCGAGCACCGGCACCCACTCGACCTCCTCCACCTCCCCGTCCGGGTCGCCCGCGGCGGACAGCTCGCCGCCGAGCGCGCCGAGCAGGAAGTGGTGCACCACCTTGTGCACGCGGCGGTCCTCGCCGCTGAACCAGTAGTCGATCACGCCGAGGCGGCGCAGCACCCTGCCCTGGATGCCGGTCTCCTCCGCGATCTCGCGGACGGCGGCCTCCTCGGGCGTCTCCTGGCCTTCGAGATGCCCCTTCGGCAGGCACCACTCGAGGCGGCCGGCGCGGTTGCGCCGCGCGATGACGGCGGCGACGTGGACGCCGCCGTGCTGGGTGACGATGAGCCCGCCGGCCGACGTCTCGTCGACCACGGGGAGTGCCACCGTGTGTGCCGGAGCCCCGGCCGGGTCGATGCGCAGACGGTGTCCGCCGGGCGGAGCGGGTACCCGCTCCGGACCGTTGTCACCGCTGGGCATGCCGACACTGTAACCAGTCGCACGGCTCGCCCCGGACCCCTGAGTGTCTGGCAGGCTGTTCCGGTGCCGCCCGACGAGAACTCCGATGCGCTGCGCCGCCGCGCGCTCTCGACGCTGGCGCAGCTGGCTCCCGACGCTGTGGACCTGGGGCGCCGGTTCGCGGCCGCCGGCCACGAGCTGGCGCTCGTCGGCGGCCCGGTGCGTGACGCCTTCCTGGGGCGGCGCAGCGCCGACCTGGACTTCGCGACGTCCGCGACGCCGGACGAGACGCAGGCCCTGCTCGCCGGCTGGGGCAACGCGCACTGGGACATCGGCAAGCGGTTCGGCACGCTTGGCGCGCGGCGCTTCGGCAAGAACGGTGCCGACGACGTGGTGGTCGAGGTGACCACCTACCGCACGGACGCCTACGACGCGGCGTCCCGGAAGCCGGAGGTGGTCTACGGCGACACCCTCGAGGGCGACCTGTCGCGCCGGGACTTCACCGTCAACGCGATGGCGGTGCGGGTGCCCGATCTCGTGTTCGTCGACCCGTTCGACGGGCTTGCGGACCTGGCCCGTCGGGTGCTGCGCACGCCGGTGGACCCTCTGGTGTCGTTCTCCGACGACCCGTTGCGGATGATGCGCGCCGCGCGGTTCGCCGCCCAGCTGGGGTTCGCGATCGAACCCGGCACGTTCGCCGCCATCGGCGAGCTGCGCGGGCGGATCACCATCGTCTCCGCGGAGCGGGTGCACGACGAGCTGGTCAAGCTGATGCTCGCCGGGCGTCCGCGACCGGGGCTCGAGGCACTCGTCGACAGCGGGCTGGCGGAGCTGGTGCTGCCCGAGCTGCCGGCGCTGCGGCTGGAGATCGACGAGCACCACCGTCACAAGGACGTCTACGAGCACACGCTGACGGTGCTGGACCAGGCGATCGCGCTGGAGACCGGACCGTCCGGCCCCGTGCCCGCACCGGACCTGGTGCTGCGGCTGGCGGCCTTGCTGCACGACATCGGCAAGCCGCGGACGCGACGGTTCGAGCCGGGCGGCGGCGTCTCGTTCCACCACCACGAGGTGGTCGGGGCCAAGCTGGCGGCCAAGCGCCTCACCGAGCTGCGGTTCGACAAGGCGACCGTCCACGACGTCGCGCGGCTCGTCGAGCTGCACCTGCGGTTCCACGGCTACGGCGAGGCCGGCTGGACGGACTCGGCGGTGCGCCGCTACGTCGCCGACGCCGGCCCGCTGCTGGAGCGGCTGCACCGGCTGACGCGATCGGACAGCACCACACGCAACCGCGCCAAGGCCGCGCGCCTGGCGGCGGCGTACGACGACCTCGAGGTGCGCATCGCGCGGCTGCGCGAGGACGAGGAGCTGGCCTCGATCCGGCCGGACCTCGACGGCACGCAGATCATGGCGATCCTCGGCATCCCGCCCGGGCGCGAGGTCGGGGAGGCCTACCGGTACCTGCTCGAGCTGCGCATGGACCGGGGTCCGTTGGGTCAGGACGTCGCGCGCGAGGAGCTGGTGTCCTGGTGGGGGTCGCGGCCGTCGGGCACCTCCGACGGCGTCGACGCCGCGCGGCCGTAGACGAGCGCCCCGGCGAGGTAGGCGACCGCGAGGCCGGCGAACAGTCCGCGCGACCATCCGGTGTCCGGCAGAGTGGCCGCTCCGAGGGCCGCCGCGCCGACGAAGGCCGCGTTGTAGAGCACGTCGTAGAGGGAGAACGCCCGCCCCCGGAACGCGTCGGCCGTGTCCCGCTGCACGATGGTGTCGACGGCGATCTTCGCCGCCTGCGCGGCCAGGCCGAGCACCACGGCGCCCGCGACGACCACCGGCCAGCTGACGGAGGCGACCAGCATCAGCTGGCTCACCGTCGCGACCAGCAGGCACACGACGATCCACCGGTGCGGGCCCATCCTCGGGGACAGGATCGGCGTGACGACCACGGCGACGAAGAAGCCGACGCCGGACGCGGCCAGGATGACGGCGAACGTCTTGAGCCCGGCGTCCACGTCCGCCGGGTCGTTCAGCAGGTTGCGCGAGATGAGGATGCTCGCCATGAAGACGACGCCGTAGCACAAGCGGTGCCACGCCATGATGCCCAGGGCCTGGGCGGGTGTGCGCCGCGCGACGAGGTAGCGCGCTCCCCCGACGAGGTCGCGCATCACCGCGGCCAGGGCGCTGCGGACCGGCGCCGCCGCGAGCTCGTCGGGCCCCAGCTGGTCGCGGTCCAGGCGCAGCGCGAGCGCGGAGGCCGCCGCCATCACCGCCGCCGCGACCACCAGTGCCGCCGCATCGCGACCGTGGCCGGCGGGCATGAGCCGGCCGAGGACGAAGCCGAGCCCGCCGCCGACGAACGTCGCGGCCGAGCCCAGCGTCGGCACCAGCGAGTTCGCCGTGAGGAGCTGCGCGCCGTCGACCACCTTGGGCAGCGACGCGGAGAGCGCCGCGAGCAGGAACCGGTTGACGGACAGGGTGACGAGCGCCAGGACGTAGACCGCCGGTCCGACACCGGTGGTGACCATGACGATCGCGATGACCAGGGCGAGCGCCGCGCGCACCGCGTTCCCGACGAGCAGCACCTGTCGCCGCCGCCACCGGTCGAGGAACACCCCGGCCCACGGCCCGACGACCGTGAACGGCAGCAGCAGCACCGCGAACGCGGCCGCGACGCCGCCCGCCGTGCTCGCCGTCTCCGGCGAGAAGAAGAACAGCGTCGCCAGGCCCACCTGGAACATGCCGTCGGCACACTGGCTGACGAGGCGGACGGCGAACAGTCGCCGGAATCCTGCCAGGGGCCAGAGCGCCTCGAGGTCGGCGATCACCTGCACCTGCTCAGGCTAGGGGGTCACCAACGCGGACCCGCTCATCCGTCGCGGCCGTCCGACGAGGCCGGGATCGACGTCACCGTCACCCATCCTGCGGAGCGGCCCAGGTGCGCCAGCTCGTCGCAGCTCAGCTCGATCGCGGAGGCGGCGTTGCCGCAGGCCGGGAAGACGGTGTCGAAGCGCTGCAGCGACGTGTCGAGGTAGACGGCGGCGGCCGGCGGGTTGCCGAACGGACACACGCCGCCCGGCTCGTGGCCGGTCAGCCGCAGCACCTCGTCGCCCGCGAGCATGCGGGCCTTGAGTCCGAAGGTGGCCTTGAACGCGGCGTTGTCCACGCGGGCATCGCCGGCGGCGACGACGAGGATCGCGGTGTCAGGCTCGAGACCGCGGAAGCTCAGGGTCTTGGCGATGCGCTGCGGCGCGACGCCGAGCGCCTGGGCGGCGAGCTCGACGGTGGCGCTGGACCGCGCGGTCTCGATGACGTCCCCGTCCCGACCGAAGGCAGCGAGGTGCGCGCGGGCGGTCTCCAGGGACATGCCCCGATGCTAGGTCGCCCACGCCATGGCTGACGTGCCGTCCCGCGACCGGGCAAGGGCTCCGAGACCCACGGCGACGTGACGCCACGAGAAGTGACGGCGAAGGGGCCCGGCGACCGTGTGGTCACCGGGCCCCTTCGGGCCGATCCTTTGGCGCGTCAGCGCCCGCAGCAGCCGGTCAGCGCTCGACCTCGCCGCGGATGAACGACTCCAGCCGGGCGCGGCCGGCCGTGTCCTCCATCTGCACCGGCGGGGACTTGAACAGGTACGTCGACGGCGACAGGATCGCGCCGCCGATGCCCCGGTCCTTGGCGATCTTCACCGCGCGGATGGCGTCGATGATGATGCCGGCCGAGTTCGGGGAGTCCCACACCTCGAGCTTGTACTCCAGGTTCAGGGGCACCTCGCCGAACGCACGGCCCTCGAGGCGGACGTACGCCCACTTGCGGTCGTCGAGCCAAGCGACGTAGTCCGACGGGCCGATGTGGACGTTGCGGTCCGACTTCTTGCCGGCCAGCGGGCCGTCGTGGAGGTTGGACGTCACCGACTGCGTCTTCGACAGCTTCTTGGACTCCAGGCGCTCGCGCTCGAGCATGTTCTTGAAGTCCATGTTGCCGCCGACGTTCAGCTGGTACGTCCGGTCGAGGATGACGCCGCGGTCCTCGAACAGGCGGGCGAGCACGCGGTGCGTGATGGTCGCGCCGACCTGCGACTTGATGTCGTCGCCGACGATCGGCACGCCGGCGTCCTCGAACTTCTTCGCCCAGACCGGGTCGGAGGCGATGAACACGGGCAGGGCGTTCACCATGGCGACGTTGGCGTCGATGCAGCACTGGGCGTAGAACTTGTCGGCCACCTCGGAGCCCACCGGCAGGTAGGATACCAGGACGTCGACCTTGCGGTCCTTGAGCACCTGGACGATGTCCACGGGCTCGGCGTCGGACTCGTCGATCGTCTCCTTGTAGTACTTGCCCAGGCCGTCGAGCGTGTGACCGCGCTGGACGGCCACGCCGGTCGGCGGGACGTCGGCGATCTTGATCGTGTTGTTCTCGGAGGAGTTGATCGCCTCGGAGAGGTCGAACCCGACCTTCTTGGCGTCGACGTCGAAGGCGGCGACGAACTGGACGTCACGCACGTGGTACGGGCCGAACTGGACGTGCATGAGGCCCGGCACCTGGTGCTCCGGGTCGGCGTCCTTGTAGTACTGAACGCCCTGGACCAGCGACGAGGCACAGTTGCCCACGCCGACGATGGCCACGCGAATGGCGGTCATCCTCGCTCCTTCTTCGGTGATGTTCGCGCCGGGGTCGACCCCTCGGCGTGGGGTGAGGCACCGGCCGGACGGCCGGTGCTGCGGGTCCGGGCGCGAACCGCTCCGCGCTCGTTGTCGATGAGCCCGTCGAGCCAGCTGACCTCGCGCTCGACCTGTTCCAGGCCGTGACGCTGAAGCTCGAGGGTGTACTCGTCCATGCGCTCGCGAGTGCGGGCGAACGACTGCTTGATCGTGTCCAGCCGCTCGGTGAGCCGGGTGCGCCGGCCCTCGAGGATGCGCAGCCGGGTCTCGGCGTCGGTCTGCGCGAAGAGCGCGAACCGCACGTCGAAGTTCTCGTCCTCCCAGGCGGTGGGGCCCGACGTGGCGAGCACCTGCTGCAGGTGCTCCTTGCCGTCGGCCGTCAGCTGGTAGACGATGCGGGCGCGGTGGCTGGCCAGCGCGCGCTCCAGGGTCTCCGGTGACTCGGCGCCGGTGATCCAGCCGTGCTCGACGAGCCCGCGCAGGCACGGGTACAGCGAGCCGTAGGACAACGCGCGGAACGAGCCGAGCATGAGGTTGAGCCGCTTGCGCAGCTCGTAGCCGTGCATCGGCGAGCCCGCGAGCAGGCCAAGGATGGCCGGCTCGAGGACGTCGGTACGACCGCGCACGGCACCTCCCACCCATTCGTCGATGTATCAGCACGATATGTCCTGAGAGTATGTCGCAGCGATGTGTCGGCACAAGTCCGGGGCAGAGCGGTGCCGATCGTGTGAAGGTCGCGCGGGGTACGGCGTCCCTCGGCGGGACGCCTGGGACCGTCGGCCATACTGGACCCCGCGGCGCGCACGGCCGCAGGTCGGGCGACCGGCCGCTCGTCCCCAGGAGGTCCCTCGCGTGGTGTCAGGCAGCAGCGGACGCCCCACGCCGCCGCGTCGGGCTTCGTCGTCGCCTGCCGGTGGCGCGCAGGGCCCCGCGGGCGCTCGTCGGCCCGTCTCGACCAGGGCAGCCGCCGGCACGCGCGGCGCTCCGGCGCCCCGCACCGCACGGTCGCGCGGCACGACGAAGGGTCGCGGCAAGCCGTCCGGCCCCCGCCGGCTGATCGACTACCCCCGCCGCGGCTACACCGGACCACGGCGGTGGCTGCCCTCGTGGCGGTTCCTGCTCGGCGGTCTGCTCGGGCTCGTCTTCGTCGCCTTCGGCGCGCTCGTCGCGTTCTACGTGACGCTCAAGGTGCCGTCGCCCAGCGCCCAGGTGAAGTACCAGACCTCGACCGTGTACTTCGCGGATGCGTCCGCGGGCACGCGCGGTCCGCAGATGGGTCAGTTCGCCCAGCAGAAGCGGGACATCGTCGACCCGACCACGCTGCCGACGTACCTCGGCCAGGCCGTGGTGTCGATGGAGGACCGCACCTTCTACGAGAACTCCGGGGTGGACCTCAAGGGCATCGCCCGCGCATTCTTCAACAACGTCACCGGCGGGGCGCAGCAGGGCGCCTCGACGCTGACGCAGCAGTACGTCGAGCGGTACCTCGTCGGCAAGACGACGAAGGACTACGTCGGCAAGCTGCGCGAGGCGATGCTCGCCCTGAAGATCTCGAAGACCGAGCCGAAGGACGAGATCCTCGGCCGCTACCTCAACACGATCTACCTCGGCCGCGACTCGTACGGCGTGCAGGCGGCCGCGAAGGCGTACTTCAACGTCGACGCCAAGGACCTGACGGTGGAGCAGTCCGCGCTGCTCGCCGGGCTGATCCCCTCGCCCAACTCCTGGGATCCCGCCACCGCGCCGGCCAAGGCCGAGGCGCGCTGGAACCTGGTGCTCGACGCGATGGTCAAGGAGGGTTACCTCGACGCGACCGCGCGTGCCGGCATGAAGTTCCCGACGACGGTGGCCTACACGCCGAGCAACACGATGGCTGGCACCAACGGCTACCTGCTCCAGATGGTGCTCGACGAGCTGCAGTCGACCATGGGCCTGTCCAAGGACGACGTCAACCGAGGCGGGTACACCATCGTCACGACCATCGACCCGCAGGTGCAGGCCGAGGCGGTGCGTGCCGCGAACGACCTGTACAGCGGCACGCTGGCCGGCGCGGCACCGAACCCACGGCTACGGCTGGGGATCACCTCGCTCGACCCGGCGACCGGCGCGATCGTCGGGCTGTACGGCGGTCCGGACTACCTGAAGGACTCCCGCAACACGGTGACCTACGAGAAGATCCAGGCCGGCTCGACCTTCAAGCCGTACACGCTCATCGCCGCCCTGGAACAGGGCATCGGGCTGAAGACGGTGTTCAACGGCAAGACGCCGCAGACCCTCAAGGGGTGGGACGACACGACGGGCAAGTCGGTGTCGAACTTCGACAACGAATCGTTCGGCAACATCGACCTCCTCACCGCGACCGCGGCGTCCGTCAACACGGTGTACGCCCAGCTGAACCTGCAGGTCGGCGCGGACAAGTCGGCCGACGTCGCCAACCGCGCGGGCGTCACCCTCCTGCAGCCGAAGGTCCCCTCCAACGTGCTCGGCGTCGGCGACGTCCACGTCCTCGACCAGGCCAGCGGCTACGCGACGATCGCCGCGGGCGGCATCTACAGCAAGCCCCACATCGTGGCCCAGGTGCTGAACCCGGACGGCTCGGTCGCGTTCACCGGCGCCTCGGACTCCAAGCGCGTGTTCTCGGCCGACGTCATGGCGGACACCACCTACGCGATGCAGCAGCCGGTGCAGATGAAGATCGGCACCGCCCACAAGTACATCTCGCCGCTCGGCGTGCCGATCGCCGGCAAGACCGGGACGTCGCAGGACAACAAGAGCGCGTGGTTCGTCGGCTTCACGCCGAAGATCGTCACCGCGGTCGCGATGTTCCAGAACGGCGAGGACGGCACCTCGATGGAGTCGATCACGTCGTTCGGCGGCATCAAGCAGGTGACCGGTGGCGACTGGCCGGCCAAGTTGTGGGCCGACTACATGAAACCCGTGCTGGCGATGCCCGCGTGGCAGGCGACCACGCAGTTCCCCGCCCCGGCCTACGTCGGCGGCAAGCCGACGCCGACCGCCACGCCGGTCGCGACCGACACCCCTCCACCGACCGAGACGCCGACGCAGGCACCGTCGCAGGTGGCCGTGCCGGACATCCGGCCCGGCACCCTCGAGGCCGATGCGCAGGCCGCACTGGTCGCGGTCGGCCTCCAGCCGCAGGTGACCACGGAACCGTCGGCCGACCAGCCTGCCGGCAAAGTCATCCGCATCGCTCCCGCGGCCGGCACGCTGGTGGCGCCTGGCCAGGCGGTGACGCTCATTGTCTCGTCGGGCCCGCCGCCGACCCAGGCGCCGACCACGCCGCCTGCGACACCGACGTCCACACCGAGCGGGGCTGCCGCCGCCGGGGGACCCTGACCGGCCGATTGGGTGGACCCTCCCCGGGGCCGCTATCCTGAGCCGTTGCCGTGCGCGTTCGTCAGACGACGAGCGACGCGGCGCGACGCACACAACCCTCCTGTCACGGACCGACCGTGACCGCGAAGACCAGAGGAGGTGGGTATGAGCCTGCGTCAGTACGAGATCATGATCATCCTCGACCCCGAGATCGAAGAGCGGACGGTCGCCCCGTCGCTCGACAAGTACCTCACCGTCGTGAAGAGCGACGGCGGGTCGGTCGACAAGGTCGACATCTGGGGTCGCCGGCGCCTGGCCTACGACATCAAGAAGAAGGCCGAGGGCATCTACGCCGTCGTCAGCTTCACTGCCGAGCCGGCCACCGCCAAGGAGCTGGACCGCCAGCTCGGCCTCAACGAGGTCGTGCTCCGGACCAAGGTGCTGCGCACCGACGCCTGAGCGCGTGGCTGCGCATGTCCGTGCGCGCCGCTAGCGTTCACGGACATTCGTCGACGAACTGTGAGGAGCTGACATGGCTGGTGAGACCCAGATCACCGTGGTCGGGAACCTGACGGCGGACCCGGAGCTGCGGTTCACCCCGTCCGGTGCCGCCGTCGCGAACTTCACCGTCGCGTCGACCCCGCGCACGTTCGACCGCCAGGCCAACGAGTGGAAGGACGGGGAGACCCTGTTCCTGCGCTGCTCGATCTGGCGGGAGGCGGCCGAGTCGGTCGCCGAGTCGCTGACCAAGGGCACCCGCGTCATCGTGACGGGTCGTCTGATCTCACGGACCTACCAGGACCGTGAAGGCCAGAACCGCACGGTGTTCGAGGTGCAGGTCGACGAGGTCGGCCCGTCGCTGCGGTACGCCACGGCCAAGGTCACACGGACCCAGCGGTCCGGTGGCGGCGGCGGTGGCTTCGGTGGCGGTGGCGCGGGCTTCGGCGGTGGCGCCGGCTCACCCGCCTCCTCCGGCCCGGCCGACGACCCGTGGGCGACTCCCGCTGCCGGCGGAGGCTCCACCGGCGGCTACTCCGACGAGCCTCCGTTCTGACAGACCCTTTCCCCCACCCCATCCCCGGGCAGGGCAAGCCCGGGGCTCCGAAGCTGAAGGAGCACCACGATGGCCAAGCCCGTCGTTCGCAAGCCGAAGAAGAAGAGCAACCCGCTCAAGACGTCCAAGATCGACGTCATCGACTACAAGGACACCGCGCTGCTGCGCAAGTTCATCTCCGACCGCGGCAAGATCCGCGCGCGTCGGGTGACCGGGGTGTCCGTCCAGGAGCAGCGGGCGATCGCCCGCGCCGTCAAGAACGCCCGCGAGATGGCTTTGCTGCCGTACTCGTCGTCGGCGCGCTGAGGAAGGACACCGACATGGCGAAGATCATCCTGACCCACGAGGTGACCGGCCTGGGCGCTCCGGGCGACGTGGTCGAGGTCAAGGACGGGTACGCCCGCAACTACCTCCTGCCGCGCAGCCTGGCGATGCCCTGGACCAAGGGCGCCGAGAAGGACATCACCGCGATCCGCAAGGCGCGCAAGGCGCGTGAGATCGCCACGCTCGACGAGGCGAAGGCCACGCGCGACGCGCTCGAGGCCAAGACCGTCGTCGTCACGGCGAAGGCCGGCACGGCCGGTCGCCTCTTCGGAGCCGTAACCGCCACGGAGATCGCGGCCGCGGTCGCCGCCGCCGGTTCCGTGACGGTCGACAAGCGTCGCATCGAGGTCGCCCAGGCGATCAAGTCGACGGGCGACTACACCGTCCAGGTGCGGCTGCACCCGGAGGTCTCGGCGAAGGTGGCCGTCAAGGTCGTCGCGGGCTGACACACGAGGAAGAGGGGCCCCGAGCCGAACGGCTCGGGGCCCCTCTTTCGTCGCCTCTACCGATCCGACCGTCGCGACCCGCCTCTCAGGCGACGCCGAGATAGGCCTGCTTGACGGCCGGGTCCTCAAGGAGGTCCTTGCCTGGCCCGGTGGCGATCACCTCGCCGGTCTCGAGGATGTAGGCGCGGTCAGATCGCGACAGGGCCTGCTGGGCGTTCTGCTCGACGAGCAGGATGGTGGTGCCCGCGTCGTTGATCTCGCTGACCGTCCGGAAGATCGTCTGGATCATCATCGGAGCCAGTCCCATGGAGGGCTCGTCGAGCAGCAGCAGCCGCGGGCGGGCCATGAGGGCGCGTCCGATGGCGAGCATCTGCTGCTCGCCGCCGGACAGCGTGCCGCCCACCTGGTTGCGCCGCTCCTCGAGGCGGGGGAACAGCGTGAACACCTGTCCGAGCGTCTCGTCGTGCGCTGCCCTGGTCTTGAACGTCCGCGCGTAGGCGCCCATCTCGAGGTTCTCGACCACGGTCATGCCGGGGAACACACCCCGGCCCTCGGGGGCCTGGACGATGCCGTCGATGACCCGCTCATGGGCCTTCATGCGGGTGATGTCGGCGCCGTTGAACCACACCGAGCCGCGCGCGAGGGGACGGATGCCGGAGATGGCGCGCATCGTGGTCGTCTTGCCCGCGCCGTTGGCGCCGATCAGCGTGACCAGCTCCCCCTCCTCGACGGTGAGCGAGATGCCGCGGACGGCCTCGATCCGGCCGTAGGAGACCGTCAGGTCCTTCAGCTCAAGCAGTGGCATCGTCGGGCACCCCCAGGTAGGCGGCGATGACGGCGGGGTCCGAGGAGACCTCGGACGGCAGGCCGTCGGCGATCTTGCGGCCGAACTCGAGGACGACCACCCGGTCCGTCACGCCCATGACGAGGCGCATGTCGTGCTCGATGAGGAGCACCGTGTAGCCGTCGTCGCGGATCTTGCGGATCAGGTCCATCAGCTGCTGCTTCTCCGCCGGGTTGAAGCCGGCGGCCGGCTCGTCCAGGCAGAGCAGCTTCGGCTCGGTGGCCAGGGCGCGCGCGATCTCCAGGCGTCGCTGGTCGCCGTAGGGCAGGTTGCGCGCCTTCTGCGTGGCACGCCTGCCGACGCCGACGAACTCGAGCAGCGCCATGCCGCGCTCCATCGCGTCGCGCTCCTCGGCCCGGTGCCGCGGGCTGCGGAAGACCGCGCCGGGCACCGAGGTGCGGTGGCGTGCGTCCGTGCCGACGACGACGTTCTCCAGTGCCGTCATGTCGGAGAACAGCCGGATGTTCTGGAACGTGCGGGCGATGCCGCGCCGCGTGATCTGGTTGCGCTTGACCGCTCCGAGCGGCCGCCCGTCGAAGATCACCTGCCCGGACGTGGGCCGGTAGACGCCGGTCATCGCGTTGAAGCACGTCGTCTTGCCGGCGCCGTTGGGTCCGATGAGGCCGAGGATCTCGCCGCGGCGGATCTCGAACGTCACCGTGTCGAGGGCGACGAGACCGCCGAACCTCACCGTGACCTCGTCCATCTGCAGCAGCGGAGCGCCGACCTCGGTGGCGATCGTGCGGTCTGGGGCGACGAGGTGGGCCACCGTCTCGGGGTCCGCCAAGGCCGGGTCCACCGCCGCGACGTCCACGGCGACCTCCTCGACGATGCCGCCGTCCGGGAGGAACTCCTCCTCGACCGAGTCCTGGGTGAGGATCTCCTCCTCGGTGCCCAGGTGCTGGTCGCCGTGCTCGGCCCCGGCAGCGGGGTCGTGGGGGGTCGTGCTCATCGGGCACCTCCCTCGCCCTGCTCTGCCTGACCGGCGATGGCGAGAGTGGCGCGCCGCGCGGCCTGGTACATGCCCCGACCGTACGTGAGCAGCTTCTGCCGCGCCGGGAACAGGCCCTGCGGCCGGAAGATCATCAGCACCATGAGCGCCAACCCGAAGAACAGGTACTTGTAGTTGGCGATCTCGTTGCCGTTGATCGGGATGCCGAACAGCGAGGTGCGGCCGAGGAAGAAGTTCGGCAGGTAGACGATGAGGAACGCCCCGACGATCACACCGAGCTTGTTGCCCTGGCCGCCCACGATGACGGCGCACAGGAACAGCATCGAGTTGATGACGTTGAACGTCGTCGGCACCACGAACTGCACCTGGCCCGCGTACAGGGCACCGGACAGTCCACCGATCGAGGCGCCGATGAGGAACGCCCAGAGCTTGAACTTGAACGTCGGCACGCCCATGATCTCGGCCGCGTCCTCGTCCTCGCGGATCGCCACCCAGGCACGCCCGACGCGGGAGCGCTCGAGGTTCCCGACGAGGAGCAGGACCACGACGATGAGGATCAGCGCCACCCAGTACCACCACAGGCCCGCGTTCCACGGCGGTTGCGAGTTGCCGGCCGAGAAGATGCCGGTGGGGCGGCCCTTGCTGACGGCGACCTGCGGGTAGGCGATCTGGGACAGCCCGCGCCCGCCGCCCGTCAGCGTGTCGAGGTTGTCGGCCAGCAGCCGGACGATCTCACCGAAGCCGAGGGTCACGATGGCCAGGTAGTCGCCGCGCAGCCGCAGCGTCGGTGACCCGAGGATCAGGCCGGAGACCGCGGTGATCAGGATGGCGATGGGAACGGCGAACAACCATCCCCACTGCCTCGACAACCAGCCGTCCGTCTGGTTCCACGGGCTGTCGGGGCTGGTGATCAGCCCGACGGTGTAGGCGCCGATCGCGTAGAACCCGACGTAGCCCAGGTCGAGCAGCCCGGCCTGGCCGACGACGACGTTGAGGCCGATGGCGAGGAGCGCGTACATGCCGAACTGCGCCATGACGCCGCCGAAGTCCGTGCCCACCGTGGTGAGCACCGGGGGGCGCAGCACGGGGAGCAGCGCGAGCAGCACCAGTGCGGGCACGCCGAAGCCCCACTGTGCGGGGCGTGGCAGCGCGTCCCACCACAGGCGGAGCCTGTCGCCCACACCGAGGTGCGGAACCACGGGTGCGGAGGCGGAGCCGACGATCTGCGTGGTCATCTCGGGCCTCCCGCGAGGTCGCCGGCACGGGGCCGGATCAGGTGAGGGGAGTTCATGCGCGGGCCCTCCCGAGCGACTCGCCGAGGATGCCGGTGGGCCGGAACATCAGGACCAGGACCAGCAGGACGAAGGCGACGACGTCACGCCACTCGGTGCCGAAGACGGCTTGCCCGTACAGCTCCATCACGCCGAGCAGCAGGCCTCCGAACAACGCGCCGCGCAGGTTGCCGATGCCACCGAGCACGGCCGCGCAGAACGCCTTGATGCCCAGGATGAAGCCGCCGTTGTAGATGATCCCGTTGGGGACACGCAGCGTGTAGAGCAGGGCCGCGGCGCCGGCGAGGACGCCGCCGATGAGGAAGGTCAGCATGATGACGCGCTCGCGGGACACGCCCATCAGGGTCGCGGTCACCGGGTCCTGGGCGACGGCGCGGATGCCGCGCCCGAACTTCGTCGCGTTGATGAACCGGTCGGTCGCGAAGGCGAGTGCCAGGGCCGCGACCACGATGACGATCTCGACGTTCGTCACGGGTGCGCCGAAGAGCGAGAACTGGGTGGTGGGATCCACGAGCTTCGTCGGCTGCTGTGCGTTGAGGCCGCCGAGCCTGTTGGCGGTCAGGTGCGGCAGGACGAAGTGCACGAACTCCTGGAGCACGAAGGACGCGCCGATCGCCGTGATGAGGAAGACCAGCGCCGGCGCCCCGCGTCGTCGCAAGGGCCGGTAGGCGATGCGCTCCAGGCCCACGGCGGCTCCGCCGGAGACCGCCATGCCGCCGATCATCGCGATCGCGAGGTAGCCGATGGTCGGGAGCAGCTGCTCCTTGTAGGTGTTCCCGCTCGGCGCGAACCCGAGCAGCATCAGCGTGGCGTACTGCCCGTACATGCCGAGCATGAAGATCTCGGAGTGGGCGAAGTTGATGAGGCGCAGCACGCCGTAGACGAGCGTGTAGCCGACGGCGACCAGCGCGTAGATCGAGCCGTAGGTCAGACCGTCGATGGTCAGTGCCCAGAAGTTGCGGCCCAGGGCGCCAAGGTCGAAGCCGATGACGCCGTTGGACAGCACCTGTCCGGCCGCCAGGACTGCACTCAAGGAGGGCTCCTTGCGGAGAAGGGACGTGGACCGAGCATGTCCACGTCAAGGGGAGTGGGGACAGGGCAGGCGACGCGACGGCCCGAGCCCGTGCGGGCTCGGGCCGTCGCACGGTCGCTACTTCACCTGGTAGATCCAGGTGGTGGTGGCACCGAGCTCACCGGTGTCGTCCCACTTGTAGTGCTTGGCCAGGCCGTAGCCGTCGTACGCCCGCACGAAGTCGACCAGGGCGGACCGGTCCTTGATGCCGGAGTCGATGCCCTTGAGGATGATCGTCGCCAGGTCGTAGCCCTCGACCGAGTAGACGCCCGGGGCCTGACCGAACTTCGCCTGGTACTTCGCCGCGTACGCGTCCGGGGCCGGTCCGCAGGGGCAGGTCAGGTACGCGCCCTTGGAGGCGTCGCCGGCCTGCGAGACGAACTGCGGGTCGTTCGTGCCGTCACCGGACATGAAGGCCGCGGTGACTCCGCCGGAACGCAGCTGCGAGACGAACGGCGCCGCCTCGGCGTAGTAGCCCGCGTAGTACACGGCGTCGGGTGCGGCGGTCTTGATGATCTGGACGGTGGCGGAGAAGTCCTTGTCACCGGTCTTGACCTTGGAGGCGCACGACGAGTCCGCGACCGCCCCGAGGGTCTTCGTGACGAGGCCGGCGAGGCCGACGCCGTAGTCCGAGTCGTCCTGGACGACGCACACCTTCTTGAAGCCGAGCGTGCCGGTCATGTAGGCCGCCGCCGCACCGCCCTGGGAGTTGTCGTTGCCCAGGCCACGGATGAAGTTCTTCCATCCGTTGGTGGTCAGCGCCGGGTTCGTCGCGGACGGCGTGAGCATCAGCAGGTTCGCCTGGCTGAAGACCGGGCCGGTCGCCTTGGACTCGCCGGAGAACGCGGGGCCGACGATGCCGATGACCGACGAGTCGGACACGACCGACGGCGCCACCTGGGTGGCCTTCTGCGGGTCGCCCTCGGTGTCGAACTGCTTCACCTGGACCTGGCAGCCGGTGTTGGCCGTGTTGTGCTCGTCGACGGCGAGCGTGACGCCGTTGAGGATGTTCTGCCCGAGGGCGGCGTTGGCACCCGTCAGGGCGCCCATCATCGCGATGGACACGCCGCTGCACGTCGCCTTGCCGTCGCCGGCGGGGTCCGCGGCCTTCGAGGTGTCGGTGGCCGCCGCCTCCTTGCCGGTGGCGTCGACCTGGATGATGGGCTGGATCGTCAGCGCGGCGGCACTCGCGCCGCCCGAGGCGCTCGTGGTGCCGCCGGTGGGGGTGGTGGTGCCGGTGTCCTTCGAGGAACACCCGACGAGCACGAGCCCGGCGATCGTGACGAGCGCCACGCCCGCGAGACGCGGTGTCGATCTGCGCATGTGCTACCTCCGTGGTTGTTCGGGGCGCTCACCGGCGCCCCCTTCCCGACCCGTCAGCGTCGGGGCTGGGCGTCAACGTAGGCCCATCGCGTTTCCGTTGCGTTACCTCTACACAACGACGGATCACGATTCGAGAACCCCTTGTTGCAGCGTGATCACTACGTCGGGGGACCTCAGCGTCGATCCGACCCGGTCACTGTCCACCCTGAGCCGCGGGCCCGCCACCCCGTCGTCAGTGCGCGGGACGCCATGAACAGGCCGGCGAAGGCGGCCCACAGCCAGGCGAGGCCGGCGGCGCCGCCCGGCGCCCAGGCGCGGACGGCCAGAGCCGCGGGCAGGTAGACGACGAGCGTCACGGCGCCGGCCTTCGCGAGGAACGCTCCGTCGCCTGCGCCGATCAGGACGCCGTCGAGGACGAACACCCAGCCGGCCATCGGCAGGAACACCGCGGCCACCAGCAGGCCGAGCACCGCGGAGCGGCGCACCTCGTCGTCGGCGGAGAACACCCGGACCAGCAGCGGCGAGGAGGCCGCGACCAGCGCCGCGAGCACGGTGCCGACCCCGACTCCCCAACGCAGCGTGCGGCGCAGGAGCGTGCGGGCCCGCGCCACGTCGCCGGCACCGAGGGCGTGCCCGACGAGCGCCTGGGCGGCGATGGCCAGGGCGTCCAGTGCGAACGCCGTCAGCCCCCACGTCGCGTTCACCACCTGGTGCCCGGCGAGCGCGGCGGTGCCGAGTCCGGCGGCCACCCAGGTGGTGAGCACGATCGCGGCGCGCAGCGTCGCGGTGCGCACCAGCAGCGGGATGCCCGCACGCGCCGAGCCCCGCAGGCCGCCCGCGGTGGGAGCGACGGTCGCTCCGCGTCGTCGGGCTCCGCGCACGACGAGAGCGCCGAGCCATGCCGCCATCGCCAGCTGGGTGGCCGCGGTGCCCAGCCCGGAGCCGGCGATGCCCATGCCCACGGGGTAGACGAGCAGCCCGTTGAGCCCGGCGTTGACGAGCGCTCCGGTAGCGGCGACCACGAGCGGCGTGCGGGTGTCCTGCAGGCCGCGCAGCACGCCGGTGGCGGCGAGCACGGCCAGCATCCCGGGCAGGCCGGGCGTCGAGAAGCGCAGGTACGTCACCGCCTGGCCGACCACCTCGTCGCGCGCGCCGAGGACGCCGACGAGCCACGGTGCGAGCACCCAGACGGCCGCCCCCAGGACCACTCCGAGACCGAGCGCCAGCCACAGCCCGTCGATCCCTGAGCGCAGCGCGCCGGGCTCGTCGCCCGCCCCCAGCCGGCGCGCCACCGCGGCCGTCGTCGCGTAGGCCAGGAAGACGCACAGGCCCACCACCGTGGTCAGCACGGTCGAGGCGAGTGCCAACCCCGCGAGCGGAACGGAACCCAGGTGGCCGACGATCGCGGAGTCGACCAGGACGAACAGCGGCTCGGCGACGAGCGCACCGAGCGCCGGCACGGCCAGGGCGAGTACTTGCCGGTCGATCGTGGACATTGTGTGTCCACCAGGTGAAATCTGGACCAACTCCTCCCCGAACCCGCGGTTCCACAGGGCGTGCACGGTGACCCTGCAGGTCGCTGAGCCGCACGAACGCTGCCAGGAACGAGTATCCACAGTCCTTTCCACGACCTGTGGACACAGCCCAGGCGGCGGTCAACAGGCATCCCCCGTCGGTCAACAGGGGGTGTGGACGGAGGGATTCGACGGGTGCCCTGGACCCCTCTAGCCTCGGGTGGTCATCGGTTCCGGGGGCCGGTCTCAGGGGCTCCTGAGAGCGCGTGTCAGACCCTGTCGGTAGAACACATGTTCGGTAGGGTAGAACGCAGCGAGAGGTAGGGGCACCGGTGACGATCGAGGATCTCGAGTACGGCCTGTCGGCCGGACCGGGGGGCCCCGATCGCCTGCCGCCGCAGGACGTCGACGCGGAGCGCTCGGTGCTCGGCGGCATGATGATCAGCAAGGACGCGATCGCGGACGTCGTCGAGGTGCTCCGCGGCACCGACTTCTACCGCCCGGCTCACGAGCTGGTGTACGAGGCGGTGCTCGACCTCTACGGCCGCGGCGAGCCGGCCGACGCGATCACGGTGGCCGACGAGCTGACGAAGCGCGGTGAGCTCGCCCGCATCGGCGGTGCGCCCTACATCCACACCCTCATCTCGACCGTTCCCACCGCGGCGAACGCCGGGTACTACGCCCGGATCGTGCGCGAGCGGGCCATCCTGCGCCGGCTGGTCGAGGCGGGCACGAGGATCACGCAGCTGGGCTACGGGTCCGACGGCGGCGACGTCGACGAGCTAGTGAACACCGCCCAGGCCGAGGTCTACGCCGTGACGGAGCGGCGAGCGAGCGAGGACTACGTCCCCCTCTCCGAGATCATCGGGCAGACGGTCGACGAGATCGAGGCGGCCGGCCACCACGGCGACGGGATGAAGGGCGTCCCGACGGGGTTCGCGGACCTCGACAAGCTGACCAACGGGCTGCACCCCGGGCAGATGATCGTCATCGCCGCGCGGCCGGCCATCGGCAAAGCTCTTGCGCTCGACACGCTCCTGCCCACGCCGACGGGATGGACGACGATGGGCGAGGTCGCCGTCGGTGACCGGCTCATCGCCGCCGACGGGACACCGACGCGCGTGGTCGCGGCCACCGACGTGATGGTGGGGCGCCCGTGCTATCGCGTGACGTTCGATGACGGTTCGACGATCGTCGCCGACGCCTGGCACGAATGGCGGACACGGACGAGAGCGGAGCGGCGGGTTCCGGGCACCGGGCCGGGCACCCGGACGACCGAGGATCTGGCGGCGACCGTGCGATGCGCGACGGCGGACGCGCGAGCGAACCACAGCATCGACAACACCGCTCCGCTGTCGCTGCCGGACGCGGACCTGCTCGTCGACCCGTACGTGCTCGGGGCCTGGCTCGGGGACGGCCACGCGGCGTCGGCGAGGTTCACCAGCGCGGATTCTGGGATCGTCGTCGAGATCGAGAGCCGCGGCTACGCGGTTCACCTGTCGAGCGCCCGCGCCATGGGACGGGCCCGGTTGTACCGCATCGGCCTGCCAGACGAGGTTTCGCTGGACAACAAGCACATCCCGCCCGCGTATCTGCGCGCGAGTGAGCGCCAACGGCGTGACCTGCTCGCCGGGTTGCTCGACACCGACGGGACGGTGAACCCGACCGGCAGTCCTCAGATCACATTGACCGACTTCGGCCTGGCCGAGGACGTGCGCGAGCTGGTGCACTCGCTGGGTTACCGGACCGGTCTCTCGGCAAGGCCGGTCAGGGGACGCACGGTGGCGACGTCGACCGCCTACACCATCACGTTCACGACGGACGACGACGTGTTCCTGCTCGAGCGCAAGCGGCTGGCGCACAAGATCCGTCGGCACTCGTCCACTCCACGGCTCGGGCGGCGCTACATCGTCGGGGTCGAACCGATCGAGTCCGTGCCGGTGCGCTGCGTGCAGGTGGACCACCTCGAGCACCTGTACCTGGCCGGCCCGACGATGATCCCGACGCACAACTCGACCCTCGGCATCGACATCGCGAGGTCGGCGGCGATCAAGCACCACCTGACCAGCGTCGTGTTCTCGCTCGAGATGAGTCGCAACGAGATCACGATGCGCCTGTTGTCCGCCGAGGCGCGGGTGCACCTGCAGAAGCTGCGCACCGGCCAGATGGGCGAGGACGACTGGACCAAGGTTGCCTCGACCATGGGCAAGATCTCGGACGCACCCCTGTTCATCGACGACTCGCCCAACATGTCGCTCATGGAGATCCGGGCGAAGTGCCGCCGGCTCAAGCAGCGACACGACCTCAAGCTCGTGATCATCGACTACCTGCAGCTGATGTCCTCCGGAAAGCGCGTCGAATCGCGCCAGCAGGAGGTCTCGGAGTTCTCGCGGGCACTGAAGCTCCTGGCGAAGGAGCTCGAGGTGCCGGTCATCGCGATCTCCCAGCTCAACCGTGGTCCCGAGCAACGCCAGGACAAGAAGCCGATGCTCAGCGACCTGCGTGAGAGCGGCAGCATCGAGCAGGACTCGGACGTCGTCATCCTGTTGCATCGCGAGGACGCGTACGAGAAGGAGTCGCCGCGCGCCGGCGAGGCAGACCTCATAGTCGCCAAGCACCGCAACGGCCCCACGGACACCATCACCGTCGCGTTCCAGGGGCACTTCTCTCGGTTCGTCGACATGCAGATGTAGCCGCACTGCTGCTGGGGTTCGTCGAGTTCGGGAACAGGGCGCCGTTTCGGGAATCGGTGGGAAGACGTGTGCGGCTGAGGGCTGGTTCTGGGACGCGTTCGGCACGTGAAGGCCGTGGATACGTGTCCCTGAGGGCGGTGGCCACGTGGCTCTGGCCTCATGTTCGCGAAGTCGGTGGAGCCGGGCCAGTACTGGTCCGGTTCGGAACGAGCAGGCCCGAGCCAATGAGGCGCAGCAGCGCGGCTAAGACATCGTCAAGTTGGCGCGACCACCGTCTTTCTGGACAACGCCCGCCAGGCGCCCTGTGCACATCGATCCGGGATCGTCGGTCCCGGAGGCGGTATCGACCTTCGCACCCGACTCGTCACCCGCTCGATCTCGACGATGCCACTCGTGGGCCCGCCGTCACGAAGCGCGTGTCAATGCACCGGAGCGGAGCCATTCGACGATGGTCACTGACTGGAGAACGACGACGCGAGCCTGCATGAGCGTTGCACGGTCCGGATCCGTGCCGTGACGACCGGGCTCGTATCCGACGAGCTCGAGCGCGCGCAGAAAGGGCCGGGCTGTCGTGTCGTTGTCGTTCGCTGCGATGGCGAACCGCCAGTCCTCAGGCTTGTTGCGCAGCACTGCCGCCATCGAGCCGAGGGTCGCCTTCGCGTTCCTGGGCACGACGATCGGGTGGAGGAGCACCTCGACGGCCTTCACCGCGGAGTTCCACGCCGCGGTGGCGTCCCTCTTGCGTCCGTAGGCACTTCGCCAGGCGTCAGCGATGTGGTCCGCCGCGGCGTCGCGTGGCGAGGCTGCATCGGTGATCGCGTCGCGTGCGGTCGCCGTGAGCCGGTCCTCGAGCTGGTACGGCTCAGTGACGGTGACCCGGTACGTCGACATTCCCTGCTCGAGGAGGTCGTCGAGGGTGTCTCGGGCCCGTTCGCTGGCAGCCTTCAGCGTCAGGTCTATCGCGTCAAGGAAGCGGTCGTCGTCGGCGACCATGTAGTCGAACAGAGCGTTCAGACGTGCGAGTTCATCACGTTTGGCGATGGGCCATTGGAGCAGGGTGATGGCGCCATCGATGTTCTCGGTCCTCGGGTTGACGCCCATGAAGTCGCGGGTGAGGAAGAAGGGCTCGATCCACTCGATGAGCTGCACCTTGAGGTGAGCCGGCACGCCTGGCACGAACGTCAACGGCTCACGCACACCACGACGCACCGATAGAGGCACGAACCGCATCGCCACACCCCCGGGTCTGAGATTCCGCCCGGCATTATCTCGGGGCTGCAGCGGCGCTGGGCGCTCCCTCGCCGGACTGTCCGCGCACTTGTGCCGGCAAGTTCCCGTCGGCGCGGCTTGCTCGACGACGACGGCGGGGATTCGGCCGTAGGGTCGTCGAGTCAGATGCGTGGCCAGGCGGATCCGAAGTAGGGATGAGCTGAACGCTCGCGCTGAGGCGAAGGCGGCTTGCCGCGCGTATCGACGGGCTGAGCGGGCTGCCCGCACGTGAGGGTCCAGTGCGACGCATCTTCTCGGCGCCGTGGTCGACGCAGAGCGAACCCCGCGGCGGGCACGCACGAAGGACGTCGAGCAATGCGTGCCGAGGGGCGGGCTGTCCGACGCGGACGGGAGGTGGCTTCAACCTCTTGTCGACGGGCGGTTGGCGAGCGCGAACCAGCCGTCCCACTCGCGGACGACGGCGACAACTTCGACGAGTCGGCGCTGCAAGTCCTCGGTCGTCGTCTCTACCGTCCGTCGCTTGCCGGTCCGGTCCAGCCTATGCCCGAACAGGCGGTTGCTCGGCTGGGCCGGCCAGAGGTTGTGAGCCACGTCATTGCGCCACTCAAGCGCTTCTCCGACGCGGTCGAGCCATGCTGCAAAGCCGTTCCACGGCTCATCGTCGGCAGGCGTCGCCTTTCGAAGTCTGGCAACAACCTCTCCTGCACCGAATTTGGCGAAATCCGCCTGCGTCTTGCCCCTCAGCGTCTGCAGGAGAGTGACGAGTCGGTCCTCGAGCAGAGCGCCCACCGCGACAGTCCGGCCGATTGCGCCCCACACTGCCTCGGGATGGGTGCCAAAGAATCCCACCGGTACTCCGAAGTCGTCGGTGGGCTCAGGACGGAGCGCCGCCAACGCCTGATCTTCTTCAGGGGCGACGCTCGCCGTCGCACTGCGCAATCCGTTGAGGTGGTAGCCGGCTTCGGCCTCGTCTGCCCATGCCGGGATCTGCCCGCCGCTGATCGGCACGTCGCGCATCGTCTCGTCCGGCCGGCTGCGGACGTCGAGCGGATCGTTCGGACCGGGCTCGGCGAGGTGTTCATCCACGCGCTCAGTGTCACCGGCCGGAGCTCGCCGGCCGAATCGTCCGCGATGAATCCACCCTGCTGGCTAGCGCCGAGACTGCGGTTTCACGTCGCGGACCAGTTCGGTGAGTTCAAGTCCCAGGGCACGCGCGATCGCCTGAACGGTGAAGATCCCCGGCTCGACGACTGCGCCACCTTCGATCGCTCGGATCGTGCCGTACGCGACCGCAGCGGTCTCGGCGAGTCGTTGCTGGGAAAGCCCCTGCCGGGTCCGAGCCGATCGGATGCGTGCGGCAAGTGCCTTCGCTGCGTCCCGATGGGGGCTGTCAGCTCGGCGCACTCGTCCAGGCACGACGCTAGGATAGCGCTATAGATTTAGCGCTAAGGGAATAGTGGAAGGGGTACGGTTACAGCCATGGCCGGGCGCCACATCAAGGAGCTCATCGCGGCGTACCACGACCGCGATGACCTCGCATTCCGCCGTGCGACGCAGGGCATCATCGACGAGGAAGAGGCCAAGCAGCACACCACCTTGGCCCGCGACCTGCGCCGGCTGCTCGCAGCAGGCACGCGCTCAGTCCAGCTCGACGCCTCCGTCCTGCCGGACACGCCACGCGATCGGGACACAAACGTGCCACTGGTCGATGTTTCGATGTCCGACCTGGGCGGTCTGCAAGACGTTGTCCTTGCCGAGCCGGCGCGCGCGACGCTGCAGGGGGTCGTCGACGAGGTTCGCAGGTGGGACGCGCTCGATGCCGCGGGGATCCGCCGTCGCACCCGTCTTCTGCTCTACGGGCCGCCGGGGTGCGGCAAGACCTCCATCGCGTCGGCGATGGCGGCGGCCCTCCGGTGGCCACTGGCCAGCACGCGGTTCGACAGCCTCGTGTCCAGTTACCTGGGCGAGACCGCCTCGAACCTTCGATCCCTGTTCGACTTCGCGGCGGCATCTCCGTGCGTACTTCTGCTGGACGAGTTCGACTCCCTCGGCAAGCTTCGTGACGACCCGAGCGACCACGGCGAACTGCGTCGCGTCGTGAACGCTGTGCTCCAACTCATTGACAAGCACACTGGCCCATCGATCGTGATCGCCGCGACGAACCATCCGAAGATCCTCGACACCGCGATGTGGCGCCGGTTTGACGAGGTCGTGGAGGTGCCGTTGCCGACGGACGAGCAGATCGCACTTCTCCTACGCCGGCAGCTTCCACGCACATTCGAGTACGACATCGACTCTCTCGTACACAGACTGTCCGGGCTGCCGTTCGCGGCCGTCGCGCATACCGCGAACAGTGCCCGGCGGCTCGCGGCCCTCGACGATCGAAGGAACATCACCGCGCAAGACCTTGACACGGCGGTCGCGACGACCGTCGCGCGCCGCTGGCTCTAGATGTACTCGGCTGGCACGTTCATGACAGTCGGCTGCTCGGGGGTTTGCCGCCGAGGGCTGAGTGGCGTCGTTCAGTGTTGTAGAAGACGAGCCAGGGGTCCAGGGCGGCGGTGCGGGCGGTGTTGGAGTTGAAGACCTGTCGGTAGGCCCACTCGATCTGCAGAGTGCGGTTGAACCTCTCCACCTTCCCGTTCTGCCAGGGGCAGTGCGGTCGGATGGTCAGGTGCTGGGCGCCCAGGTCGCCCACCGCGGTCTTGAAGTCCCGTGAGCGGGTGTAGTTCAGCGCGTTGTCGCTGATCACCTGCCGGATCATGATGCCGTGGTCGGCGAAGAACGCCCCGGCTCGCCGCAGGAACCCCGCGCAGGTGGCGCCTTGCTCGTCGGGCAGGATCTCGGCGTAGGCCAGCCGGCTATGGTCGTCGACCGCGGCGTGCACGTAGTCGTAGCCGATGCCACGGCCCCGCACGTCCTCGCTGCGCCCGTGGGCGCGCCAGCCGCCGCCGTCGGGGATGCGCCCCACCTTCTTCACGTCGACGTGCACCAGGTCGCCCGGGGTGGGCCGCTCGTAGCGGATCGCGGTGGTCTTCGAACCTCGGATCAGCTCGCCGGTCAGCGGGTCGCACTCACGCAGATAGGGCACCTGATGGCGACGCAGGATCGTCGAGACGGTCCGGGCCGCGATCCCCAGCTCGGCGCCGATCCAGTCCTGCCCGCGACGCTGGGCCACCCGCAGCGCGAGGACCTGGGCCTCGACCTGCTCGGACGTGCGATGCGGGCATCGGTGCGGTCGGCTGGACCGCTCGAGAAGGCCGGCCTCTCCCTCGGCCCTGAACCGGGCTACCCAGCGATGCGCGCACTGCCGCGAGACACCCAGCTCTTTGGCCACGTGCGCGACCGGACGACCCTGACCGACCACCCGGGCCACCAGCAGACGACGACCATGCGCATTCAGACGAGCGTTAGCGTGAGCCACGAGGGCCTCCTGGTTCTTGGTGAAGACGTCAGACATCTCCACTAAGCCGGGAGGCCCTCCCCATTCACAAGACCCAAACCGTCACCAACGTGCCAGCCGAGTACACCTAG
>DASWOL010000079.1:0-12649 GCA_036398695.1 Cellulomonas sp. | reverse complement strand
ACGCGGCGTATCTGCACGCCCGCACCACGCGTGGCTGGAGCGGGCGGCGTGCGGCCTACCTCGTCTTCGTCGGGTACGCGGCCGTGCTCGCCAACTTCACCGTGGTCAACCTGTTCGTCTCCGGCCTGCACTCGTACTCCGGCCTGCGCTGAGCGGTGGCGCGGCCGAGCGGCTCGGGGCGTATCGGGGCGTCTCGAGGCGCCTCGGGGCGCACGCCAGCCCGCCTACGCTGGGCATGTGCCGCTGCTCACCTATTCGCTGCTGCGCCTCGCCGTGCTCGGCGGCTGCTGGGCGCTGCTGCTGTGGGCCGGCCTGAACCCGTTGCTCGCCGTCGTCGCCGCGGCGCTGCTGGCGTGGGGCATCTCGTACGTGGCGATGCCCGGCCCGCGTGACGCGGCCGCCACGTGGCTGGCCGAGCGGCACGCCAGGCGCACGGCCGGCGTCCCGGCGCTGTCCGCCCGCGCACGGCAGGACGCGGCCGACGAGGACGCCCTGGTCGCGGCACAGGACGCCGCGGAGGGGCCATGGGGCTTCGGGGAGGCTGGGGGGACCGGGGAGGCTGCGGACGGCAAGGTCGACAGGGTCGACGACAGGGTCGACCGGGTCGACCGGGTCGTACATGTCGACGACCAGCTCGAGCAGGCCGAACCGGCCCAGCACGTCGAACCGGTCGACGACGGGCGGGACGGCGGCAGCGCCACCGGTCAGAGCGCCAGCCCGAGGCCCAGCAGCACGCCGTAGCCCAGCTGGAGCATCCCCGTGCCGGCGAGCACCGGCACCAGGGCGATGCCCCGCGCCCCGGCCCGCACCGCGACCACGAGGATGGCCACCGCCGCGCCGAGCAGCACCACGAGCAGGGACCACGGCGCGACGAACGCGCAGGCCACGCCGAGGGCGATGGGCAGGGCGACGAACCAGGTGTACGCCACCCGGGCCCCGTGGTCGCCCAGCCGTACGGCCAGCGTGCGCTTGCCGGTGCGCGCGTCGGTGGGGATGTCCCGCAGGTTGTTCACCATGAGCAGCGCGCAGGCCAGCAGGCCGGTGCCCACCGCTCCGGCCCACGCCGGCCAGGACAGCCGGCCCGCCTGCGTGTACGTGGTGCCGAGCGTCGCCACCAGGCCGAAGAACACGAACACGCCGACCTCGCCCAGCCCGCGGTACCCGTACGGTCGCTTCCCGCCCGTGTAGAACCAGGCGGCGAGGATCGCCGCCGCGCCGACCGCCACGAGCCACCAGCGCCCGGAGAGCGCGACGAGGCCGAGGCCGGCCAGTGCCGCGACACCGAACGCGCCGAACGCTGCGGCCTTGACCTGCCCCGGGCGGGCGGCGCCGGAGGCGGTGAGCCGCATCGGCCCCACGCGATCCACGTCGGTGCCGCGCACCCCGTCGGAGTAGTCGTTGGCGTAGTTGACGCCCACCTGGAGGGCGAGGGCGACCACGCCCGCCAGCACGGCCCGCCACAGCGCCGCGGCGCCCAGTTGCGCGGCGGCGCCGGTGCCGACGAGCACGGGCGCGACCGCCGCCGGCAGCGTGCGAGGACGCGCCCCCGCCATCCACTCCCGCCCGACCGCCACGGGACGACACCCTATGTCGCGCCGTCAGATGGTTGGGAGGGCGACTGCGAGAGCCACGGCTGCGCGCCGGTCGGGCTTGCCAGGGCCGCGGGTGGGCAGCGCGGGCACCACGACGAGCCGGCGCGGCGCGGCGGGCGCGCCGAGGTGCTCCGTGACGAGCCCTCGCACGGTGGCGAGCGGCGGCGGGCCGTCCGGGCCGGCCACCAGCAGGGCAACGACCGCCTGGCCCCACTCGTCGGAGGGCACGCCGACCACGCACGCCTCCCGCACGCCGGGCAGCGTCACCAGCAGGTGCTCCACCTCACCCGGGGTGACGTTGACCCCGCCGGTGACGATCACGTCGTCCGCCCGGCCCACCACCTCCAGCCGCCCGCCGGCGCCCAGCCTGCCGAGGTCGGCCGTGCGCAGCCAGCGCGTGCCCTCGTCGTCGGTGGCGAACGCCGACGCGTCGAGGTCGGGGCGGCCCAGGTAGCCGTCCGCCAGCACGGGGCCCGCCAGCAGCACGCGGTCCTCGCCGTCCAGCCGCACCTGGACGCCGTCGAGCGGCACGCCGTCGTACACGCAGCCGCCGCAGGTCTCGGTCATGCCGTACGTGGTCACCACCCGGGCGCCGGCGGCGCGCGCCGAGTCGAGCAGCGTGGGCGGGATGCCCGAGCCGCCGAGCAGCACGGCGTCGTAGGCGCGCAGGGCCGCGCGCCCGGTCTCGTCGTCCAGCAGCCGCACCAGCTGTGTGGGGACCAGCGAGGTGTACCGCCGGCCGGAGGCCGGCAGCGCCCGGGTGGCGGCCGCGAACCGCGCCGCGCGGAACGGTCCCGCGGCCATGACGTGCGCCGTCGTCCCGGACAGGGCGGCCCGCGCCAGCACCTGCAGCCCGGCGACGTGGTCGGGCGGCAGTGCCAGCAGCCAGCCGCCGGCCCCGCCGATCCGCCGCAACGTGGCCGCGCCGGAGGCCCGCAGCGCGGCGGCGGACAGCAGGACGTCGCGAGGGGCGCCGGTGGATCCGGAGGTGCGCAGCACCACGGCGACGCCCTGCTCCACCCGCTGCTCCACCCGCTGCTCCACGCCCTGCGCGACGACCTGCTCGCCGGTCGTCGGCTCGCCGTGCGGGCGCCGGCCACCTGCGACGACGCGGACCGCCGGACCTGAGCCGTCGAGCGCCGCGGCGAGAGCCTGCGGCAGGTGCGGGTCGTCGGCGGGCAGGTCGCGCAGCGGACGGTCCACCGGTCAAGGGTAGGCGTGCCGCCCTGACCGACCCGCAACTCGTGGCACCCTGGTACCCGCCCACCGCTACTGACGGAGGAACGATGACCACGACCCGGCTCGGCCCGGCCCGGCGACGCCTGGCGGTGGCGCTGGTGGGCGGGTTGACGCTCGCACTCGCGGCGTGCAGCGGCGACACGACGAAGCCCCCGGCGCCGACTCCGGGCACCAGCACCGTGGTCGTCGCCCCGACGGTCGCACCGACCAAGCAGGCGGTGCCCACGCCGGCGGTCGCGGCGACCTGGCCGCTGACGGGCGTGGCCGTCACCGGCGCCGCCGCCAACCGTCCGGCGCTCGCGGTGAAGATCGAGAACACCGCCGACGCCCGCCCCCAGGAGGGTCTCAACGAGGCCGACCTCGTCTGGGAGAACATCGTCGAGTTCGAGGTGTCGCGCTTCAACGCCGTGTTCCAGTCGCAGGTGCCGGGCGAGATCGGACCCATCCGGTCGGTGCGCCCCATGGACATGCCGGAGAGCGCGCCGCTGCACGGTCTCTTCGCCTACTCCGGCGGGCAGTCGGGCATCCTCGCCCTGGCGCAGCAGTCCGGCGAGCAGACGTTCTCGTTCGACTCCGGCAACAAGGCGTTCTACCGGACCAAGGACCGCGCGGCGCCGCACAACGTCTACTCCCACCCGGCGGACATCTGGGCCCAGGCGGACCCGAGCCGCGTGGCGCCCACCCCGTGGTTCCAGTACGGCCGCACGGCCGCGCAGGCCAGCGCGGTGGTCGCCGGCACTCCGGCCAACACGCTGCACTACACGCTGTCCGGCCAGGCGCACCCGAACTGGATCTGGGACGCCGCGTCCGGGACCTGGCTCCGGTTCGAGGGCTCGGCCAAGGCCATGACGAAGACCTACCAGCAGGCCGACGCGCAGATCCACGCGGTCAACATCCTGACCATCGTCGCCTCGCACCCGAACACCCAGTTCAGAGCCCAGAACAACGCCCCGGTGCCGACGTACACGCTCGTGAACGCGAGCGGCGACGGCCTGCTGGCCACCGGGGGCAAGACCATCCCGGTGAAGTGGAGCAAGGGCGCGCAGGACCAGCCGCTGGTGATCACCCTGGCGAACGGGTCGCCCGCGCTGCTCGCGCCGGGCAACACCTGGATCGAGATGGTGCCGAAGGAGACGGGCTCCTACACGGTCGGCTGACGGCCCGGCGTCCGGCGAGCCCGGCGCGCGCATGACGACGCCGGCCCGGCGTGCCGATGCTGCCGATGCGCCGCTGCTGCCGACCGCGGCCCGTCAGTAGGCGTAGGGAAAGCCTGACCAGTCCGGGTCGCGGTGCTCGAGGAACGCGTCGCGCCCCTCGACCGCCTCGTCGGTCAGGTAGGCCAGTCGTGTCGCCTCGCCGGCGAACACCTGCTGGCCCGCCAGGCCGTCGTCGGCGAGGTTGAACGCGAACTTCAGCATGCGGATGGCCTGCGGCGACTTGGTCGCAATGATCCGGGCGTACTCCAGGCCGGCGTCCTCGAGATCGTCGTGCGCCACCACGTCGTTGACGGCGCCCCAGGCGTAGGCCTCGTCGGCCGAGTACTCGCGGGCGAGGAAGAAGATCTCACGGGCGCGCTTCTGGCCCACCTGCCGGGCGAGCAGCGCGGAGCCGTACCCGCCGTCGAAGCTGCCGACGTTCGCGTCGGTCTGCATGAAGCGCGCGTGCTCGCGGGAGGCGATCGTCAGGTCGCACACGACGTGCAGGCTGTGCCCGCCGCCCGCCGCCCAGCCGTTGACCAGTGCGACGACGACCTTGGGCATGGTGCGGATCAGGCGCTGCACCTCCAGGACGTGGAGCCGGCCGGCGCGCGCGGGGTCGATGGCCTGTGCCGTCTCGCCCTCGGCGTACCGGTAGCCGTCGCGGGCGCGGATCCGCTGGTCGCCACCCGAGCAGAACGCCCAGCCGCCGTCCTTGGGGCTGGGTCCGTTGCCGGTGAGCAGCACGGTGCCGACGTCGCTCGTCTGCCGGGCGTGGTCCAGCACGGCGTAGAGCTCGTCGACCGTGTGCGGACGGAAGGCGTTGCGCACCTCGGGGCGGTGGAACGCGACGCGGACCACCGGCAGGTCACGGTGCGCGTCCGGCACCGACCGGTCGACGCCGCGGTGGTAGGTGACGTCCGTCAGGTCGTCGAACCCGGCCACGGTGCGCCACCGCCGCGGGTCGAAGGTATGCGACACCTGCTCCGGCAGCGGGATCTGGGTCACGGCTGAAACCCTAACCGGGCGCCGCGCCGGCACCGCTCGGGGCGGATGCCGGCAGCACCCGCCGGACGAGCGCGTCCAGCAGCGCGATCTCTCGGGCGAGTGCCGTGCGGCCCTTCGGCGTGATCCTCACCCAGGTCCGTGACCGTGCGCCGCGCTCGTCCTTGGTCAGCCTCACGAGCCCCGCGTCGGCGAGCGTGGCCAGGTGACGGGAGAGGTTGCCGGCGGTGAGGTCGAGCGCGTCGCGCAGGTACGTGAACTCGACGCGATGCGCCTCATGGGCCACGACGAGGATCGCGAGGCGCACCCGTTGGTGGACCACGTCGTCGACCGCCAACGCCGGGTTCGCGGCCCGCTGCGCCTCCCCCCTCGTCGTGGCGGTCACCGGGCCCTGTGCCGCATCACAGCGGCCGCGACCAGACCGGCCACGAGCAGCGCGACGCCCGGAAGCAGCACGTTGGGCAGCATGTCGTACCGCCCGGAGAAGGGCAGCCCCGCCTGGTCGAGGTCGGACAGGTTGTACACGTTCGCGGCGATCGCGAGGGCGAGGTAGCCGACCCCGATCACCGCGAGCGGCGCGCTGCGTTCCGTCCAGGACAGGACCAGGACCGCCACGCCGATGACGAGCAGGGGGGTCAGACCCCGCATCCACAGCGTCATCGCCACCGGCGGCGCCGCCGTGGAGAGCAGTGCAAGGCCAACCGTGGGGGTTGCCGTCCTCACGAGGAAGAACAGGAGCCGAGGGACGGCCAGCACGAGCGCGGCGATCATCACGATGCCGGCGAGGACGAATGGCCACAGCGGTCCGGCGATCCCGCGGCGAGCGGCGGCGCGGCGGTAGTGGACGGCCACCACCAGCCCGGCGGCGACCAGCGCGACGACCCAGTACAGGCCCGTCCACTGCCCGAGGACGGCGAACGGCGGGCCGATGCCGGCCAGAGGCCCGAGCGCGTCGGAGACCCGCAGGGAGAAGGAGCCCGAGGTCGAGGCGGGTGCCGGGAAGACGTAGAACGGTGCGGCGAGCATCACCACGAGGCCGAGCACGACGAGCGCGAATGGCCACTCCTGGCGGTCGCGCCGCGCTGTCGCTCGCAGCCGCCGGATGTCGTCGAGCCCGCTGGACCCGTCACCCGCTGTCGCAGTGCCGTGCAGGTCACCGCCACCCGGATCGCCGTCCGCAACAGCGTCCGCGATCGCGTCCACGGTCGCGTCCTCGCCGAGACCGGTGTCCCACGTGCCCTCGGTCATCGTGCGTTCTTCTCGGTGATCGCGTCCACCCGGCCATCGCCCTTCGGCATCGGTTTGCCTCGCAAACTCCGCACATGGTCTACGCCGCACACCGGGCTGGGTCAAGGAACAGATCGCCCACCCCGTCGCCCATCCCTGTGCCGGCGCACGTGTGGGGTGCACTGTGACGCCTGCGGTGCAGCGGCAACTGCGCCCCACGCGTGCGACTGCACTCCACGCGTGCCACTGCACCGCGCGGCGTTGGGCGGTGGGCGGTGCGGGGTGGGCGGGCGTCAGGCAGGCCTAGCCTGGGGCGGTGCCTGCCGTGCCGCCGCTGACCGTGTGGTCCATCCCGTTGCGCACCCGGTTCCGTGGGCTCGTCGTGCGCGACGGCGCGTTGATCCGGGGTGAGGCCGGCTGGGGCGAGTTCTCGCCGTTCTGGGACTACGACGACGGCGAGTCCCGGCGCTGGTGGCTCGCCGCGCGCGAGGCCGCCGACGAGGGCTGGCCCGCACCGGTGCGTTCGTCGGTCCCCGTGAACGTGACCGTCCCGGCGGTCGACGCCGAGCGGGCCCGGGCGATCGTCCTGGCGTCCGGCGGCTGCCGCACCGCCAAGGTCAAGGTCGCCGAGCCCGGCCAGTCCGCGGCCGACGACGAGGCCCGGCTCGAGGCGGTTCGGGACGCGCTGGGCCCGGCGGGCCGCATCCGGGTCGACGCCAACACCGCCTGGGACGTCGACACCGCCGTGGCCCGGCTGTCGGCCTACGACCGCGCGGCCGGCGGCCTGGAGTACGCCGAGCAGCCGGTGCGCACCGTGGACGAGCTCGCGGCACTGCGCCGGCGCACGCACGTGCCGCTGGCGGCCGACGAGTCCGTGCGGCGGTCCGACGACCCGCTCGCGGTGGTGCGTCGAGCGGCGGTGGACGTCGTGGTGCTCAAGGTGCAGCCGCTCGGTGGCGTCCGCGCGTGCCTCGAGCTGGCCGAGCGGGTGGGTCTGCCCGTCGTGGTGTCCTCCGCGCTGGAGTCGTCGGTGGGTCTGGCCGCGGGGGTGGCACTCGCCGCGGCCCTGCCGGAGCTGCCGTACGCCTGCGGCCTGGCCACGGCCCAGCTGTTCACCGACGACGTGGTCGCCGCTCCGCTGCTGCCGGTCGACGGCGCCCTGCCCGTGCGCCGTCCGGAGCCGGACCCGGCGGCGCTCGCCAGGACCGCCGCCGCGCCCGACCTGACCGCCCGCTGGGCCGATCGGGCGACCCGCGTCGCTGCCCTCGCCGCTCGGGCATGATGACTCCGTGACCCCCGCGATCGACGCCGCCCGCGTGCTCGTGCAGTCGCTGGCGGCGCTCGGTGTGCGTGACGTGGTCCTGGCGCCCGGCAGTCGCAGCGCACCGCTGGCGCTCGCCCTGGCCGACGCCGCGCGGGTCGACGACCGGCCGGCCGGGGCGCCGGTGCTGCGGCTGCACGTGCGCATCGACGAGCGGTCCGCCGGGTTCCTCGCGCTCGGCCTGGCCCGGGCCGCCGCCGCCGCCGAGCCGCCGGGCACGCCTGTCGCCGTCGTCACCACCTCCGGGACCGCGGTGGCCAACCTCCACCCCGCCGTGCTCGAGGCGCACCACTCCGGCCTGCCGCTGCTGGTGCTCTCGGCCGACCGTCCGCACGAGCTGCGCGGCACCGGCGCCAACCAGACCACCGAGCAGCCCGGCATCTTCGGGACCGCCGTCCGGCTGGCGTTCGACGTCCCCGCCCCGACCGGCCTTCCGTCCGAGGCGCGGGACCTGCGGTCGGTCGTCGCCCGCGCGGTCGCGGCGGCCACCGGCTCGCGGACCGGCGCACCCGGCCCGGTGCACCTGAACCTCGCCTACCGCGAGCCGCTGATCCCCACGGACGACGAGGCCTGGCCGGCCGCCGGGTCCGCAGGGCTCACCGTGGTGGAGCCGCGCTGGGCCGGCGAGCGCCCGGTCGCGGCGGCGTCGGCGGCCGCCTCGGCCGTGGTTTCGGCCGTGTCGTCGCCGTCGCCGTCGGCGTCGTCCTCGGCGTCGTCGACGACCGCCACCGGGGCGGTGCCGGTCGTCGCGCCTCCCGCGCCGTCCGATCCGGCACGCCGCCGTCGCGGCCGGCGCACCCAGCCGGCCGTCGTCGTCGCCGGTGACGGCGCCGGCCCCGCCGCCCGCCGGCTCGCCGAGTCGACCGGTTGGCCGCTGCTCGCCGAGCCGTCGTCGGGCGCGCGCGGCGGCCCGCAGGCGGTCACCGCGTACCGGCACCTGCTGGACGACGAGCGTCTGGGCGGCGCGATCCGCCGCGTGGTGGTCCTCGGCAGGCCCACGCTCAGCCGCCAGGTCAGCCGCCTGCTGGCCGACCCCGACGTGGAGGTCGTCGTCGTCGCACCCCGCGGTGCGCCGTGGCCGGACGCGGCCCGCAACGCCGCCGAGGTGCTGCTCGACGTGCCCGCCGGGTTGCGTCGCGTCGGGTCGCCCGAAGGCTGGACCGAGACGTGGCGCGCCGCCGACGCGGCCGCCCGTGCCGCGCTGGACAAGCTGTTCGATGTGACGCCCGGTGCCCCCGGCACCCGTCGGTCGCGCTCCGCCGCGCGAGTGACCGGCCCGGCGCTCGCCCGTGCCGTCGCGCAGGTCTCCGAGCCGTCGGACGTGATCGTCGTCGGCTCGTCGAGCCCCGCGCGGGACCTCGATCTCGTCGCCGCGTGGGACGCCCCGCCGCTCGTCGTCGCCAACCGGGGACTGGCCGGCATCGACGGGCTGGTGTCCACCGCGACCGGTGTCGCCTTCGGGCTGCCGGACCGCCGGGTGCGCGCCTACCTCGGCGACCTGTCGTTCCTGCACGACGCCGGTGGCCTGCTGCACGGGCCGGCCGAGCCTCCGGCAGACCTGCAGGTCGTCGTCGCGAACGACGACGGCGGGTCGATCTTCTCGACGCTCGAACCCGGGGGCCTCGACGACGCCGCGACGTTCGAGCGCGTGTTCGGCACGCCGCACGGAGCCGACCTCGCCGCGTTGTGCGCCGGGTACGGGGTGCGGCACACGCGCGTCGCGGACGTGGACGGCCTGCTGCCGGCACTCGCCTCCCCGGGGCCCGGGGTGAGCGTGGTCGAGGTGCGCGTGGACCGTGCCGGCCGCCGCGCGCTGGGGGACCGCGTCGCGGCCGAGATCTCCGCCGCGGTGTCCGCCGCCCTAGGCTGAGCGGCCCGACGGACACGCGGAACTCCAAGCGGATTCCCAGGATCGTCCGAGCCTGCCCCCAGTGCCGTGTCGTCTCATGATCGGGACGAAGGAGGAGTCATGACCACCACTCCCGAAGAGCCCCGGCCCGACGAGGCCGCGGCGCCCGACGAGGAGGCCGCGCCGTTCGGGGCCGCGGCGGCCGACGAGACGGCGAGCCCCGACCGGACGGCGACCACCGCTGAGGCGGTACCGGCAACGAGCCCCACCGAGCACGACACCGTGCCGTTGAACGTCGGCGACACCGCGCCGCTGCCGCCGGTCGCCCCGGCCGCCGTCGCCCCGCAGGCGCCCGCTCAGCCGACACCGCCTGTCAGCCCCGTCGTCCCCGCTGCGCCCGTCAGCCCCGCCGGACCTGCCGCTCACCCGCCCTACGGCGTGCAGCCCTACGCCGGCCCGGCCTACGGCGCTCAGCCGTACGCGGGCCAGCCGGCTCAGCCGTACGCGGGCCAGCCCGCTCAGCCGTACGCCGGCCCGTCCTACCCCGCCCAGTACCCGGGGCAGCAGTACGGCTACGGCGCGCGTCCCCTCGGTGCCGGCCAGCCGCCCTACTCGGGCCCGTCGTACCCGCCGGCGCAGCCGTACGCGGCACAGCACCCGTACGGCGCGCCCGCAACGGCCTCGGTCGGTGGGGCCGTTGCCGCAGGCGCCGTGCCACCGCCCCCGGGCGTTCCGGGGCCGGACGGCGCCGGGTCGGCTCCTGCGCCACGGAAGCGGCGCACCTGGATCCCCATCGTCGCGACGCTCGTGGTCGTCGTGCTGCTGGCGGCGGCCGCCGTCGCGATCGCCACGCACCGGCTGCACGCCGGCAACGACGCCGCCTCCGGACCGCAGGCCACCTCGATCGCCAACATCGGCCAGGGCAACTCCGGCTCGGTGCCGGTGGCCGGCTCCACGGCGCAGAACCCGAACTGGGCGGCCGTCGCGGCCACGGTGCAGGGCGCCGTGGTGGCGATCGACGTCCAGACGACCTCCGGCGAGGCCCTGGGCTCCGGTGTCGTGGTCGACACCAAGGGCCACGTCGTCACCAACAACCACGTGGTCGAGGGCCTCTCCGGCGGCACGCTCAAGGTGACCCTGTCGGACGGGCGCATCTACGACGCGACCGTCGCGGGCACCGACACGAGCACCGACCTGGCGGTCGTCACGATCAAGGACCCGCCGTCCGACCTCACCGTCGCGCAGTTCGGGGACTCCGACCACGTCGCCGTCGGCGACCCGGTGATGGCGGTGGGCAACCCGCTCGGCCTGTCCAACACCGTGACCACGGGCATCGTCTCCGCGGTGAACCGGCCCGTCACGCCGCAGGACCCGAGCATCTCGTCGAGCAGCGCCAACCAGCCGGTGACCAACGCGATCCAGATCGACGCCGCCGTCAACCCCGGCAACTCGGGTGGCCCGCTGTTCGACGCCCAGGGCCAGGTGATCGGCATCACCTCGTCGATCGCGACGACGTCGGCCAGCTCCGGCTCGATCGGCCTCGGGTTCGCGATCCCCGTCAACCTGGTGAAGAACATCGCGCAGCAGCTCATCGACAACGGCTCCGCCCAGCACGCGTACCTCGGGGTCAGCCTGATGTCCGCCACTGCGACCGCGGACGGGGTCACCCGGCTCGGCGCCCAGGTGCAGGAGGTGTCCGACGGTTCGCCGGCGGCGAAGGCGGGCCTCCAGGTGGGTGACGTCATCGTCGCGGTGAACGGCCAACCCGTGGGTGGCTCCGACTCGCTCGCCGCCTTCGTGCGGGCGATGGCTGCCGGTGACAAGGCCAGCCTGGTGCTGGTGCGCGACGGCAAGTCGCTGACGCTCGACGTCACGCTGGCCACGCGCCCGGACAGCTCGTCGCAGGCCCCGGCCACCAACGGCGACAGCTCGAACGGCAGCGGCTCGACCGGCCAGGGCCCGGCGAACCAGAACGGCAGCAGCGGCTCCGGCAGCAGCAACACCCTGCCGGGCAACCTGCAGAACATGACTCCGGACCAGCTCTGGCAGTGGCTCCAGCAGCAGCGGCAGGGCCAGAGCCAGGGCCAGGACAGCACGCCGGGCAGCAACCTCGGCTGACGCAGGGCTGAGCAGAGCTCGGCGAGGCTGAGCAGAGCCCGGCGAGCGGCGGGCGGTCACCCCAGCGGGTGGCCGCCCGTCTCGCGCGCGTGGACGCCGAGCGCCCACCGCATCGGCTCGAGCTTGGCCTCCGACTCGGCGAGCTCGGCCGCCGGCTCCGAGGCGGCGACCACGCCGCAGCCGGCGAACAGGCGCACCCGCCGGGCGTCGCCGGCGCACACGCGGCCCGAGCGCAGCCCGATGCCCCACTCGCCGTCGCCGTTCGCGCCGAGCCACCCCACCGGGCCGGCGTACCGGTCCCGGTCCATGTGCTCGACGGAGCGGATCACGTCCAGCGCCGCCGCCGTCGGCGTCCCGCACACCGCTGCGGACGGGTGCAGTGCCGCCGCGAGCCCGAGCGACGTGGGCCGGGGCTCGTCCGGTCGCAGCACACCCGTGACGTCGGAGGCCAGGTGCAGCACGTTCGGCAGCGGCAGGACGAAGGGCACGTCGGGCACGTTGGACGAGGAGCAGAACGGCGCCAGCGCGGCGGCGACGGACGCCACGGCGTACTCGTGCTCCTCGAGGTCCTTCGACGAGTGGGCGAGGATCGCGGCGCGCGCCATGTCCGCCTCGTCGTCCCCGGTGCGCCGGACGGTCCCGGCCAGCACCCGCGAGGTGACCAGGCCCTTCTCCGAGCGCACCAGCAGCTCCGGCGTGGCGCCCACGAGCCCGTCGACGACGAACGTCCAGGTCGCCGCGTACCGGTCCGCGAGCCGGCGGGCCACCCAGCGCGGGTCCACCGGCCGCTCGGCGGTGACCGCGACGTCACGCGCCAGCACCACCTTGTCCACGGACCCCCGCCGGATCCGCGCCACCGTGTCGCGCACGGCCTCACCCCACTGCGCGGGCGTCAGCGCGCCGTCCTCCTGCCGCACGGCGCCGGGGCCGGCCGGGCGCTCGCCGGCCGGGCGCAGCACGCCGGCGTCCGGGGGAGCGGTGAGGTCGCCGGCCGGCGTCATCGTGGTCAGCCAGGCCCGCCCGCCACGGCGACCGACGACGACGCGAGGCACGACGAGCACACCCCCGGCCGGCGACTCGTCGTCGAACGCGAACGAGCCGA